>JACQPW010000078.1 GCA_016207285.1 Candidatus Kerfeldbacteria bacterium | reverse complement strand
TTATGAGTCCCACGCTCTAACCAACTGAGCTACCCTGCCTTATAAATATCGAAGAGCTGTTTACCGACCGTAGCCACAACGTGGCGAAGGTGGGCGGTATTCTAACAAATCATTTCGCTTTTTGCAATCATCCGCTAAGATACTGTCATATGCCCGAACGATTCGAACCAGAGCTCATTCGAGGGCCATACAATGCCATTCACCATATCGAGGGCTTAGACCTGCAGATCAGAGAGCTGCGTGATTTGCGTGGCCTCCTCCAAGCACGGTTCCATGATAACACGAGGAGAATTAATGGTGGTGATTGGTCACAGTTCGACTATGATTTACCGGAATTTCTTCCATTGGCTGTGACGACATATCCAGTAGATATCACTCGACGCGGTGAGTTCGTCAGCCGTCATCCTGATCAATTTAAACATTTACCGAGTCAGCATGATGTTCCAGGTGTTGTGAAACTCACATTGGGCGATCTTGATGCAGCAGCGGAGTGGGATATGCTGCCCACTCTTAATCCAGATTGCCGCAAACGTCCGCAAGCTAATCGAACTCGTCAATTAGTTGAAGATGTGAAATATCGTGCCATCATGCGTCGAGTGTTTGTAGCACGTTTGTTGCTCGGCGCACAGGTCTGGAAACAAGCCACTGCGCTAGCAGATCAAGGTGTATCGTGGCAAGACATTGCCGCTCGGTATGTAGTACCTGGCAACTATACCAAAAAATTAACTCGTCCAACGGTTGAAGGAGCGTTACGTCATCCAGGTATGTTGGCCGAACGCATTACCTTTACGATGGCGGCACGATTAGGAAGTAGAGTAGCACCACCCTTTCGGCCATTTCGTGCCCGAGCCGGTGTAGATATGAATGAACATGTTGATCTGTTACTTCGGGTGGAGCCGCCTGACGCTGATCCTACGTTGGTTGGAATTGATATCACAACGCGTACCATGCCAGAAGAAGTCTGGGGAAAATATTTTCTCCAACGGGATAGCGGGCGCAGCGCCATGTCTGGGACACTACGCGATCCGGCAACCCTAGAGCGACATCTAGCCGTGATGCGGTCAGTCTTGGCTACGCCGGACGGAATCGACTGGCGCTATGTACTTCAGCGGTGGAGCGACCGTCGTGGGCATACCACAATTACACCAGAATACACGATGCGCGCTGACCTTCGCAGCGACCTCGGTCATCGCATTCTGAACCATGTGCATACACCAGATAATCAACCCTATTACGATGCGACGGTTATGAATAAAACCTATATGTCAGTCTACGGTCAATGGGATACTGAGCATCCCTAGGTATTGGTGCAGCCCGTACAGCGGCTGGTATTCACTGGTAAACGATCGCGTAGATACTCCAGCGCTGATGTTTTTAGCATAACGTCTGTTAACCAACCCCCAGCTACAATACTTGGCAATAACAGTAGTAAAAACATCACTACAAAATAAATCCGTCGCTGCTTTGGTTGTGTGAGATAGCGTTGAATCCGTCGCCAAACTAACCAGTTGGCTAGAATCATGATCCCGATAATAACCAAAACAACCAGTCCTAACTGGAACCAAGTATCATACAAATTTGCACAACCAAGCCCGACGGTACAACTAGTAGCCATGATGGTAGTATATCACAGTTAGATGATAGGTGGCGTTCCTGGCTGTACAAAAATGTGGTACGGAGATTTTCTGCCCTGCAAGTCCAGTTCGGTTAGTCCAAGTTCAGCTAAGTTAGCCCTACCCAGTGCATCAGCCGCTACGCGATCAGCGTGTGTAACCTCACCATAGCGGTTTGATGGTTCCATGTTGGTACTGGAGCTTAACCATAAGCTGCCATACGGGCTGAGTAATTTTCCTAATCGTGGAATATCGGTATCATTCTTCACCCCATGCGCTAAGGCAAACCATTCATGAATCAGATCCACATTGCCGGCTAACGGTAACGTACTGCCATCGGGCAATGTAATCGTTTGACGGCGAATGGCCGCAGCGTCGCCTTGTACATAATGTAGCCAGGGACGTTGTTCACGAATTAAATCGATTTCTTTCTGACCTAATTGATCAGGACGTTTCTTTTGTGACTTCAATGCCTCATCTACATTCAAGGATAAATTTGTGATTACCAAAGCTAGTTTTCCAGTTTCCAGTTGAGCATGTAATTCTGGTTGTGCCGCCAATCGTGCTAGTGATAAGCCAAACATGCCACCAAAATCCAGCATCATGGTGGGTTGGCCGGTAGCAGCTTTAATTTCTAATAAGTGGCGCAACTGATCATAAAAACGTTGTTCAACACCAACCAGCTCTCGCTCGCTGCGATGTGATACTAATGGTTCATTAAAAAACAATTGCTGAGCATAACCACCAGTGTTCACACCCCAGGTTTCACCATGTGGTGTTTTTTCTGCAGCGTTCCGGCGATGGATCTGCCCACGTCTGGCTAACTCGGGTGCAAATTTCATAGTGCCCCGACTAGGAATCGAACCTAGATCCGCAGCTTAGAAGGCTGCTGTTCTATCCGTTGAACTATCGGGACGCGTAGTGTAAGGTATCAGTATGCCTTATCCTATCAAGTTGCCAACTGATGTACAACAGGTGTTAGCTAAAGCTGGTATAATAACTGTATGAAAAAACTAGTCATCATCTTGTCGATATGCATAGCATCTAGTCAAACGGCGTTGGCGGCTACGATTAATTTAGATAGCTACACCCCAGATATCGTCACTGCCATCAATGACGGTGGCAACTTTGGTATCCGGGCTAAACTGAATGGTCCAGTGCGTGCTCGCTCCGCTGGTGATTACACAGGTGATGGCATTGCTGATTTACTCTTAGCCTACCCCGGGAAACATCTTAATGGGTTCAGTCGAGCCGGTGCACTCTATGTGTCTCCAGGTAAACAGCAACCAACGGCGCACTTATCTTCTGATCATTTATTAGTTTCCGGTAGTGCGGACGATGTCTTTCATGGAACCACTAGTCAGTATGTAGGTGATGTCAACAGTGATGGTAGGACAGATTTTTTTGCCACGGACGCTAGTTTTAATTATACACCAACCTTATATTTAACAGATGATGATGGCGTCACTGCGATAGCACTACAAAGTAATGATGATGAACCTAGTTATGTAGCACTGGGTCAAGGTGATTTTAATGGTGACGGGAATGATGATCTGATTGTGTCCGATACGAACCAATCTATTTATGTCTTGGCCGGACCGCTGGCTGCAGACTTTGACGGTGACATCCCAACTGCGGCCTTGGTGACCATTCAAGATGACCAATCGGACTTGCTCTACCACACCTATGGAGACGAGATGGAAAGTATGGCTTTTCAACGCGTGGGTGATGTCAACGGTGACGGTTTTGATGATATCCTGGTCTACCAGGATCGCGCACCCTGGAATTATAATAAAGCCGATTACTTGTTATTATTTCTTGGTTCCGCAGAGCCAGCCGCTACTTTAGCTGCCGAGGATGCAGGGTTGATTGTTAATTTTCATCACCGTGATCATAACGATGGTGATAATGATGACTATACCATGGAACTACTGCAAGCTGTCTTAGCGGATATCAATGGTGATGCTAAAGCAGACATTATAGTGAGTACGAACGATGAAGTGCACACTCGAGACCGTGATTTTGTACGCATACTATTTGGTCGAACTAATTTACCTGCCACCAAAGATATTTTTAACGCAGCGGATACTGAATTTGAAGGAGATCAGTTGGGAGTCGGTTTGACCACGGGCGATTTGAACGGTGATGGTATTGGTGACCTCGTAGTGGTAGCCGATCAAGGAATGCGCGGACCATTTTATCAGTATGGTCTAATGTACGTTTTTCATGGCAAAAGACATTGGCCTGCTACCGTCGGTGTAGATGATGCCGCCATTACATTTAATGGTGGAGGTGTCGGTTATTACGGCGATATCTTTATCGACGCTAACGGAGATATCGATGACGATGGCAAAGCAGATCTGTTCATTGGTACGCCTACCTATCGTAGCGCTCAAGCCAGTCGTTCGTATATCTTAACCTCCCGTGATCATGATGGGGATGGCTTTAGTGAAACGGAAGGCGATTGTGATGATACGTTAAAAAAGATCCACCCCGGCGCTACCGACCCAGATGATGAAACAAACAATGATTGTGATCAGCAGACGGATGAAGATGCCACTTTCTCACTACTCAAGAATGGCGTGATCACTTCCAGTGAAGCTTTGTCGTTTCATCGCACAAAGATTTTTTTTGCAGATGGTAGTAAACAAATTTTTCATCCTTCTCGTCACTGGCACGCCGGTAGAGACGTCACCAGGGTAATTGCTGATGATGGTCTGGTAGCAGTCGTGCGTCAACAAGGTGGTGAGTATAGTCATCATATTGAACTGTATGTGACAAATGGATATACCGGCGAGACAGTAGCACACAAACGTATTGCAAAAAGTGGTGAAAATCCTACGGGATTATCAGTTGTAGAAAAGGATGGTGTCACGTATTTAGTAGTTTCATTTACAGCCGTAGAATATTATGGGCCAGGTTATGACATTGGTGCTACTGTCCGTAGTTATCGCTTAGATTTAGCGACTGGAGAGGCCACCCTGTTGAGTACAGTACAAAATACGAACATGACAGATCATACTTTTACTAAAGCCGACGACGGCACTATCACCCTGACATCTTTGCCGCGGTTGAAACAGCAGTGGCATTTGCAACTCAGTGCCACAGGTGTGCTGGAAGTTGTAGAATAATACCTCATATGTTACACGGGATTCGGTTGCCAACTGATATACAACAAGTGTTAACGACCTTGCGTCAAGCCGGCTATGAAGCCTATGTGGTCGGCGGTTGTTTGCGTGACGTCTTGTTATATACGGAGCCGAAAGATTGGGATGTGACAACGAACGCATTGCCGGAACAGATCCAGCAGGTTTTTCCAAAATCTCTCTATTTAAATACCTTTGGTACGGTCACTGTACGTAGTGGCGCCATGGAAGTAGAAGTGACTACGTACAGGGCGGATGGGAAATACTCCGACCATCGCCATCCAGACCAAGTAAAATTTGGTGTGTCGTTAAAAGAGGATCTAGCGCGGCGGGATTTTACCATCAATGCACTGGCCTATGACGGAGAAAATCTAATTGACTTATATCAAGGCCAGGCGGATTTAACTGCTGGCGTGATTCGGGCGGTGGGGGATCCCACTGTACGTTTCCAGGAAGATGCCTTACGCATGTTGCGCGCCATTCGTTTTGCCAGCCAGTTACGGTTTACAATTGAACCCAACACCTTTCAGGCGATTCACACCCAGGCTAAATTAATCCAACATGTCTCGGCTGAACGGATCCGCGATGAATTCGTAAAAATGTTGCTGACGGAAGATGCCTACAGTGCTGTTTGGCAACTACATGTGACCGGTTTATTACAACTGATCATGCCAGAGTTGGAAGAGGGGGTTGGTATGGAGCAGAATCTACACCACATCTATACCGTGTTTGCGCATAATGTCTTTGCGATGCAGTTTTGTCCATCGGACGATTGGCGTGTGCTGCTAGCTGCGCTCTTACATGACGTTGGTAAAGCTCGTGTCAAAGAAGGTACTGGCAAGCTGGCGACCTTTTATCAACATGAACATGTCGGTGCTAAAATGGCGCGCACTATTATGAAGCGCCTAGCGTTTTCGAATGACGATACCAACATGGTAGTGCATCTGGTCAAGCATCATATGTTCTACTATAACATTGGTGAGATCACGGATGCGGGCGTGCGTCGCTTACTGCGTCGAGTGGGGTTAGAATATATCAACGATATCATGGCGGTGCGCATTGCTGACCGCATGGGCTCCGGTGTCTATAAGGATAAACCCTATAAATTAATCGAATTGGAAAAGCGGATTGAATATGTCCAAAAAGACCCGATCTCTACGAGTATGCTGGCCTTTGATGGTAATGATGCGATGGAGAAATTCGGCTGGAAACCGGGCGCCCGCATTGGCGTCTTACTGCATCGGTTATTAGACGAAGTGATGGATGATCCGAAGCGCAATACGGTTGAATATTTGGTTGAACGGGCCAAACAATTGGCTAGTGAAATGGACCAGATGTCAGAAGCCGAAGCGCGTGGTATCATGAAGTCCTATCGAGAAGCCTTAGCAGACATCAATGCCTACAAAGAATAAATCACTTCTAACTAACCCCACACTTTACGTGTGTGGGTTAGTGATGTTGTATTACCTTTTGCCGTCAGTGACGTTGGCTAAAAATAATGTCATCACCGACGCCTTTGGCGTCAACATTCACCTGCGCCAACGTCATGTCGAGGAAGATTGGTCAGAGGTCTTAACTATGGCCAGCGATGCCGGTGTGCAATGGGGCAGAGAACAATTCAATTGGGATGTGATCGAGCCCAGTGATGATAGCTACAATTTTGAAACCTATGATGCTGTCGTAGACGCTTACGAAACAGCTGGTATTGAAATGGTCGGGTTATTAACGTACAGCAGTTCCTGGGCGTCGGATAATCCAGGCGCTACTGACTATGAATTTTATCCACCCGATCTGGATGCCTGGAGTAATTATGTGGAAACCGTGACCCAACGGTATGCTGGCCGGGTGACCTATTGGGAAATTTGGAACGAACCGAACCATGACAGTTTTTGGACAGGTGATGAGGGCGATTATGCCGACCTGTTAGATAGCGCGATTGCCGCTGCCAAACAAGGTAATCCAGATGCCAAGATTATTTTTGGCGGTTTGTCCGGTTCAGACTATACTTTTTTAGAAACCGTACTACCGTTGTTAGACGATACCAGTGAAATTGATGTGATGGCGATCCATCCCTATCGTACATCGAACGATAATTTAAATTATGGCCCAGAAGCGACCGCTAGTGGTTTAAACACCTTACCGATCGACCTCTATAATGTGAAAGCGGTTCTGAATCGGTTTGAGATGGCTACGGTGCCACTGTGGCTGACCGAAGTGGGTTGGCAAACGGGTGATGATGGTGTCAGTAACCGGCGTCAAGCCGAATATCTAACTCGTCTGTATACCATGGCCCTAGCCATCCCCGATGTCGAAAAAGTCTTTTGGTATAGTTTGGTCGATACCACCGATGATGAATCGGTCAGCGATTCCCAATTTGGTTTGTTTGAAGATGATTTCACGCCCAAAGTATCTGCCAATGCCTACAAATTTGTAGTAGAAGAATTAACTGGGCAGTGGTTTAAAGATGCAACGTTACCCGGTGCCGCTGTCCTCGATAGTTTCACCACCAGCGCGGGTTGGCATTTTGCCGGTACGGTGTGCACCAATGGTAGCATCGATGATCATGACTCCGGAAAAATGACCGTGCGCTACACTTTTACGGATACCGATAACTGTTATGCACCAGTGACGTTGGGCGAGACTCTACCAGTTGGCACGCAGGTGTTGCAGTTTAAGGCTAAAGGAGACAATAGCTCAACCGTATTACGAGTGCGTGTGACTGATAGCATGGGTGAAACCTTTCAGTATAGTTTAGGGTATCTGCCGAAAGAATGGTTGTACTACAATGTGCAACTCAACCAACCCTCTACGTGGTGGAATGGTAACCATGACGGTAAGTTAGATCAACCTTTAACCTTTGATTCGTTTGTGCTTGACGATGCTGATGGTTTAGAAGAAAGCGGTTTGGTGCAGTTTGATGATGTCATCACCTCACGGCGGCAAAATATTTACCTCTATCGTTTTCATGCCAATCACAAAGATAAGTATGCCTATTGGTCAGCGGCCAAACAACATCGGCTGCGTATTTTATTGGCTGGCGCCGGACGCATCACCGAACGCATCTGGCGTTATGAGGATGTGAAGTATAAGTCTGGTGATGGGTATTACCGTTTACGAGCACGGAGAGCAGTGACGTTTTTGCAGACGCGGTAACACCTACCTCTTCCCCATCCCTTCTCCTCATTTAGGAGAAGGGTGTGTTGTAAAAACATCTCCTCTCCAAAATGGGGAGAGGAGAATGAGAGGAGAGGGAAGGCGTCACTCCTTCCCGTGAAACTTCTTATACACCTCTTTCAAGCGTTGGTCTGTCACATGAGTATAAATTTGCGTGGTGGTAATGGATGAGTGGCCTAACATACTTTGCACCGATCGAATATCAGCCCCATTGCGCAATAAGTCAGTCGCAAAACTATGACGCAACGTATGCGGCGTAATTTTTTTCATGATCCCAACCGCCCGGGCATAGTGGGCAATGATGCGCTCAATTGAACGTGACGTTAATGGTGCGGCATCTCCATCCTCCCGCCCGGTCTTGGCGCGATCTAACGCCACAAATAAGTACGGCGACACATCATGGCGCGCTGCCAGGTATTGCTCTACCCAGTGTTTGGCTTGAGCAGACAAAAACACCACCCGTACTTTGCCGCCTTTGCCGCGCACTGAAAACTCCTCACGCTTTAAATTAATGTCGGTGATTTTTAAATTGGCCAATTCCGATACCCGTAACCCAGTGGAGAATAATAATTCCAAGATGGCTTTATCGCGTAACTTGATGACCTCCCCCGCCCTTCGGGCACCCCCTCCTTTCAGGAGTGGGGTTTTAGTATTCCCTCTTTCCTGAAAGGAGAGAGGGTTAGGGAGAGAGGTCGAAGGTGTTTTCAGCGGTGCCTCTAACAACTCCTCCAGCTCACTCCCTTCTAGAAATTCTACTTGGCGATCTTCTTGTTTAGCTAATTCAATTTTTTCGGCTGCTAAGGTTTTAATATCGCGCTTGGCTAAATATTTCAAAAACGCCCGTAACGCAATCATGTGGTAATTCTGGGTTTTTTTCTTCAGTTGTGTCCGCGGGTCTTTATTCGGTAAGCGATTCAATTGTAAGCGGTAAGAGCGCACCACATCGGCCGTAATGTCGGTGGGGGAACTTACTTTGGTCATGTCTACAAAGCGGTGCAAGTAAAAATCATAATTCTTAATGGTGGCTTGCGACCGATTCTTTTCGATCTCCATGTATTCCAAAAAGTCAGTAATCAGTTGCTTCAGGTTAGACATATCAATATTGTACGACACTTGGTTATTATTTGGAACCCCACTCTATATTTGAGGAGGAGCCTTGACAATATTCCGTTTTCGATATAGTATGTCGGCGGCTCTTTGACTTTCAGGGTCTCGAGCTAATCCACCCCAGCCAGGATCTCTTTCCATGCAACTCCTGCTCTACGCCCTCTGCCTGCTCTGCTTCATGATCCACGGTGGCTCCGTCGTGTACGCCAGCACGATGATCATCATCGGTCTCATCAGCCCGGTTCCGTCCAACGCAACCTACGCGGGGTACAACCGGATCCCGCACCCCTACCCGCCGAAGCCGCGGAAATCGGCGGCGCACGGGTGGATCTGATCGACCACGCCCTGATCGGAGGAACCGTCGTCACTCTCGGGTGACCGATCGGTCAAAGAGCCAGCTCTGCGTCCCCACCCAGGTACGCCGCGCTCGCTTCAACTATAACACTACGGCCAGCCTGGCCGTTTTTTGTTTGCTGATCTTACTCCCTCCACTTTTCTACCTCTCCCGCCCTTCGAAACTCAGGGCACCCTCTCCTCTAAGGAGTAGGGTTTTCGTAATGGAATATCCCCACTCCTTTTTGAGGAGGGGGTAGGGGGAGGTAAAGGTAAGGAGAGGCGGGAAGGTGTTGCAAAATGAAGCAGCCGCCCGGTGGTGTGATCGTGTGATCTCCCAACCGAACGGCTTCGCTTCCTCCTACTGGTTGTCCTCGTTGAGGATGCCGCCATCCTCGTCGTACCCGGTGGCGTCGAGGATGAATTCGACTTCCTCCGGAGTGACCTCCTCGACGTTGACGGACAGCATGTCCGGCGGCGGGGTGGAAACGGGATGGGTGACCAACCACAGAGCCATGACCAGGAGACCGTCTACCACCGTGATGATGACACGCAAGGTCCACTTCAGCATGGAAACTCCAGTCCGCAGTTAAGCGGTTTAGTGAGCCTGTCGACCTGACTGACCGCAACACCCTACTGTATTTCAGTAATCAGTCAAGGCGTGGTATCATATCTCCATGATTTCCTTATCCCAGCAGCGTGTCGGTGTCTTCATCGATGTGCAAAACATGTATTATTCGGCCAAAGCGCTGTATGGCGCCAAAGTCGATTTTGGCAAGATTTTAGAGCTAGCCGTCGGTGACCGCACCTTGATCCGGGCTATTGCCTATGTGATTAAAGCCGATAATAAGCTGGAACAGACCTTTTTTGAATCGCTCCAAAAGCGTGGTTTAGAGCTAAGATCCAAGGATTTACAGATATTTCATGGTGGCAACAAAAAAGGCGATTGGGATGTTGGTATCGCTATGGATATCATGCGCTTGGTAGCTAAGCTAGATGTAGTGGTCCTGGTATCCGGAGATGGGGACTTTGCAGACCTGTTTAGGCACGTTAAAGCCCTTGGTTGCCGGGCAGAAGCAGTCGCGTTTGGCCAGTCTGGTTCTAGCCTATTACGGGCCGAAGCTGACCGGTTTGTGGATCTTTCAGAACATCAGAATACCGTCCTGATCAAGGATCGCCGTCGGAAATAATCGCGGTTTGACAATCCCGGCCGTATTTTGTACACTACGGCCTACATTAATTTGAAGACGGTACACTCGGACTGGGTCTAACCCACCTCTTGGTTACCGCTAAGATCAGTAGAAAAGTTATGATGACCAAAGAGTTTAAGGACGAAATTATCAAGAAATTCGCCACGAAAAAGGGCGATACTGGGTCACCACAAGTGCAAATCGCCTTGTTGTGCTATGAGATGGCGGATCTTAGTGAACATTTAAAAAGCCATAAAAAGGACTTTTCATCTCGCCGTGGTCTCTTGAAGAAAGTCGGTCAACGCCGTCGTTTGTTGCGCTATCTGAAGAAAGAGAATAAATCCGGTTACGAAAAAATCCTAACTGCTTTAAAGTTAAAAGACAGTGTCTAAACGGTCCGGTCTTCTCTTCATTGTCTTTTTGGTCGTGGCAGCGATCATCGTCTTAGTTGTGTTGAACCGTAATGCTGCTCCTGAGCCAACCAATGTCACTACTACGATCAATCAAAATGTGAATACCGTAGTAGACGAGGATACCTATCAGCCCGTCATATCCGCGGATGGTGCGTACACCTTAGCTAAACCTGCACAAAAACTAGAAGTGGGCGAGATTACCACGTTCACTTTTGACGCAGGTCAGTTAAGTGTCATGCCGTCCGCCATGCAATCCCTAGTCTTGAATGAAACTCCTGTGCAAGCGGAAGTAGATGTGATGGTCAGTGGGCTACCGGCTAAACGGTATACTTTGGCTAGTGCCAAAGATGGCTCCGATTTTGATGTCGTCCAAGTGCTGTACCTAAACCAGCTCTATCACTTTACCGGGGATGAGGCGTTTTTAAGCAACCTAGATCAATTTATTACTTTTAATAATAATGAATGAGCCTAATTTTGTCTGAAGAAACCAGTACTGCAGCCGCTTGCAGTATGCGCTTCTGCGGATAAGACGGGTTCAACAAATAAACATATGGAATTAAAAAAATACAGCATCGAATGGGGAGGTCGTCAGTTAGAAATCGAATTTAACCGCTTCGCCGGGCAAACCAATGGTGCCTGCAC
>JACQPW010000080.1 GCA_016207285.1 Candidatus Kerfeldbacteria bacterium | reverse complement strand
GTATAGACAAAGGGTGCTATGATCAATACAGCCACCAAGGCGATGCCGTACATCATCATTTTTTTCATTTTGGCTTCAGCCATCGGAACGGCTGATTGTGGCTGGGCTGGTGACTGAGTTGATTCCATAAGGATTGACTAGATAATTAGTTTTTAAAAAAATAATCCTGCCATTTTTGTGTATTGGTACGCTGATCAACGGTTGACCGCGTATCAAGCGTGCTACCATCAGCTGCTAAAGAGACCGTTGTGTCATCTGGTAAGACGACCATGGTTTCACCAGGAGCACTGAGGCCAAGTTTGGTACGAGCCTCTTTTTCTTGAAAGGACGAGGAGTTGAAATACGCTACCATTTGGTTCAATTCACCGTTATGAGCTTCTAAACTGGCAATTTCAGTTTCTAAGTCTTCAATTTGGCGGTGAATCTGAACTTTGCGGATCAGCTCTTTGGTGAGAGCGATGCCAAGCACTACAATACCAAGTCCAACCATAACCGTAAAGGCGCGGGTACTCAATGCTGTCCGCCACTGTGGTTGCGGGGCTTTCGCTTTAACGGAGCTTCTGGACATATTCGGCCAGTATATCACGAACCCGATCGGGTTGATAGACGTGCTGTAAATCGATTTGGCTGCCGGTGCTTAAGATCAGAGTGACGGTACCATAATGACACAACGTAGCTACGAGACCGCGCTGGCTAAAGCGAATATCATCCACTACACTCCAAGCAATCTCTTTGACGGCTTTGGCAAACAAACCAGTCTGTTGTACATCAATACACCGCTGGTTAGTGACAATAAAAACCTCTCCAAACCACAAGCGTATCCGACGCAGACTGTAACCCAACAAGAGCAGTACCGTTACCAGCCAAACCCCCCGAGCTATCCAACCCAATGACCAAGCATAATACATAAAAAAAACCACTACTAAGTAACCCAGTAGGGCTATGGTCAAGGGTACGGCCGGCATGATAACATATTCACGCACTGCCAGAACGATCCGCTCGTCTGGTTTTAATTGAATAATGTCTTCAGGTTTACGCATATGACTAAAAAACATCTTCGCCGCATTTGGATAGTAGTCTGTATTGTGATGTTATGCATGATGATTCTGTTTACCATTCTACCTGGATTGAGCTCCATCACTGGTTACTAAAGAACTGTACTACGATCCAACAGCACCAACATCACACCTAGTCCAGCCATCACCGCGGCGATAATCCAAAAGCGCATGACGATCTTAGGTTCTGGCCAGCCAATCGCTTCCAGGTGATGGTGTAAGGGAGCCGAGATAAATATCTTACGCTTCCAGACACGTTTACTGATCATTTGAATCAAGGCTGAGGCAGTTTCGATCACAAATACAAAACCAATCAAGGGCAGTAAGACAGCATAGTTCGTCAGTAGAGCAATGATCCCTAAGGTCACCCCCAACGACATCGCACCGGTGTCACCCATAATAAAACGGGCCGGAAAAATATTGAACCATAGAAAAGCCAATAAGGCTCCAATAATCACCGCGCAAAACACGGCTAAGTCATAGCGGCCAAGGACAAAGGCAATCACTCCATAGGCTGCATACGCAGTTAATAAGCTACCGCCGGCTAGCCCATCTAAACCATCGGTTTCGTTCACAGCAAAACTGGTCGCCACGATGACAAGAATAAAGACTGGCACGTACCACCAGCCGATGGAGATATTGCCGACGAGTGGGATATGTAAGACGTCCCATTCCAATTTGTTGTAAAACCACCACGCCCCAATCACCGCGATTAATGTGTAGATGAGCAAACGATGGCGCATCCGTAAGCCACCACCATGTGAACCACGTTTTTGGATATTAAACAGATCATCTACCAACCCTACCAAAGCCGAAACCAGCAAAGCACCCAAGGGTAATAGTGTTTCTGACCGGGATAAGAAATCGACGGCAGCGAATTGTGGCCAGAGCAAAGCCACCAACGCACCGGCACAAATGAGAATGAAGAGTGTCCCCCACACCAAAATCCCGCCCATCGTCGGTGTGCCTGATTTGCGAGCATGCAATTTAGCATAAATGGGCGCTTCACTGGCATCACGAATCTGTTTACCAAGCTTATAGCGATATAAAAAATAAGTCAGCGCCGGGGTCATGACTGCGGCTACAATAAAAGCGGCTGTAGACAAAAATAAAATGCGAATTAATTCATTCACCATATCAGTTGACCTTGATTAATAACAGCATGGCCACTAGGATAACCGCTTGCACAATGACTGCGGTAATCATCATCACATAGGATAAAAAACGGTCACGTTGCCATAACCACATCGCTAACCCACTATTGATCACGATCATAACTGTACCAATACCAGGCATAGTCAAGAGATCCAGCCAGGAACCAAAGCCGTCCGGACCAAAATAAATATTATAATGCAAAATAACGGTTGGAGCAGTGCGATCAAACCACAGCACTGCTAGTAACCAGCTGGCAACATTGAGCAGTCCAGCAACTGAACCGCCGCTGAGCAACAAACGCTGATACGATGTCATGACAATGACAATACACTATTTCTGTGTTATAATCAAGCGTATGATTCACCCGACGCGGGTCAAAACAATCTTGTTAGCGCAACGGGCACTATCAGAAAAAACGATTGACGATTTCATTGCCAAAGCCCAGCGCAAAGACACTAATCTGTTGACGTATTTGATTGACCAAAAAGTGATTGGTGAACAAGAGCTGTACGATATGCTGGCTCAATCCTACGGCGTCCAGTTTATTGACCTCCATACCTTTACCCTGACCGATGACTTGCGGACACTCTTGCCAGAAACGATTGTCCAAACCCACGAGGTAGTGGTGTTCCAACGTGACGATGCCGCTCATGTGCTCAAAATCGCCACCACCGACCCGGACGACTTGCAAACTATTGATTTTATCCGCAAAAAAACTGGCTATGCGGTTCAAGTCTTCTTGACTAATCCACCCAGCATTGCCAATGTCGCTCGCCAGTACCACAGCCATATCGAACAGGAGTTCGCTTCTTTTCAGCAACCGTTAGAACAAGGCGGCCAGTTGTCTGCCACTGATATTGCCCGTAACATCCCGATCATCAAAATGTTAGATACGGTGCTGGACTATGCGGTGTTTCAAAACGCATCAGATGTCCACATTGAACCGACTGATCAGCAAGTGATTATCCGTTTTCGCATTGACGGTGTGTTACGTGATGTCATGACGCTGCCAAAATCGATCCAAGCTGGTTTAACGGCTCGCATTAAAGTGCTCTCCAACTTAAAGTTAGATGAACACCGTCTCCCTCAAGACGGCCGGATCACGGTTGAAACCCAACAGGGCAACATTGCTTTACGTGTCTCGATCCTACCCGTCTATGACGGTGAAAAGGTAGTGATGCGTATCTTAGACGAATCTAAAAATATCTTGACGCTGGAGCAATTGGGTTTTAATGAACTGGCTTTACCCATTATTAAGAATCATGTTGTCAAGCCGCATGGCATGATTCTAGCCAGTGGCCCTACCGGATCTGGCAAAACCACCACCTTGTATACCATTTTAAACATTCTGAACACACCGGAAGTCAATATTTCTACGGTAGAAGACCCGATTGAATATCGCATGATCCGGGTCAATCAAAGTCAAATTAACCCAAAAATTGGCTTTAGTTTTGCTTCTGGATTACGGGCTCTGCTCCGCCAAGATCCAAATATTATCATGGTGGGAGAAATTCGTGATCACGAGACTGCCGAAATTGCTGCTCATGCGGCTATGACCGGGCACTTAGTACTGTCCACGATTCACACCAATGATGCGGTCAGTACCGTCTTTCGGTTAAGTGAAATGGATGTACCTAGTTTTTTAATTGCCTCAACCGTTAACTTAGTTATCGCTCAACGGTTAGTACGCAAAATCTGCCCCCACTGTGTGCAAAGTTACACGCTCACAGATGCTCAGTTAGAAGATATTAGTAAACAATATGCGCTAGACCAAGTCATGGCGGGATTTAGCAAACTGAAAGAAGACCTGTCTGAAGTCAAGACACTAAAAGATATTACCTTCTTTCGTGGTGCTGGTTGTGCACGTTGTTTTGACACCGGTTATAAAGGTCGAGTTGGGATTTATGAAATTTTCGAGATGACACCAGCCGCCAGCCAACTGATTTTACAACGCCAATCTAAAACGGACTTATTCACGCAAGCCACCAAGGATGGTATGATAACGATGGTGCAAGATGCCTTTGTCAAAGCCAAGCGTGGTCTAACTACTATTGAAGAAATCCTTCGTGTCACTAAAGAATAAACTCCATTTCCAACTCCGGTCTGTGCCGATCGTTGATAAGATCATGTTCGTGCAGAATTTGGCGCTGATGATTAAAACTGGTTTTTCGATTGGTGATGCCCTCGCCACCTTGAGCCAACAAATTAAAGGTAAACAATTCACTCGCGTCATTTTAGATCTGCAGCAGACGGTCGTGAAAGGTGAAAGTTTCGCGGATGCCTTAAAATTACACGCAGAGGTGTTTGATGATTTGTTCGTGAATATGGTGGCGGCCGGTGAAACGAGTGGTAATTTGGAGCAGACCCTGTTTCAGCTGTCCAACCAACTAAAGAAATCCTACGCCCTGCACAAAAAAATTCGCAACGCCATGATTTATCCAAGTCTGATCTTAGTAGTGATGCTTGTGGTTGGCACTGGCATGTTTGTCTTTGTAGTGCCGCGCATCTTAGATTTATACACGACCAGCGGCTACACCTTACCCTTGCCTACTCGCATCATTTTGGCAATCAGCGATTTTATCCAATACAATGGTTTAGTTCTAGGTAGTCTGCTTGGTGTTTTGCTGATTGGTTGGATACTATTTGTACGCACCGAACCTGGTAAGTTTGTCTGGCACCGGATTTTGTTGCGGATACCGATTGCCGGTAAAATCATTAAGCGTATTACCATTGCACGTTTAAGTCGCGTCTTGAATTCACTCCTGGTAACCGACATCCCCATTGTGACCAGTTTCAAAATTATTGCTAACACTATTAATAACCGCGTCTACCGCCGTCACCTTATCCTCGCTAGTCAACAGCTAGCCAAAGGCAATACCATCCATAGTGTCTTAAGCTCTCGTCCAGATTTGTTTGAACCGGTGGTCACCCAAATGATTAAAGTTGGTGAAGAAGCCGGTGTGCTCGACACGATGACGGCTGAAATTGCGACCTTTTATGAGGATGAAGTAGATTCAACGATGGCTAACCTCACTGTCATTATTGAGCCTGTCTTGATGGTGGTGATTGGTGCCGGCGTCGGCTTTCTAGCCGTCGCCATTGTGCTCCCTATTTACTCACTCGTCGATGAAATCTAACCGCTCCGGTTTTAACTTAGTGGAAGCAGTCGTCGGCACGGGTATCTTGCTGATGTTTGTGCTGGCGTTGTATGGGTTGATGGTTGGAGCATTGGCCATTGTGAATGATGATCAAAATCGTAGTGCCGCGTTAGGCATCGCGCGGAAGAAAATTGAGTTGATTAAGAACCTGCCGTATGACAGTGTGGGTACGGTTGGTGGTGTGCCGGCTGGGGACTTACTCCAGACGGAAACGGAAGTACTGAATAATGTGACCTACACGATCAAGACGAACATTCAATATGTAGATGATGAGTTTGATGATGTTGCTCCAACCGATACGCTGAATACCGATTACAAAAAAGTGCGCATCCGTGTCACCTGGAGCCAAGGCAACAGTGATAACCCAGTGATCCTAGTGACGAACATTGTACCGACCACGATTGAAAGTAATGCCACCGGTGGCACCATTTGGATAGAGGTGTTTGACCCCACTACTTCACCCCTTGAACCAGTGGCGAATGCTGATGTGACTATTGAAGCACCAACCTTAATCCCGCCGATTTCAACCACTGGCGAAACCGATAGTGATGGTCGGTTTATTCTGCCAGGCGTGCCCGCTGGCGTGGAAGCGTATGAAGTGACGGTAACCAAAACGAACTACAGTACGGATCAAACGTATGATCGTGATGCTCTGCTGAACCCTAATCCAGATCCGCCACACTTGAATGTAGTGGATGGAGAGATTACCCAGGAGTATTTTGAAATATCACGCCAAGTGAATCTACTGGCTATTCATTTGCGCTCAGTGGATACTGGTGAACCACATCCTGATATCCCGTTTCGCTTGCACGGTGAATTGACGAAAGGTACCGATGGTAATGGTCAGCCCATTTATAGTTACGACGAAATACTGACCACGAATGCTGGTGGAAATGCTGAGTTGCATGATCTCCCGGCAGACAGCTACTCTGTCCTGATTGATGAAGCCAGTGTTGGTTATGTCATCGCTGGTTACGATCACATCTTGCCGTATCCAGCGGCAGCATTGTCCTCCGAGACGATTATTGTTGACCTGGATGATTATGTCCCCTACACCGCCTTGATTAATGTCCGTGACAGCAATAATGTCCCGATTGCTGACGCTAGTGTCAAACTAATGATAGCGTCGGTCTACAACACCACCATAAACACCGACGTGAATGGTCAAGCCTTCTTTACCCCACTCAGCGCAGACACCTATGAACTAACCATCACCGCTGCAGGATATACGACCTATACTGGTACCGTCATCGTCAATGGTAATGAAGAACAAATCCATGTCCTGTAAGGTGATCCGTCAGCCTGGTTTTACCTTAGTAGAAGCAGTGATTACCATTAGCATTGGAACGTTATTGGTCATGGGGATCGTTACCTTTATGATTGAAACTGGACGTCTCCAAAGCTTTATTTCTGAACAATCCGATGCGATTGAAACAGCCGATGAAGCTACGGGAGTGATGACCAAAGCACTGCGTGAAAGCACCGATGGAGCCGATGGCTCGTATGCTGTTGTGACAGCTGAGACTAATACGCTGGTCTTTTTTTCTGACGTTGACGCCGATGCGAACGCTGAACAAGTGACGTATACCTTGTCTGGTACCACGATCACCCAAACCATCATTGAACCAACCGCTGCCCCCGCAGAATATTTACCAGCCAACGGCATCACCAAAACAATAGCCACCGGCATTGTGAATGGTACGTACACGGGTAACGCTATTTTCTCCTACTATGATTTGAATAATGCTATACTGGCTGAACCGATTGCTTTGTCTGAAGTCAAGTTGGTCAAAATACACCTGGACGTGAATGTAGATCCAAATCGAGTCCCCGACACCCATACGATTGAGACCTATGCCCAATTACGCAACCTTAATGACAACCTCTAAACAACCTGGCTACATTTTAGTGTCGCTGATTATTTTCGGTGGCATTACTATTATGGTCATGGGTGCGGTGATTAGCTTGTTGATTGTGCAACACCGCGGCATCCAACGTTCGGTTAGCTCAGAACAGGCTTTACAAGTGGCCGAAGCGGGTGCTAATTATTACCGCTGGTTATTGGCGCATGACCCAGAAAATTATGATGGTGCTGAACAGGATTACTACAATCAAAATGGTGATATGATTGGCCACTATTCGATTACAGTGACCCCGCCCAGCAATGGTTCTACCACTATTACCATCACCAGCACTGGCTGGACCTATGCCTATCCAGACCTACAACGCACCTTACGCATCCGTTATGGTAAACCGTCCTATGCTGAGTACGCCTTTTTGACTAATAGCAATGTCTGGTTTGGTGATACAGAAGCTGTCCATGGACGCCTGCACTCGAATGGTGGTATTCGTATGGATGGATCAGCTGATTCGCTCACCACCTCCATCAAAGAAACGTATATCTGTGGTTCGGAACATGGCTGTGCCGATGAGGAAAAACCTGGTATTTGGGGAACGGGTCAAGATCCTCTGCTATGGAGTTTCCCAATTTCTGATGCCATCGATTTTGACGCCATCACGCTAGATTTTGACGCCATGGAATTAGCTGCCAGTGAGGCTGGTGTCTTGTTAGATAATGTCGGTGGCAAAGGTGTCCATTTAGTCTTTAATAGTGACGGCACATTTACTGCCTATAAAGTCACAAAATTAGAAGACAGTGTCTGGGGCCACGACATGACCGACTGGACGTATGAATCGAACGACATTAAAGATGAAAATACGATCAGTGGTTACGTCAACCATGCCTTACCTAGTAATGGCATTATCTTTGTGGACGACCAAACCTGGGTGTCTGGACAGGTCAATGGTCGGGTGACGGTGGCAGCGGCGCACTTGCCGGCCGGTGATGGTATTACCCGTGATATTATTATTGACGATGATATTAACTATTATCCCGATCGTACCAGTGGTTCGGTGCTTGGCTTAATGGCCCAGCAAGATATTTTGGTGCCGCTGTATTCGCCCAATGATTTAGTGATTGATGCGGCGTTGTTAGCCCAGGATGGTCATGTCCTGCGTTACTATTATTATCCATCCTATTACCCAGCTGATACCATTAAAAGCAGCTTGGAAACCTACGGAACAGTCATCACCAATACAGTCTGGACATGGAGCTGGGTGGATAGTTCTGGTACAATACTATCAGGCTACCAGACCACTTCAACCAACTATGATCCAAACTTGTACTACGCACCACCACCCTACTTTCCTACCCAAGACGACTACACTTTTATTTCTTGGGAAGAAGTCAACCCGTAAATCAGTATGGCCATTTTAGCCCAACACGTTACGACTGGTATTGATGTGAGTGACCATAAGTTACGCTTAGTGCGTTTGCAACATGGGTATCGTAACGTGCGCCTACATGCCTTTGCCGAATTAGATCTACCAGAAGGCATTATTCAGAATGGCATCATCCTGCAGCCCACGGCGTTTGTGCAAGCTTTGAAAGAGTTGCCGCACCGCGTCACCGGATCACACTGGTCAACCCGATCAGTGCATGTCGGCGTACCGGAACAGATCTCTTTCATGACCACCGTGGCAGTGACAGCGGCTGGACGTGAAGCCGCTGAAACGGCGGCCAAACAGAGCCTGCCCTTGCAGGAAAATGAGATGTACTACGACTTAGCGATCCAACGCACCACAAAGACAGCCACGATTGCAGCCGCACGGCGCGATTTGCTTGATCAGTTGTTGGCGCAATTTGATGCTGCCAATTATGAAGTGGTTGGACTACATGTGGAATCGGAAGCTTTAGCCAATGCCCTCCTCCCCCATCCCTTAACGAAAGCCCCACGCAGTTTAGTGGTCGATTTAGGCACAGCCCGCACCAGCATTGTCTTTGTGGCTAACGGTACGATTCAGTTTACAGTCAGTTATCCAAGTGTCTTTGGTACGGCCGGTCTGCTGGATCAACAACTGGCGGGAGCTATGCAACAAACAGTCACCTACGTACAGGAGCACTTTGGCGCACTGGGAGCACCGGAACAAATTGTGCTCTGTGGCAGTGGTGCCTTAACCCCGCAACTGGAACAATGGTTAAATCAGATTGTGCATATACCGGTCCAGCTTGGCAATGCGTTATTACACGTCAAACCAAATCACCTCAGCAAAAAATTGTCTCGGGCAACCGTGTTTGCAACTGCCCTTGGTTTAGCCTTGGCCGATTAATGGTATGTTAAACCTACTTCCCCAAACTAGAAAAGTAGCCCAACGAAGAGCCTTTGTCGCTAAACAATTACAATTCTTAACCGGGGTAACAGTCGTAGCAACCAGTTGTGCTGTCGTGATGCTATTGGCATCGGATTGGGTATTACAACGCTGGTTAAGTGATTTGGCTACGACCTCAAGTACAGACCTGATTTCTGCCGAAGAACAAGCTGAGTTAAAAACGATCGTCGATGAAATAGTGTTATTGACCACTGCGGCGCAACCGATTCTCACTCAGCAACCCCAGATCTTGCCAGACCTAGTTAATCTACTCCAACCCACACCGGCTGGTATTCAACTGCATAGTTTGTCCCTAGATTATGTGGAAGAAAAACTGGAACTATCTGGTTCAGCCGCTACCCGTGATGATTTGGTAGACTACCAGCAGATTCTAACTGCCATCGCTGGTGTGCATAAAGTTAATTTGCCATTATCTGATTTAACCCAAAAAGATACCGTGCCTTTTCGTATCAATGCTACCTATGAACCTCAAAATTTGGAAACAATTGAATAAATCCAGTTGGTTTATGCTCACAACCATTACGCTAGTGGTAGTGGTTTGGTTAGTGGTGATTTTACCGGCCATTGACCGACTGAAGCGTACCGTCACAAGCATTAGCGCTGCTCAAACTAGTCAGTCGGGTAGTACGCAAGCCACTGCTAACTTAATTACCGTGTTGCAACGTCGCAGCGAGTTGGAAGCCGCTACCGCTAGTCTGCGTCAAGTGTTCGTGAACCAAGCTAACCCAGTACTATTTGTCAGCCGCTTAGAAGAATTAGCCGCCCAACACCAGGTCACTATGGATTTAAATGTGCAAGAACCTGATACCAGTAGTAGCCAGGTGAAGATTGTCCCCACGCAAGTAGAAATTCAAGTACTGGGACAGTGGGCTGACGTCTTAGCTTTCACTCAAGCCATCCAAACTGAGCCGACTGCCCTAACGATTGAACAGTTTACCATTCAGACACCTTCGAGTAGCCCAGATGTGATTAGCCTAACGATCCAAACGATTAGCTATTGGCGTTCATTATGAAAAAATATTTGATCAAACTGATTGTGCCGGCTTGTACACTGATCATCTTATCCAGTTGTTTCGTCTTGGCCTGGTACTTGTATACCATTGCTTACCTACCACTCTTTGGCAATGCCACCACTACCTTTACAGCGAGTGATTATGCTCTGCCAGCAGGCAAGTTAGATACCGTCCTACAACAGCTGGAAACCAAAACGACTACCCCAACCGATGTGAGTACCCTCGCCAATCCGTTTGTTTCCCCAACGGCTGAATAACACTAAAAACGGTACACAAACACGCTCATTTTTCCTTGGGGCTTGTCTTTGTACTCATTCGGTAAACCTGGAATATGAAAAGCATAAGACACCACGCGACTGCCAGGCTTAAGCTCAGCTAATAATTTTTTGGCTAGTTTATGTTTAATATTATCGGGCATGCCAAAGACATAAACTACATCCACAGTTCGTAAATCGGCTTTGAATAAATTGCCTAGTTTAAAATGAGCCAAACTAGCGTGCCGAATCAGTTTAGACACTTGGCACCACAGATAAAACGGCCAAGCGATTTCGATGCCAACCGCATGGGCGCCTAATTTGGCGGCCGCAAACACCACCTTACCGTTACCACACCCTAAATCATAGACCGTTTCACCCGGTTTGACGGCTGCCAAGCGCAACGCCCGATCAATGTCGCTTTGCCAAGTAGGTACCCAAGGAGCAAACGAAATCCCAGCCAAGGCGATAGGAATAAGTACAAGTAACAGTACAACGAACACTACCCAAGCGATCGTCACATGCGTTCTGCCGGATAGACTTTTAAGGTTCCACCGGCTTGCAATTCAATCACATCGCGCCGTTTAACTTCACTACGTAACATCAACTCAGCTATCCCATCTTCCACCCGGTTCTGGATTAATCTGCGTAATGGCCGGGCTCCAAATTGCGGATGATAACCCTGCTTCACCAACTCCACTACGGCTTCCATCGTCCAACGTAGGGTCATGCCCTTGGTGGCTAACTGTTTACCCACTTTACGCAACAATAATTCACAGACTGCAAATAATTCATGTGGCTCAAGCGCGGTAAAGATGGCCACATGATCAAAGCGGTTAATCAACTCCACTTTAAAAAATTGCTGCAAAACCCCATCGTTTAATAAATGATCTCGAATGGCTTCATGATCCATCCCCTGCTGATATCCTTCCTGAATAGCGTCGGTAGCAGCATTGGAAGTGGCAATGATCATGGCGTTGGTAAAATCTACTGTGCGGCCTTGCGCATCCGTGAGCCGACCGTCATCAAGCACTTGCAAAAAAACATTATGCACCTCTTTACTGGCTTTTTCAAATTCATCTAACAACACAATGGCAAATGGCATTTGCCGAATGGCCTCCGTTAAAACGCCTGGCTGAGCCGTGGTACCCAATAACTTACCC
>JACQPW010000077.1 GCA_016207285.1 Candidatus Kerfeldbacteria bacterium | reverse complement strand
GATTGTGATGGTTGTTATGGCAGCAGCTACTTACAAAATTGTCGGCAGTGCACCGATTGCTGGTATGCCTATGATTGTCGCGGTTGTACGAATTGCTTTGGTTGCGTGGGGTTGCGTAATAAGCAGTACCATATTTTTAATGAACCATATTCACCAGAAGATTATCAGCGGAAAATTTCTGAACTCAAAACTAAGCCCCAGGAGGTGCAACAGCGTTTAGAAAAATTGATTCTGAAGCACCCCCGTCGTTTCAGCATGAACCTAAATGCTGAGAATTCATCTGGAGATTTTTTAACCAATTGCGTTGATTGTGTAGAATCATTTGACTTATTGGAAAGTGTGAATGCCTCGCATTGTTGTTTGGGGTTAAAATCTCAGGATTGCTCGCGTTCGATTGGTGCGACCGCTGGTGAGCTGCAGTATGAATGTGTAGCGGCACCTGAAGATTATCATGTGGCTTGCAGTGCGCTGATTTGGCCACGCTCAACAAACTTAGATTACTGTTTGTTTAGTCGTACCAGTAATGATTGCTTTGGTTGTGTAGCGCAACGCAATAATCAATATTGCATTCTAAATAAGCAGTATAGTAAAAATGAGTACGAACAGTTGCGTGCCAAAATTATTGCCGACATGAAGGCTAGGGGAGAGTACAGCCAATTTTTCCCGATGGAGATCTCTCCTTATGCGTATAACGAAACGGCCGCTCAAGATTATTACCCCTTAACGAAAGAACAATTACAGCAGCAAGGTTTACGCTATAAAGAACCAGAATCCATTAGCACTAGTCAGGGTGACAATGTGCAAAAGTGTAGCCAATGTGACCGAGCCTTTAAGTTCGTGACTGCCGAGTTAGCCTTTTATAGGCAACATCATTTAGCAGAACCTAAGCTATGTCACAATTGTCGACACACGGCTCGATTAGCCAAACGCAATCCGCGTCAATTGTGGCAACGCCAATGTATGTGTACTCAAACTGACCATGGACATCATGGTAGGTGCGGGACAGAGTTTTCGACTACCTATTCTCCAGAACGGAAAGAGTTAGTCTATTGTGAACAGTGCTATCAAAAGGAAGTGTACTGAACGATAGATCTCTAAAGATGATCCGAGCGAGTGTAAACTAGTGATTCATCCATCAATTTTAAGAACTGTTGAGAGATAGTATTGAGTTGTAATGGATTGCTACCAGCTGCCCTTACCTCATACACTCCTAGCGTATATAGTTTAGTTGCTGAATCGAGTGATAAGGCAATTTTCCAATCAGGATCACCATGTAATCCTGGCATCACTAACCATTGACCATCAACGTTGACGGCGGTGGCTTGAATGATGACCGGTACACCTTTGTAGTAGATAGGTTCAGTAGCTGGTATTTCAAGTTGAACGAGGTCATCAAATTTTAACCGTGTTTTATCGCCCGGAAAAAATAATGCGTCAGTAGCATATAAAGCGCGTAAGGCTGGTATGGCCAGAATATAGTAAATGCGGTACTGTTCTTCGTAGGTTAACTGACCATCACTAAAAATGGTTTCTAGGTTTTGGATATTCTGTGAATCAAGTGGAATAACCAGGGTTGGCTGGCTGGTGACATCAAAACCCTGTTCTATCTGAAAACGACCGTCTGAAATGTCTAAGGTGAACGGCAAATTTCCTAAATCTGTCACCGCTAATAAGATGTGTTCATTTTGAATAGTGTTAAACCATGAAAAGGTTTGGGCGGCAGTACCGGATCGGTTCAGGGAATCGGTTAGGGCAGTGATTTGTTCAGTCGTCACACCGACGATAGCAGATGTATCCGTTGGTAAGACTTGGGTGGTACGTTTAAATTCTCTTAAATAACGAGACTCTTTTCCGCCAGTGCTGTAAGATTTTTCACTATCTCTGGTGAAGGAAAAAACACCAGCGTGCCAGCTATAACCTAGGGCGATGCCAGCTATAAATCCGATCAGTACGATCATGGAGAGTATTTTTTTTGACTGGGTTGATAGCATGACAAGCAGTATAACACGTTTTATGATTTGTTGGTTGTTTTTTCCCTTCATTCATGGCATAATACGTCCCATTATGAGACGCTATCTTGTTGCATTTATCGTCGGTTTTGGCCTGTTTCTGGCACAATCCGGCCAGGCGGCTACCTATACCGTCAATACTATAGTGGATGGCGCCGTTGATGCTGATGGCTGTGAGCATCCTTATCTTGATGCTGATAACGATTGTACTCTGCGTGAAGCCATTACGGCAGCCAATACTATAGCTGGGGTTGATTTGATTACCTTTAATATTTCCTCCCTTAATTTTGCGGATGATGGTGATGGTCAATTTACCATCGCACTCAGTAGCGCTCTACCGGATATTGTGGACGAAGTAGCCATGGATGCTGGTACCTTATGGGATAGTGACGATGTCCGCCCAGGGGTAGCCATTAAAGGAGGCTCTTTAGTAGGGAGCGAAAATGGTTTAACCATCATTGCTGATCGGGTACAGGTGAAAGGTTTAGTAGTGGCTGATTTTCCTGGTAGTGGTATCCGTCTAGCCGGTAATAGCTCAATCATCGGAACAGATTGCAATGGCGCCGCTGATGCTGCAGAGCGTAATATAATTGTAACAAATGCTTTAAATGGTATTGGTATCTCGGGCAATAGTAATGTGATTGCTGCGAATGATATTATCGGTAACGGTAGTGGTGACTCCGACGATGCTGGTATCGTTTTGAATGATACCGCTGATAGTAACATTATTGGCCTCTATTCTGATGGTTGCGCTGCCGCTGAACAACTAAATGTCATCTCAGGCAATAATGGCAATGGTATTTACATGCACACGGCCGATAACAATCTGATTACTGGGAATTACATCGGGGTTGATCGCATCGGTACAACAGCCTTAGGGAATACCTATCACGGTATTTTTTTAGATTTTGACAATCAATCGAATATCATCGGTACCAATGGGAACGGTGTGAATGATAGTGACGAGGGTAATATTATTGCCAATAACACTTTGAATGGAATGGTGCTGTCCACTGATGCCCTGGGTGATGTCAGTGACACGCCAACGAATAATCGAATATCTGGTAATCGCATTGCTGCGAATGTCGTGAATGGTATTATTGATCAGGGTAATAGTACTATCATTGGTTGGTGTGACAGTACGATCAACGCCACACTGTGTTCGGATGCTGGCGCAGCTGTTGATCAAGCTAATTATATTATTGATAATGTAGTTGACGGTATTCAGTTTGGTCCCTATGCCGATAATGCTAGTATCTTTTCTAATGTGATTGGCGAGCGTCCTGATGGTACGGAGGCTGGCAATGGTGGTGATGGTATAGACATACATAAACGCAATGCTGGACATGTGATTGGAGCTAGTGGTGACCAAGCGAATATCATCACCAATAATGCGGTCGGTATCCATGTTGAAAGTGATTTATCGGATGATGAGGAACCCATTGAAGATATCACCATTACCGGTAATACTATCAAAGCTAATACTACTGATGGTGTGCGCTGTGCGGAGACAATGGAGTACCGTTCTGGTTCGTATACGTATGAAGTCACTCTGGACAGTAATACCATTAGCACCAATGGTGATAATGGAGTAGAGTTAGTGGGTTGTCAGTGGGAGGTGACTGATAATACCTTTGAACAAAATACGGGTTGGGGAATCAGTGTGGCCGCTACTGAACGTCCAGATGATCCTAGTAACACTGCTGATGTGTATGATAACCCGTATGATGCCTTGTCGCCACAAAATGCCGATACTGACTTGGTTCCTGTACCAAACATTGACGGCAACACCTTGTCTGATAATACCGCCGGCGGAATTTATTTGTTAGATACCACCGCAGCTAACGCTGATACGTTAGCATCTGATAACACCTTTAGCAGTACAGTGACCAGTACCTATCGGGTGCGACGTGACTGGTATGGTGCCATTCAACTCTTAAACGATGATCGCAGTGATGATTATACCACCGGTAACTTTACGGTGACACTGACTCCGGCTAACGGCAGTTGTCTGTCCACGTGCACTGGTAGTACAGTAGCTACGGCTGGCAATACAGCCATCTGGGGACCAACGGGTATTGAGTATGATGATGCGTCTACTTGGTTTCTACTAACTGAACTGACAGTCGGTGCCAATGGCAATAGTAGGCAGTATTCACCGTACACGATCACCGCTAGTTCAAATAGTTTGACTACGGATACGAACATTACCCATTCCTTTGATGGTGTCGATAATGATAACGACAGAACTATCGGCAGTCTCACCCAGGGCATCACTACAGATGGATTGTATCGCTATCAAATTGCTGGTGTTACGCTAGCGGCTAATGCCGACTCAACTGATGATACTGATGACGTGACGGACGATGAGGATGAGGATGACGAGGAGGAAACTACTACTGAAACTGGTGGTGAGGATGAAAGTAGCGATACTACCACGGAAGAAAGTGATGCTGATAACAGCGAGACAGAGTCAACTAATGTTGTCACTGATGACTCAAATGATGAGGTCAGTGAAGAGAATGGTGAGACTAATGCAGAAACCACTGATGATAATAATACAGATGAGGATCTGACCACCACAACCGACACAACTGATGACACTGCTGAAACAGCAGTCTTGGAACAAGTCTTGGTGAATACCTTAGAAACGACCACCATAGTAGGTCAGACGACTACGGAAGATGGTGTGACGACATTAACAACTTCAGACAACCCATTATTAAACTTGTTACTACCACCAGCGGAAGATGTCACGTTATCTGGGAAAACCTTACCGAACGCCGTGGTGGCCATTACCATTTGCTATTCAAAACTATCCACCGACAGTGATGATGACGGGAATTGGATTCTAACGATTTCACGTGACATGTTAAGTGAAGGGGAGAATGTCATTACCGCCCATGCCGAAAAGGATGGAGTGGTGACGGAAGATGTAGAGGTGGCCCGGATTGTGGTGCAAGAACCACCGCGGCGCACTTTGTTATTTGGAAGTTTTTTCGCTGCCTTGGCCTTAGCGATTTTAAATATAATGGCCTATGCCTTGGTGCGCAATCGGGGTGTGGTTAATCGGCGAGCTTGGCCAGTCATGCTGACATCTGATCTCATGGCTGTATTACTCTTTGTGGTTGTAGTCGTACCGAATTATTGGAAAGTGTATGACCTGGCTGCCACCCCGGCAGAAGCGGTGGCGCCAAGTACCAGCGTTGCAGCTGTGAATCAACAAGACATTACCACTATCCAAACTGTGACGGCTGAAGATATTTCTAGCTTAGATTTGGCTGGAATGGGTCAAGCCGAACAAACGATTGCCTTAACCGTTTGTGATGGCCAGCCCTTCCGAACCACTACCGTGAAAAGCGACGAACAGTGGGATGTCGGTATTCCTGTCACCGCTCTGCCAAAAGCAAAGTTCTTGTTGTCTTCGCAATCGGTGCAAGCCGATGGCGAACTGGGTGATCCAGATCGGTTACTCAGTGTGACTGTGAGTAAACGCGATTTGTTTAAGGTGGCTCAAAATATCTTTATGATCGGCTTTGTCTTACTGGCCGGTGCAACTTTAGTCACCTGGTGGTGGCTGTTGCGCCAGGTTAGTCAGCCACCTACGCAGTTGCCCGACCCTGGTAACGTGCCCGAATAGCCATAAACAACGGAAACTCTTGGCGGGAGCGGTTTTCAGCTTTGGCCCGGCCGCCCGGTTGGCTGGTGCGGTTTGATTGCCATTCTTCCAGCGCATCAATCATGAAACCAGCTTTGGCTAAGCCGCTAACATAGTGTTGCAATGGTTCGTGGAAAGATACTGTGCTGTCCGATTGGCGCTTACCGGGATGAGCCTCTAGTGCCACGTGATAGGGACTAAGGTAGGTATCAATGCGGCGATACTGTAATTTACGTTGGTCGTCAAACCCCCAACCACTTTGCTTGGGTGGACGAAAACAAGGGTGGTTTAATACTATGACAAATTTTCCACCGGGTTTTAGGACGCTGGCCGTTTCTTTAAATACCCGGGTATAGTCGCCAATATTTTGCAGCGCCAGGATACAGGTGGCGGCATCATAACGCTGTTCGCTTACAGCGGCCGGAAAATGAGTAGCATCACCGAGCATAAACATAACCTCTTGGCTGCGTTTCTGTTTAGCTTGGTCTTTGGCCTGGGTAATTAATTGCGCGGCAGAATCAAATCCCACAACGGTTACTCGGTGAGTGCTCGCTAGTTTGAGTGCAAAGGAACCTTCACCACAGGCAATATCTAAGATGCGTTGGTGGGCAGCCGGTTGTAGTAAGGCCATGGTTTGCGGAAAGATGGTGGTATTTTGAAAGCTGCTACTGCCCTGAACATGCTTACCGTACCACTTAGCGACTTTGTTCCAATCGGTGCGCATAATCATCAATCAGATGTCGTTCTAAAGCTCCAGGTTTTTTCATAGGCTGCGCCATTACGGTTAGCTGTGACTGTAGCGGTATAGGTAATACCATAGTCAAATGGTTCTTCAGCCATAAACAGAACGGCATTACCTTGATACGAGGCGTTGGGGTCATCATCTTCATATGGTGTGCGCAAATACCCTGGATGGTTGGTGCCAGTTTCGTCGATCACCGTGAGGTTGGCATCAGTAATGGTATCGCCAACTGGAAAAATCAACGATACCGCATAGCCAGTGGGATACGTTCCACCGAGGGCTTCCAAGGGGTCTGGCTCCTCATTACCATGAAATGAAATTGGCACGTTTAATTGATTGACTCCTGGATAGGGAATAGGTTCATGATTATCGTAATCCCAGTAGGTAACATTTTTATCATAACCGCTACTGTTATACTCGGTTCCAGCAATCGAATTGAGACAAGCGAAATATTTATTGTAGTATTCATTATAATACAGTGCATCAGACATTGCCCAACCGGTAGAAATAAACTCTGGGTACAGTAAGGAGAAGCGGTGGTAGGGCGCTTCCAGCCACAAATCCAGTGCACTGATCATTGAATTGTCATATTGATAGGTAATGACACTCTGGGTACCAGCCTCTGCTCCTGCCTCAGTATACCCAGGCTTGGTGGCGTCTTCATAATGAGTCATGTCATCATTCAGGCGCATGTACTCAGCATGCAGAGCACAGCCGTAATCCAAGCTCGTATTCCGTTTAACGGGTAGCACGCCGGCGGATAAACGAGCAGCACCTAAATAATTGAGAATGTCTGTACCAGTTGGTTCGCCAATAACTGTAGCGCTACTGCGCACTAGCTTAATCACTGTAGCGTTACTGGGTTTAATAGAAAATCTTTTTTTAATGTAAGTGATCGGTTCGTCACTATCATCATTTACTCGAATGAAGCGTACTTGAATAGCTTTCGCATTAGTCAGGTATTCTAAACGGGCAGCACCTATTCCGTATGGTTCATTGACTGCCCGCACGGTGCGAGTGGCGAGCAAAGTAGTATCATCATCGTACAGTTTCAAACGCAGTTTTCGTTTGGTTTTTAACAACACCACTACATACGGTTTAGAATCGCGACTGATCCGAATGGCTTGAATGTCGCTCACCCGATCATCGTAGGTGATCGTCTCAGTTGTTTGGCTTGTACCATAATAGGATAATTCCGCCGGATTGGTACTCACACTTACCCATAGTGCCAAGGCAAATAACATAACCTATAGTATATCAGTAAGGTGGACGGTCGCGCCACGGCGGACAACCATCTGGTCTTTTTCTAGGGTGTGCACAACACTTTTTAACCACGGCAGGCGATTAGCTTTCCAATCCGGTTGAATGGCTCGCCCGATCGTTTGCAATGTGGCTGACGATGAGGTATGGAGATAACGCAGAATGCGACCGCGCCAAATACGACGGGGTTGGCCGAAAAACACCGGTTCTGACCGTTTGGTTTTGACGCGCAACCGCTCCGGATGAGCGGTTAAAATAGCTGGATATGATTTACAGATCGTGCGCATCGGGCAGGTTGGACAGCGTGGTTGTTTGGCGGTGCACACTAACGCGCCAAAATCCATTAAACCTTGGTTGAGATCGTATGATCGTTTACTCCTGGCTACGACCTGGCGACTTAATTCCCAAAAAACATCTTCCTCATCACGTTTGCGTTCAAGCTGTTTGTATCCTAAAAATATTCTCCCTAAGACGCGTTTAATATTAGTATCTACCAATGGAACCGGCTGGCGGTATGCAAAGACCGCAATGGCATGTGCAGTGTATGCACCGATACCCTTAAACTGCATTAATACATTCACGTCTTGAGGAAACTGTCCGTGGTGTTCACTAACTACTTGTTTGGCGATCAGCTGTACGGCCAAGGCGCGGCGGTTATATCCTAAACCCGACCACTCTTTGAGTACTTCAGCCGACGATGCTCGTGCCAAAGACTGAACAGTGGGAAAACGTTTTAGCCAGCGGTGGTAGCGATCAACCACTCGATCTACTTGCGTTTGCTGAAGCATCACCTCAGCAATGAGAATACGATAGGGGTCGTGGGTCTGTCTCCACGGTAGGTGACGACCATGTGTTCGATACCACCGGAGCAATTTTTGACGAAATGCATTACCCATGGTTGGATGATAGCACATGACCGAAGATTTGAGCCTGCAACTTGTCCACTTCGCCAAAGGTCACCTGGGCTTTACCCAAGTAGGGATTTTACCGGTGACGCCAGCCGCCACCTTTCCATATTTTTCGGAGTGGCTGGATCATCATTATCAAGCCGACATGGCCTGGTTAGAAACCGATGGTCGTAAGGAGAAACGCGCTGCTGTGCAGGCAATTTTACCACAGGCCAAAACGGTCATCACCTTGGCCTATACGTATCGTACCACCGATTTACCACCGGAAGTTTTGAACGATCCCTCTCGTGGCATCTTTGCCCGGTATACGTGGGGCAGAGACTATCATCACGTCATTAAGAAAAAATTACTCCAGTTAATTAAGCAGGTGGAGCAAGTAACAGGTAGAGAAGTAGTAGCCCGCGCCTATGTTGATACCGGTCCGATTCTAGAACGAGAATTAGCTGAACGGGCTGGCATTGGTTTTACTGGAAATAATTCCATGCTGATTAGCCCCCTGTTTGGTTCCTATTTATTTTTGTGTGAAATTATTTTGGATCAATCATTGTGGCCGGTGACGCATAAAGCGAGAGGCGGTTGTCGCACCTGCACCAAATGCGTTACCAGTTGTCCCACCAAAGCGATTGTAGCCAATAAGGTGATTGATGCGCGTAAATGTATCTCTTATCTGACCATCGAAAGTAAAGGAACGATTCCGGAAGCGCTGCGGCCATTATTGCATAACCGGATTTATGGCTGTGACATTTGTCAGGAGGTTTGTCCGTGGAATGATACGGCACAGGCCAAACAGATGCAGAGTGATTGGTTAGAATCAGCGCTGCACCGTCAAGCTCCACCCTTAGTGGAACTAGCGCAATTAACTGAGGCCACATTTTTGGAGCGTTACCAAGGCACTCCGATCATGCGTGCTAAGCGTAGTGGTTTGTTGCGTAATGTGGGGGTGGCGCTGGGGAATTGGGGCAGCGCAGAGGCTGGTGTGGCTCTGGAACAGTTGGCACAAGATAGTAATGAGTTGATACGCGAACACGCCTTGTGGGGTTTACGGCAAATTGATAAGATGTCAACCCTATGATCTTTGTCCGCTCACTCGCTTTACGCATTTACACGGACCGAATTTCTAACCATAAGAAATCGCTAGTATTAAAGCGTGACGATCTCTTGGTCTACACCTTTGGTCAAGCTAGTTTTGCGGCAGTATTCAGTTTTGGAGTGGTGGTGTTTTGGAATGTGCCATTAATTAAACAACAGGCCTTTGTAGCAGACTTAAAAGAGGTCATGAAGTCGCCAGTTCTTCCTGAAGTTACCGCCTCCTTTTTACTAGATATTGGCAAGCAAGATAATGTTAGTTATGGGCATCTGGAATTGCAGGAGATCACACTACCGGTGATTGTGGCATTATCGTTTGCTTTCGCCCAGGCGGTTGTGTTACAACGCATGGATGGTACGGTGGATCAGCAGCTCTACGAATTAAATCGTATATTACGACCCATTGAAAAAACTGGACGGATTCAGTTTCGGCGCAAACATATTTTAAAAACACTCGGGCAAGTGCTACGTGATCGGACCCATTCCTTCTATGAATATGGCTTTCAACAAACCCCACCCGAGGTCTGGGCAGATGCGCGCACGGAAAAAATATATGTCGATGTAGTCACCGAGTTGGAAATCAAAGCCCGCATGCGCATTGTGAATGAAAAATGGGACACCGTTAGTGATACGATGCAATTTGTATTGGGCTTAACTAGTGAACGCAAAGGAATTCGTTTGGAGATGGTATTGTTACTGGTTGCGATTACGGCGGATCTGGTGCTGACCTTTTGGCAGGTCGTGAGTAAGTGATTTTAGGCAAGATCGGCACCAACCATAGACGGTTACCACATGCATGCTCGGTACAAAATTTTTGAATGACGGTAACTTCAATTCACACTGAATATCTGTTACTTTTCCGCAGTGCTGACAGATCGTGTGGTGATGATGCTGGTGGTACGGTGAAGCAATTTCAAAGTATTGCTCTTTTGGATCATGGGTGAGTCGTTCCACAATCCCATCTTTTTGCCAGTGCTCTAAAATCCGGTAGAGCGTGACAATATTAATTTTTGGTAAAGCCCGTTCGATTTGTTTAACGCTGACTGGGCGCTGCTGCTGACACAAGTATTCTAATAATTGTAAACGACTGGTAGTCAGGCGATCACCATGCTGTTTTAATTTCGCTACCAAATCTGGCAGATGATGATGTGACATTAGTTTAAAGCGAATTCCTCGAAGTGAATCTGTTTAGTCGGCACTGCTAAGTTGTGTAGACACTTGACAATGGCTTTCATCATGGGTTTAGGACCGCAGATAAAATACTGTTGCCGTAATTGCTCTGGGATTTCTTTTTGCAGGCAAGCTTGGTCGATGCGTCCAGTGACATACACTAATTTAAAATTGGAGTGGCTGGCAGCTAAAGCATCGAATTCAGTTTTAAAGGCGATATCATCAACAGAACGAGCACTATAGAGTAACGTCATCGGCTTGGCACTGGACTGAGCGAGTAATTCGGTGATCATCGAGTGAAGCGGAGTGATACCAATACCACCAGCCACAAAGACATAACCAAAATCATCTGGCGGTATAGACGCGTAGCTAAAGCGACCGTATGGGCCTTCAATTTTTGCGTGACTACCGATAGCCAGTTGATCTAGGGTTTGCGTCCAATCTCCAGAGGTCTTCATACTCAAGGTGAGCTGCTGAGCACTCGGAGCACTCGATACGGTAAAAGGATGCCATTCTTTAGTGATGCCTTGTGATTGAAACTGAACAAAGATAAATTGTCCAGGTTGATGCTGTAATTTGGCTCCAGCTGTAGGTTCTAATATAACATGATGCACTGTCTTGGCAATCACTTGGTGATCGCTAACGCGGTAGGGCTTAGCCTTGTAGGGGACAATGCAGCGCCGATGGATAAATGCATAGAGCGCCAACAATCCCAATCCAATCCAATACCAGCGTAATAGCCCGCCAGTGAGTTGTGTACCTAAAAATAAACTATGGAAAAATCCGCCTAGCACTCCCAGGTAGATGAACTGATGGATCCATTTCCAAACATGATAGGGTACTTTGGGTGAGTACCGTCGGATAAAAGTAATCAGAATAATGATCGTGATGAATAAAAATGAAACTAGACCAAGCGTTTCCCAACGCCAGCCGGGGGTAATAAACGCCACGACGACATCCCAGCCAAATTGCCAGTAGTATACTAGGATCATGGTGCCATGGAGGGTGATCAAACAGTATCCGATTATTCCAGTCCATAAATGGAAACGCATCAGCTTATCTAAGCCGTAGACTCGTTCTAACCATTTAAAACGGGCAGCTAGCGGTAATTGTAACAACAGCAAGCTGGCACCGCTGAGTGCAAAAATACGAGCCAAGAGATAACGGAGATCAGTATCACTTGGGAATACAAAACCAGCCGGGAATAAAACTAGGGCGATGTAGCCGGCGAGTAATAGGTAGCGTTTGATCATTATGGTATACTGTTCGTATCTATTATAATTAACTTTGACGTCTATGTCTAAAGTTTACGCCTGCACTGGTTCTTGTCATGGTCAAGCCAGCGAGCCAGGGATGTGCCAAACCGAGAGCTGTGAACGCAAAGGGATGCCGCTAGAACCGATGATAGAATGTGACAACTGTGGCGCTCTGTACAAAGAAGGTGAGGCGCACACGTGTTCAGCTTAGTAGTTCAGGCAGCTAGTTCGTCTTGAGCCAACCGTACCGCCCCCCACACTGGGGGGTGTTGTGGTTTAATGACTGTGGCGTGAGGTGCCACCCGCTTGATTCGCTGCTTAAACTGTTGCAAAAATTTGGTGGCTTGGATATCAAATAGTCCACCAGCTACGACTAAATCAAACGGTACTTTGGTGAGCTGTAAACGTTGCACAATAGCGGCAACGTGTAAGGTTAATTCATTCAGCGATTCCGTCAGAATTTCTTTGGCACGCCAATCACCTTTGGCAGCTAAGTCGTCTACCAACTTGGCCAGCTTAGCGATTTTGGTTTTATTCAAGCCTTGACCATGATAGACAATCGGTTCTAAAGCCCGCACTGAAGCGATGTGAAAATGTCGCAACACGGCCTGTTGTAGTTTAGTTGGTTTAATGCGGCCATCACTGCTGCGGACTGCGGCGCGTAATACCTTCACACCCATTTCATAACCACTGCCTTCATCGGCTAAGATGTATTCTAAACCACCGGCATAGGCAATATCGCCGTGTTGATTCATGCCAAAGCAATGCGAACCAGTACCGGCAATTAAGGCGATGCCATAAGGATCATCGCTGCCACTGCGCCGTACAATATGAATATCATTGACCACAGTTAAACGGGTATGTGGCCGTAACCATTTGGCTAGGGCTTTTTTGACAATGCGTTCGGCTTTGATTTGATCATGGGGCGAGTCGACTCCGGCCATTCCCACTACGACAGATCGAAACGCGCCTGTACGACTATGCGCTTCCGTCACGGCTTGTTGGAGATGTTTAATCAGATCATCGGGCTTGGTGGTATGGAGATTCCCAGGGCCACTTTTACCAACGGATAATAGGCGAGTCATATCGCCAATAGCGGCAGCGGTTTTGGTGGCACCGGCATCGATGCCTAATACTAAGGAAGCTTGCCGCAGTAACTGGGTTTGGGGTTGAGTTTTAGTCGTGATGCGAGGGCGCATATTAATTCCAAATGACCTCGGGAGTATTGGTCTTCAGATTGATATGGCGAGCCAGCGTAAACAGCCAATCCGATAGGCGATTAATATATTGAATGACCAATGGATCAATCGGCTCGATACTACTTAGGCTAACTACCCGACGTTCTGTGCGCCGGCAAATCGTGCGGGCAATATGGGCAGTGCAGGCGGCGTGATGACCGCCGGGTAGAATAAATTTTTTCAGTGGCGGTAATTCCGCTGTCATGACATCAATCGATTCCTCGAGTTGTAGAATCATGGCTACTTCTAAGTTACTATCCGGTTGGGCTGGAGATGCTAGATGAGTACCAATCGTGAACAACATCCGTTGGATATCCATGATTTCATCAGCCACCGCTGGCCAGTGCGCCGCCAGCAAACCCATTTGACTATTCAGTTCATCGACTGTGCCATAGGCTTCTAAGCGGGGATGGTGTTTAGGTACTCGTTCACCGCCGAATAATCCTGAACTGCCTTTATCACCGGTTTTGGTGTAGATCTTCATAGCTGTACTATACACCCAAAACCCCTCTCTTGTCTTGACAAAATAACTAGCTGCTTTATACTGGTGTCAGTTATGATTTCTACATTCACTTTAACCTTAAAGAAGAAGCAACTCTAACCATGCGTTCGAGGTAGTTGCTTTGTAAAGAAGAATTCCAAGCTGCCCCGAACGGGCAGTTTTTTGTTTTTATTACCAATATGATCTCTCTGTACCTATTTCTACAAACACTAAAGCATAAGAAGATGAAGAGCCCAGATTGCACCTAGGTATGTGTTGAGATTGTAAGTATTGTGCAGGGCTTAGTAGATAACACTATTGAGCCCTGTTTGTTCTTCACAACCCATCTACCTGGTGTCCGATGTCATTCACCGTGAGTCTCTGCACGCCTGACCTCAGCAACGTTCATTTGCCCAACCATCGTCCCATCCGCCTCCTCTTCCTTACGTCCATTCGCGACACGGGCGAGTGTGACCGTAACGGACTGGTCGTGGGAACGGGTGCTGGGCAGCGCTACATGGAAGGTGTGATCGAGCGCACTAGGCGTGAGATCCAGCCGGGCGGGAAGCTGTTCGGCTACTATCAGCTGGTAGGCGTGATCGTCGACGATCTTCCGCTCAACTTGAAGGACTATCCGGTGCTGCCGACCTCGGAGCGCCCCTGGCTCTGGCCGCAGGAATTGGATATTCCTACTTGGAACATTCCGTCGCACTTTCGTCATCAGCCCAAGATGGCGGTCGCGGAACGGATGCAGCTCAAGCTGGAATTCGAACAAGCCGTGTACGATCTGTTCAGGTCACTCGAGGCTGATGTCATCGTGTCCGATCACTACATGGCTCGGATCGAACACCTGATCGATCGGCATGGTTTGGCTGGTCGGGTGCTCAACATCCATCCGGCCGTGACGGTTCGTGGGCACGAGTTCTGCTTCCGCGGGCCGACGCCGACGGCGGATGCCATCGCTCGGGCACAGCATGACCCGGCCACGGTGACCGGCGCCACGCTGCATCTGGTGAATGACATCATCGATGATGGTCCGGCTGTGGCCTATGGAGTGGGTACGCCGGTTTATCCCAACGATGAACCGCAGTGGCTGCGTTGGCGGAACTACCAGACGGCCAAGCTGCCGGTGTTCGTCGCTGGGATGCTGCACTACCGCGAGTTGGTTACTCGGTAGCGTGAAGCAACTAAGTTGGAGGAGGGAGGGCGCGATTAACCACCGTGTCCTCCCCCAAATTATTAGTAAAACAGTATCACTATGTTTCAAGATACACCACTACAATTAACTAGTGTGCAACGTGAACATGCCTATGCTGTCACTGCGGCTTTGGCGGCTAACCAAAATCAGTTTACGCCTTTACTTGGTGAACCGTATCGTCATACTCGGCCATATGTGTTGAATTTTACTCAACAGAATTCAGCTTTGGCTACAATTGATATGCAACAACCGCAGCAACTTTGGCAGTATATCCAAACGATGATGCAACAGCATCAGGCTCGTTATGCTTTGGGAAACTGGGCAGAAAATCGAACGATTTATCAAAGCCCATTATTTCAACATGGCGATCAAGAAGCGCGCAGCGTACATCTGGCCTACGATTTATGGTTAGAGCCTGGTACACCTCTGTATGCCCCATATCCTGCAACCATTTTATCGGCGCAAAATAACGCTCAATTCTTAGATTATGGTCCAACGATTATTTTGCAACACGAAATCAGCGGACTGACATTTTATAGTCTGTACGGGCATTTACGCACAGATTCGTTAGTCGGTAAACACCCAGGCCAAGTGATTGCTCAAGGTGAACAATTTGCTTGGGTAGGGAATGATCAGGAAAATGGTCACTGGGCACCGCACACCCACGTGCAACTCATTACTGACATGTTGGGACATAGGGGAGATTTTCCTGGAGTCATCCGCCCATCTGAACAAGCTGATTATTTTACCATTTGTCCAAACCCCCGGTGGTTTGTAGG
>JACQPW010000076.1 GCA_016207285.1 Candidatus Kerfeldbacteria bacterium | reverse complement strand
GCCTGATACCACTGAACAAAAGTTGGCTGCCTTCTTAGAAGATAAAGGTCGGGAGTGGATGTTAGAACACATTGGTCATCATCCTGAAAAACATTTCCGTCGGGCTGATCCTGGAGTAGATAATCATTTTTATCGCATGGAGCATCCAACTGAGGGTGACAATAGACAGAATAGAGTGCTCGTAGATCGGAGCTAGCCTATTGTATAGACATGCAAATCTATTCCGTTTCTGAGTTTGTCCATGGCGTGAATGAGTTGCTGTCCGGTATTCCGGCTTGCGTTCAAGGTGAAGTCAGCAATTTCAAAGTTACGCAAAACCGGTTTGTTTGGTTTGAACTGAAAGACGAAACTAGTTATGTGAGTTGTTTTTTATGAGCGTTTCTATTAGACAAACCATTAGAAGATGGGATGGAAATTCAGGTTATCGGTAAACCGGGTTTGTTTGTTAAATCGGGTAAGTTTCATTTACGGGTAAATAAAATCCAGGTGGTGGGGGCAGGTTCGCTCAAACGGCAATACGAGTTGTTGAAAGCTAAACTAACGAAAGAAGGTCTGTTCGATGAAGCACGCAAACGCGCCTTGCCACATTTTCCAAAACGGATCGGCATTGTCACCTCACCCGATGCGGCGGCGTATACCGATGTACTACGGATTTTAAAAAATCGCTGGGCTGGCTTGGAAATTATGTTATTCCCAGTGACGGTACAAGGTGCACAGGCTGTATCCAGCGTAGTGCAGGCCTTACAAGAGATTAATCATAGTTACAGTAAGCAATTAGATGTGGTGATTTTAACCAGAGGCGGTGGCTCAATGGAAGATCTCCAAGCCTTTAACGATGAGGCGGTAGTACGGGCTATCTTTGGTTTAAAAGTGCCGGTGGTCGCTGCCATTGGCCATGAGCGTGATGTTACTTTAGCCGAACTATCTGCCGATGTGCGCGCGTCTACGCCATCGAATGCGGCGGAACAAGTAGTGCCGGATAAGGCAGATGTGATCCAACAATTAAAGGTAGCTGTAGCACGACAATACCGAGCCTTGACGAATCAACATCAACTGATGACTGAACGAGTGAATCATGCGGTGGTGTCCATGTCGCAACAAACCGGTAAATATCGCGCGCTGGTGGAACACTTAGAATCATTGTTGCATTCCTATAACCCTAAACAAATTCTAGAACGGGGTTATAGTATTACGCGCACTACCACTGGAACAGTGTTAACCAGCACCAAACAAAGTCAAACTGGCGATGAGATTGAAACGGTATTAGCGGATGGAAGTATTACTTCAACAGTGCTATAATGCTACCCTATGGCTAAGAAAGCAACTGCTGATTTCCAAAAACAATATGAGGCGTTAGAGAAAATTACGGATGATTTTGAAGCTGGTAACTATAACTTAGAAACCGGCTTAAAAAAGTTTGAAGAAGGCTTAGCTTTAGCCAAACAACTCAAGGCCTACTTGGAGGACGTAGAGCACTCGATTAAAACCATTAAAGGTAAATACCGTGAGCTTACATCCGAAACCGACAGCGAACGTTAGGACCAGTACAAATGTTGTCACGGCAGCCGATCAACCACCAGAGCGACTGGGTTGTCGGCGCTGGTTACGGCGTTTGTTTGTACGTGGTAGCCTGATTACCCTGGTCATCCTCATTCTGCTCGGTGTTGGTTTTTATCTATCGCAGCCAAAGTTCTATCACATTCTAGTCATTGGCTCTGATCAGCGTAACGATGAGCATGCTCGGTCTGATGCCCTGATGGTGGTATCCATTCCTAAGAGTACACAAGATCCGTTATCACTGACGATGGTACCGCGCGATACTAAAATTGATCATGCTGAAAAAGGGCTACAAAAGATCACTCATTTTTATGCGATGTGGGACGATACGGTTGACCGGATGGGTAATGTAGAACTGACCCAATCCGTAGTAGAAGATCTATTAGATATTAAAATCCACGGAACAGTGGAAGTGACATTTGATAGCTTTACCGATATTGTCGATACCGTTGGTGGGGTGGATATTAGCACCGGACACGTCGACGGAGCGGAGGCACAAGAGTTAGTCCATAATCGGTTTGTGCAAGCCGAGGGTGATTTTGGTCGAGCGGCAGAACAGCGTGAAATTTTTAAAGCGGTCCTAGATAAAGCTAAAAGTCCACTGGTGGCGCGGAAAATCTATGACTATTTGCAAACCAGTGAACGGGCGCGCTTACGCTTATCTATCCCCAGCCTAGTGAGTTTTGGGATAACGTATGTGATTGGACATCGCGGTATCACAGTACCAGCGATGGAAGAAGTGGTGTTACCAGGCGAGGGCCAGCGCATTTACACGCCATCGTTTGGGAAATCATTGTACTATTGGGTACTGGATGAAGATGCCACCAACGCATTAGTTGAAAAATATCTGCGTTGATGTTCAAAATCTCCCCGTTTAAACTCACGATGTATGAAACTTGTCCGCAGCAGTATAAGTTTACATACGTGGATTACATTGCGGATGAATATAAAACGCCCAAGCCTTATCTGACGATGGGCGCGCATGTGCATAATAGTTTGAAAGATTTTTATGAGCAGGTGGCTCCAGCGGATCGTACGTTTGAAGTCCTAGAACAGTTGTTACGCAAACGATGGAAAGAAAATCGCCAAGGGTTTCGCAATGCCGATGATGAGCGGGAGTGGGGATTGAAAGCATTGCAAATGTTAAAACTGTACGTGCTCAAGAATGATGTTACTAAAAATCCCGTCATGTTGGAAAACTATTACGATATGGAGATAACTGAAGATATTAAAGTACTAGGACGGATTGATCGGGTTGATCAGGATGCCGAGGGCTTACATGTGATTGATTATAAAACCGGTAAGTTTGACCCGGACGAGGTGTCTGATGACCAGTTAGCGATCTATGCCATGATTATTCACGCTAACCAAACCATCCCAGTGTACAAAGCATCGTACCTGTACTTGGCAACCAACCAACTGTATAGTATTGATATCTCTGAAGATTTGTATGAACCGATTACCGAGGAGTTGATTGAGAAGGTAGAGAAAATTAGAGTGGATCGGCAATATCTGCCGCGCATCAGCGAACGCTGTAAGCATTGTGACTTTATCGAAATTTGTCCAAAATCAACCGAAGCTAAAACGTATCTTGAACAACGCCGCTATGTCTCCGTCCACCCCTAGTATTGTCTACGATTTAGAAAGTAAAAAGACTTTTGCTGAAGTTGGTGGCTATAATAATAATGCTTTGTTAGGCGTATCGTTCCTTGGCTTGTATTCTTATTCACAAAACAAGTATTTTAGTTTTTTTGAACAAGATTTACCAAAGCTAGAGCAGATTTTACTAGCTGAAAAGCCAACTATCATCGGATTCAATTCGATTAGTTTTGATAATGTAGTGTTGCAACCTTACTTTAAGACTTTAAAGATGAATGAACTGCCACAAGTGGATATTTTGGCAGACATTCATCGCACACTAGGGTTTCGCATGAAATTAGAGAGTGTTGCTCAAGCCACTCTGGGGGAAGGTAAATCTGGTAGTGGGTTAGATGCGATTCGCTATTACCGGGAAGGTAACTTAGAAGCGCTAGCCAAATACTGTTTAGATGATGTCCGGATTACCCATGATGTCTACGAGTACGGCTGTAAACACGGCTATATTTTATATACTTCCGGTGGAGAGTACTTTCATATGCCGGTCGAATGGTCAACTCAACCTACCATTATGCAAGAACTACAACGCGCTTATCGAAATCATAATCAGGTGAATTTAGTGTATGTACAACTGACTGATATAGCCCGGACAGTCCTGAACATTCAGCAGGCCGACATTCTGGATTTAGACGATAAAACGGCTACTGTCTATTCGCATAGCGATAATAGTAAGCGCCTGTGTCAGATTGATCGGATTACCGATCTTACGATACAAGAGCAAACTTCAGCTTATCAAGAAAGCCTGTTTTAACTCTAGAGTTTTCCCGACCGGTATAGTAGACACCATGTACGTTGTAATACGGTGCGCGAATACTGGGTCCAAATAGCTCAATTAAAACGCGTTCTGGTACAGCTTTAAATTGTCCAATCGTGTGGATTTGGAAGGCATGCAGCACTTTAGCGGTGCGGCGACCGATGCCAGGTAGCATATCGATTGGTACTGTGCTGGAGCTAGAGTAGGACATACACTACTAATGTATAGTTTAATATTTGCGAATAATCCCTAACACTCGACCCTGAATCACAACATTACGCACATTAATGGCTTTATATTTTGTGTTGCGAGGTTGTAAGCGGACATAATTCTTTTCCCGATGGTATTCTTTTAGCGTGGCCGAACCATCTTCTAATAGAGCTACGACAATATCACCGTCACTGGCATAATCTTGTTTTTGAATCACTACAAAGTCACCATCATCAATTAGGCTTTCAATCATCGAATCACCTTTTACTTTCAGAACGTACGCATTTTTATTATCAATCATGTGGCGGGGAACAGTCAGGGTTTCAGTGCGTTCTTCTACCGCTTCAATCGGCAAACCGGCAGTGATTAATCCGGCAATTGGGAGTTCTACCATACTACCGACTAGATATGGTTCAGCTGTAGATACCTTTGAACCCTTATTCGACATTTTGATATCGCGGGCTTTACCAAAGCCGCGCTCTAACATTCCCATCTCTTCCAATTCCGACATATGTTGGTGAACGGTGGATAGACTATTCAACTCGAACTGCTGGCGGATTTCTTCCAGCGTAGGATAGTAGCCATGCTCCGTTTGGAAGGCTTGGATGAAGTCGAGGATTTGTTTTTTCTTTTTGGTGATCGCAGGCATGAAATTAGATTAACCGAATAAAAACCGAAGGTCAAGTACCCCTGTGGATAACTTCGGTTTTTGTTCGGTTTATGGATATTTTTGTTGCCTATTTAGCTTGATCAGACTACAGTGATTTGACCTCTTTCCTGGGAGAAACCATGAGGTACTTGCTGTTTGCTCTTTTTGCGTGGCTGACGAGCTGCGCCGGTGACAACGGTGGCATGGGCACCAAGCCCTGGCCGCCCGACACCAACCCCAACGACACCGCCGCCGAGACCGACACGGATGTCGACAGTGACACCGATGCGGACTCGGACAGCGACTCCGACACGGATACCGACAGCGGTACCGACGAATGTGTCGACGCTGCGGAACTGTGCGGCATGAATCTGGACAGCCAGATCGAGCTGCGTGGCATCGGCTGGGGCGTGGGCATCACCACCCAGTACGAGGGCTACGTGGACTGGACGGATGCGGAACAGGTGGCCGCTGGCATCGCTGCTGGCTACTACCCGCCCGTTCCAAGCTTTCCGGACGTGTCCAGCTACCCCACTGCGTACAACGACGCAACGTGGTACCTGAACAACTGGTACGGATGGAACTGGTGTTGCTCAGCGCTGGACTGGCCGGCGGAGTACCACAATCCGGAGTACATCACCATCCACCACACTGCCGGTCGGTTCGATGACGTGCTGGACTACACAGAGTTCGTGTACAACTACCACACGTTCGGCCCTGACCACGGTTGGGGTGACATCGGCTATCAGCGGCTGGTGGGGCGCGACGCTGACGATGGCGAGATCCACCACATCGAAGGACGCTACTCGGGCGATGACAGTCCGAGTCGTGATCCGTGGGGATCGCTGTGGGTGATCGGTGCGCATGTCGGCGACCACAACACCAACAACGCTGGCATCTCAGTGATCGGAACCTACACCGATGCACCGCCCGATGTCGAGACACTCGTTGCGATCAAGGCGCATGCGGCTCGGACGGCCTACGAGATCGGCCTGACCGACACCTCGAACATTCTCGGTCATCGCGACTGGGCGTCAACGGAATGTCCGGGCGAGGAGCTCTACGCGCTGTTGCCGGAGATCCGCGATCACGTCGACTGGTGCCAGAACACCTGTGGCCTGACGCCGCCGTCGCAGTTCGCGTCGTCCGTGCTCGAGCCCACGATCATCAGCTCGCGCGAACAGTTCGGCGACTAGACCACCAGGTCAGACGGAAACCAAAACCAAACATGGAGGAGACAACAACCCGGTCGATACAACAATGTGTCCCGGGTTCGTCTTTTTTTACCTCACTATTAACTTTACCCCCAGCCTCCCTACTTTTACCTCCCCCTACCCCTCCTCAAAAAGGAGTGGGGAAAATTGTGATAATTCTTTTTGTAACTTTTTTGAAAAAGTTAATTAAAAAACAAAACCGCCTCTCCCAGGTGGGAGAGGATGTCCTGAATCTGATGAAGGACAGGAGAGGGGTTGACAAAATCCATTTTCCCGCCTACAATGCAACGCTTTGTTTGGCATCTGCCCAAGCTGCATGTGCGGACTTGTCTATAGTCTGCTTATCCAGCCTGGGCCGAAATCAACAGAAGCCCGGCGGAGCAACGATCGCCATGCGTACCCTCACCATCCTGGCCGCCTTCGGCCTGTTCATCAACCTCATCGGCTGCACCCCGACCGAGCAGGAATGCACCGTTCTGCTGCAGACCAAGTTCGACGGTGTCATGGCAGAGCTCGCGTCCAGCCAGACCGAGAACCTGCGCCTCACCGCGGAGGCCGCGCGTCTGCACGATCTCTACGAGACGCCGGAGACGCTCTCCATCGACGAGGTCAGCCGCGAGTACACGTGCCTGTACGTGGCGCAGTGGAATGTCTTCTCGTACTACGACGAGGCCCAGAACCACTCACCCGGCATCGCCTACGACTTCGCGGTGGTGCCCGTGCTCGAGGAGCACCCGACGATGGTCAAGTCCTTCACCCTCGACAAGGTGGAGGGCGCGAACGTCGTGACGGTGGTGTGGTTCCCCAAGATGGCCCTCACCGCCGACTACAAGGCGACGGCCTACTACCAGTCCGGCCTCGAAGGCGAGACCGCCATCGCGCTCGACAACACCGACCCCTTCACCTGCCGCGGCAACTAGCTGCGGCACAACTCAACCCCATCCCAGGAGGATGACATGATCCGTGTCTTTAAACCCCCGTGACTGCAGCGATGAATCGCCGGCTCGGGGGTTCATCTTTTTATGACACCTCTCTACATTACCCCTCCTGTCCTTCGGCAGACTCAGGACATCCTCCCCTCTAAGGGGTAGGATTTATTGATATTGGATGTTTCCCACTCCTTTGAGGAGGGGATAAAGGGGAGGTAAATTACCCTTCCCTCACTAAATCTCCGTGATACTTCTGTTCGTAAATTTGCCAAATACTAAGTAGTAAAGCCGTGATGACTGGACCAATCACCACACCAGAAATTCCAAACGATAATAATCCACCCAAGGTAGCAAAGAAAATCAATAATGGATGCATCTGCGTATCTTTACCAACGAGTGGGCCACGCAACACATTATCAATCGTGCCGGCCATGATGAGTGCAATCAAAACCACTACTGCTTGCCACCATTGACCAAGTACCAGCAAGATCACGATCGTGGGTAGTAACACCACCGAAGCACCGATACCAGGAATAATTGATAACACAATCATAATGACGCCCCAAAATACAGCCGCTGGTACACCGGTTACTAGCAACGCAATGGTACCGATACTACCTTGAACGACACCAATCACGATGGTGCCTTTTAAGGTGGCGCGGGTGGTAGAAACAAACCGTTGGTACAGTTGTTGCTCGTAGGCATCACCCAATGGCAACAAGTGCATCACCCTTTGCAGGAAACGTTGACCGTCTTTCAAAAAGAAATATAACGTATAGAGCATGATGAGTAACTGCACAATCCACCGGGCCGTGTTCTGTCCACTCCGGGTTAAAAATGAATAGAGAAAGGCGGAGGCGCTACTACCAAAGCTGGATAATTTATCGGTGAGATCAATCTTTTCCAAGTACGGAGCCACCAATGGATTTGATAAGGTTTGTTGTAGGTAGTTGTTGAAGGAGATAAACGTTTCACGATTACCAAACGTGTTATAGACACTAAAAGCTTGTTGCACGAGCAACGATACAATGCCGGCTAATGGCACAATAAAAATAAGGAGAATCAATAGTTCGGTTAATCCGGCCGCCACATTGGGGCTTTTTACTTTGGCTAAGAGGCGACGATATAAAGGATAAAATAGTGCCGCCAAGACAGCCGCCCAAAAGACCGGATAGACATATGGTCGTAACATCCACAAAAATAAAACCGTAATACCAATCAGAGCCCCAAAGAAGGTATAGGATTGGATTTTTTTGAAATCAATGGCGGTCATGGTCTGGTTTCACGTTCTGTTAGTTCACCCACTACATTGGTTTGATACAACCGTTTAATCTCTTTGTCATCTGAACTCTGCCCCAAGCACCACATTAACTTAATGAGGGCGGCTTCACTGGTCATATCTTGAGCAGTGATGGCACCACGGCTCTTAGCAAACCAACCACCTTGATAGCGTTCATATTCCACTCCACCATAAATGCATTGCGTCGAAATCACCGTGGGGATGCCTTGGCTAATAATATTTTCCATCGCCTCTTGGATACCCTCATCTCCCAGTGGAAAGTTACCCGTACCGTAGGCTTCAAAGATGACACCGCGGGTACGTGGTGGCACCATCCCCAAAATGAAGGCATTGGTAATGCCTGGAAAGATTTTGATAAAGGCTACATCCGTGACGAGGTCAGTTTGCAATTGGACCTGCTTACTGCGTCTGACCATGCAGTGGTCAGCTAAGCGTAGTTCAGCGCCCAGTTCAGACAGTGGTAAACAGTTGGGCGAAATAAAAGCATCTAGGTTGAAATGCGATACTTTCTTTGAACGATTACCACGGATCAAGTGATGTCCAAACATGATGGCTACTTCAGAGATTGGTTCACAGGCCATGCGGACAGCGTTAATCAAGTTGGTCACACCATCGGAAGCAATTTCAGAAATAGGGAGCTGGGATCCTGTCACGATGACCGGTTTACTTAAGTTACCGAGCATAAAAGATAAGGCAGTGGCGGTGTAGGCCATCGTATCGGTACCGTGTGTAATCACAAAGCCATCATAACGGTCATAGCGTTCAGCAATCGCTTCGGCAATCACTTTCCAGTGGCGGGGGTTAATATCAGAACTATCTAGCTGAAACAAGAACACGTTATCGATGTCGGCAATCTTTGTAATATTGGGAACATATTCTAGGAGATACTCACCAGAGGTGGGTGGCTGTAATACCCCAGCTGCATTTTTGAACATGGTAATGGTACCGCCGGTGTGTAGTAAACAGATTCGTTTCATTGGAAAAGTATAGCATATGTGCTTTAATTCCTCTATGTTGATTTTTTTATGCGTTATTGGATAGGGTCTGCCGTTGTAGCCATGAGTTGGGCCGTAGCTACTGTTGTCTCCGCTGCAGACTATGTACCCAATGAGGTACTGGTAAAGTGGGCAGACCAGCCTACGACGGCAGCGGATGTTTCGGTTGTGCGCGTCAGTGACGTGACTACAGCCATTGACCTGTTTCAAGCCGATCCACGGGTGGAGTATGTCGAGCCTAACTATCGGCGCTTTATTCAAACCACACCCAATGACACCTACTATACGAGTGGGGCGTTGTCTTATTTGGAGCAGACCAGTGACGCAGATATTGACGCTGCCAAAGCTTGGAATTACAGCACTGGTAGTAGAACGGTTATTGTGGCCGTGCTCGATACCGGCGTGGATACGGATCACATCGATTTAGCGGACAACATTTGGGTGAATCCGGGAGAGGTAGCAGCTAACGGTATTGATGATGACGGCAATGGGTATATTGATGATGTATCTGGTTGGGATTTTATTGACAATGATAATGATCCATCACCGCAGCCAACCAGTGCTAATTTCAATAACACCGTTGTCTTACATGGTACCCATGTCTCTGGAACCATCGGTGCAGTGGGCAATAATGTTGAAGGAGTAACTGGTGTGAATTGGGAAGTTTCGATTATGCCAATTAAAATCTTTGATGATGACGGTGACAGCAGTGTCGCCGCTTTAGCGGATGCCATTGCCTACGCCATTGCTAATGGAGCTGATATTTTGAATATGAGCTTTGGTGGCTATGATAATAGTAAAACCGAACGAGCAGCCATTGCGGAGGCTGTTGCCGCCGGTCAATTAGTAGTAGCCGCCGCCGGTAACGATTCGATTGATTTAAATATTCTACCATCTTACCCAGTGTGTTACGACAATGTGCTTGGTGTTGGTGCCACAGACGCTAGCGATGCCATGGCTAGTTTTAGTAACTATGGCACCGATTGCGTAGACATCGGCGCACCTGGCCAAAGTATTTTAAGTACCTATTATACAGGTGATGCAGCTAATGGTTTTACGGCCGACTATGGTTTTTTGTCTGGCACATCCATGTCAACACCGGTAGTGAGTGGTGTCGCGGCATTATTATTGTCGGTAGATGACACTCTGGATCTAGGCGATTTAGCGACAGCGATCATCGACACGGCAGACGATGTGCAGATTCCAGAATTTGGTGCTGGTCGAGTGAACGCTGGTAGCGCGATTGCAGCCCAACTAGATTTAACTGTGTCGGCCTTTCATTCGGCTAGTCGAAAAAACAGAATGCAAACCAATCAGCGTGAACGTGACACTAGTCCTTATTTTTCTTGGGCCAAACCATTCAGCCCGGCAGCGATCAGTGGATATTATGTGTACTTTGGTACACAACGGTTAGATCCACTCGTGTATGGCACCTTTCAAACTAAACGATCTTTCACGCCGTCTGCCAAGGTGCATGGCAACGAACGGAAGTATCGTTTGCGCGTGAAAGCCATTGATACCAATGATGATCCATCCCCATTGGGAGAATTTATTTACATTGTGGATACCAAAGTGCGTCGACCAACTTGGAACAGTATCGAGAAGTTAGTAGATAGTAGTGTACAATTGCACTGGTACCGGACAAAAGGAGAACATGTGGTGGGGTATAAAGTGTATCGGGCAAATAAATTACATGGTAAATACAAATCTATTTCTGGTGTCATTACTCAGAAAAAATATACCGATTCAACCACCATGTCTGGACAGAGGTACTATTACAAGGTGCGCGCCATTGATAATTTAGGTAACATCAGTGCGATGTCTCACAGTAAAGCTATCAAGCTATGAATGTGATCATCTTTGGGTATGTAGCAGTCTTTGTGTTGTGGGTGACGTTATTTGTCATGCATCGGCAATCGCCCGTCATTTGGCACAAAGCACGCCGTGCCACGTGGTGGCTATTATTGGCCAGTGTCATTATTGCTGTCGCCTGGTTTATCAAGAGCATTGTACTGTCGTTTGTAGGGATGTTATTTGCTTTAACCTGCGTCTCCTTCATTTTTCAAGTGCTGACGGATTGGTTGAAGAAGAAAAAGGTGCACAAGACGGCTTACATTATTTGGTTTGAATGGTTGTTTGTCTTTGCGGTTACGCTGGCTCATGTTATGGTGTGGTCTATCACTACATTATATGAAGCGAATCATTAAACAGATCGTACCGAGTTGGTTGTTGGATTATTACCATAAGCTGTTTGCGCGCTTGGCTGCGTGGCGGTACAAACATCCATCCGGTAAGTTAGTGGTGATTGGTGTGACCGGAACCAAAGGGAAGTCGACCACGGCTAACTTAATTTGGTATGTACTGACGGCGGCTGGTTATACGGTAGGCATGGCGACCACAGCCAATTTTAGAATTGGCGAAAAAGAATGGTTGAATGATACCAAAATGACGATGGTGGGGCGTAGCCAGTTGCAGAAATTGTTAGCCGATATGGTAGCGGCGGGTTGTCAGTACGCCATTGTGGAAACTTCTTCCGAAGGCATTAAGCAGTGGCGGCATTTGGGGATCCAATATGATGTCTGTGTCTGGACGAATTTATTTCCAGAGCATATTGATGCTCACGGTAGTTTTGAAGCGTACAAACAAGCCAAACTAGAACTGTTTCATCACCTTAGTCAGTTGCCAGCCAAGCAATTGAACAATCATGTAGTGCAAAAGGTGGCAGTGTTGAATGCCGATTCAGAATACTTACCAGAATTTTTTGCAGCTGCTGAAGTGCCGGTCAAGGTGATGTGGACGCGACAAGGTGTTGCCAATGCTAATTTACCACTGACGGATATTGTCGCCACTAAAGATGGTTTACAGTTTGTGGTGGAGGGTCATACCATGATGAGTAAGTTGTTGGGTGAATGGAACTTAGATAGTATCGCTTCCGCCATTGGCGTGGCTCTTAGCCAAGGGGTAGATTTTCCGACCATGCAGCGAGCTTTAGCACCAGTGGCGTTGATACCAGGCAGAATGGAACGTATTGTTGGTTCACAACCTTTTACCGTGATCGTGGATTACGCTTACGAGCCCGTCAGCTTAGGGTTACTGTATGGGTTTTGGCGGAAGATGTCACCACACAGTAAATTGATTACGTTAATTAGTAGCACTGGTGGTGGGCGTGATACTGGGCGACGGCTCACTAATGGTAAAGCCGCTGGTGAGTTGTGTGATTATGTCATTATCACCGATGAAGATCCGTATGATGATGATCCGCTGGTGATTATGCAGCAGGTGGCCGAGGGCGTCGTAGCGGGCGGCAAAGTGTTGAACCAAACAGCCTGGCTAATTCCCGATCGGCGTCAGGCGATTGCGGCTGCGTTTAGTATGGCGAAGCCGGGTGACGTGGTGTTCTTAACCTGCAAAGGAGCGGATCAAAAAATCTGTCGCGCTAAAGGCAAAAAAGAGCCGTGGGATGATAGGACGGTGGCGAGAGAAGAGTTACAGAAGTTAACATAACCTCGGTACTTAACGTGCGTCTGCCTGCCGTTGTTTCGCATCGAACGCTAATTCTAAGAGGTATACCAAGAAGTGATCTTCATAATCTGATGCCTGTGTCACATGATGTGCCAACTCATGATGAATAGTACCAACTAATTTTGTAGAGCGTTGGCGGAGTAAATCCTCATTAAAATTGACATGAGGCTTGGGAGTGCCTATATCAATAATACCATGGTACCCAACTTCGCGGGGTGCTACAGATACAGCTTGGCGCTGTGCCATCTCTTCAACTGTCCAAAGAGATAAAGCATCATTATTCACATGTAATTGTTTCATTAATCGCCGGCCAGGACGTTCTTTCAGCTGGCGATCCCATAATGATTTTTGGGCGGTCGCGCAGGCAGCTACCACTTGCTCTAATTGAGAAATTACCGCAGCTGGTACTGCTAGTTGCATGCGGGCAAAGCGTCGGGTATATTCGATAGTTGTTGGCAGTAAACCAGCCAACTGGTCGAATTGTTCTGCGCTTACCGTTGCACGCTGGTCTACCGGCAGATATTTGGCATAGAACAGTGTTCTGATGCGATCATCAGTAGACAGTTTACCTTTTGCAATTGCAATATCAGAATGTAGGTAACGGTTCCGGAAACGATTAGCGATGGCTTGATCCCATAGGGGTAGTGAAGCAAATTTTGCTGGTTCATGCAGGTTGTGTTCGGCGACCGGTTGGGGTGTTGTCCAGGATCTTAAGCTAGCAACCATGCTAGCAACACACCGGTCTGCATACTGGGGGTTCCTACAATTAGCTTGGGCGTAAGCAATGTAGTATTTTAATTTATCTTGATCTATCCGATTACGTTCCCGCGTATTGGTCACATTAGGCAGATCATAACCACAGATGATGCCTGGTATCCTTTGCACCAGTAAACCGTTTTCATAAATAGCACCTGGTTCATCTGGTAAAACCTTCATGCAACCTACATCAATCTCATTCTGATGATAATCATTATAACGTAACTGGCGCACAATTCTGGCTAAGCCGCGCTGACCGCTGACTGGTTCACTGCGTGGATGCATCTGGGCTACTAATCTGTTCCAAAAATCAACTGTGACCCCCTCTGGTAAACGTAATGTGCTTTCGGAAGAAACTCGTTCACCGGTTGGTTCACTGTGCAATTGAAACACAATGCGTTCATCTTGGGTTCTACGGCCAGACCGTACGATCTCCAACGGTTGGCCTTGGGCTGTAGCTGTCCAGCGGTGGGCTTGGCCTTGGTAAGGTGCCACCGAACTGAAGGTCAGTTCTAAGCCATGGCGGCGCGCTGCTGCAGCTAATAACTTTTGCCCCTCACCGTATTTCCCGGCTTGCAAGGGGCTGACTTTGCGACTAGCACCTAACGTACCTAGATGATTGGGTGCATATCCCGTACCATAATCTCTAATTTTAATGGCGAGAATATTGTCACCATCACCAATCAAGTACTCAGGCACAAAACGACGCTCATTATCCTTCAACACTTCATATTCCACTTCAATTCGTTCCGATCCGGCTGCATCTAGATGATTTTGGATCAAGTCCAGGAGAATCCGCTGGGGATCATCCCAGTGATCTTTGCCATACTCCATCGTCAAGGAACTTTCAATCGTGCCATTGAGTCGAATCATGTCTTCTGCCACAGTCGCTGCTTCTATTTTTTGTGTTCCATACAAGAACTTAGTCAACTCACCTAATGCTGAGGCATGAACATGCACTGTGCCATCGTCAAATTCAACATCATTATGCCGACCCCATCTAAATTGATGCCATGGAATAAGCTTACCGTCAGTGATCCCAAACAACTCACCTCCTTGCTTAGTTAAGACTGGAGTTTTCGTATCAATATCTACAACGGTGTCGCCCTCATCTAATTGAAAAGGATAAACGTAATGGCCTGCTACTTTATATATTCCACTGGCGTGCAGTTGTTCTGTGGCTTCGGCATCAAGGGTTTTGCGTAATGGCTTGGTAATAATCCCTAGCTTGTCTGATGTGTACAAATAACCGTAAGAAATTTTTCCATCACGTACAATAATACGTTTCGACAGCAGACCAAATGCCTTATTTTTGTATAGGCTATGGAGGGTTGGGTAGGCAGCAGCTAAAGCAGTTAAATCTTCAACCGTAGCCTCTGTACGTTCGGCTCGCCGCAGTAAATCCCATTGTGCACAGAGGGTGTCGAACTGTTCCAAGCGTTCTTCACGTTCATCCTTAGGTAGTTGTCTAGCTACTTCCTCTAGCATGGCGAAGCGTTCAGGTAAGGCGGCTAGTTCTGACACCCCAGTGCTAGTGAATTGATCAACTAATCTTTGAATCTGGCCTTGGGCCGTTTGTTGGATATCGAGTTCATACGCAAATGGCTTAGCGCGGTCTAGTGTAGCCAGTAGTAACGTCTGAATCCTGCGCCGCCAATACGTGCTTTCTAACGGTCGTGCCTGATACAACATCGAGTCTGGACGCATCAGCACTACAAAGCTGTGTGAGCCTTGATCATACTGCAACTCAACACCAGCTTCACTATAATAAAGTTTGCTGCGGTCAACAGTTTGACAAGAGACTGCTCCTAAACCCATAGCCGGTAAGTCGGTCCCTACTAATAGGCTGATCAATTCTTGTTTAGCTTGTTGAAAAGTGCGTTCTGCGGTCTTACGCAATTCAAGCCTATCCGGAGCGGCTTCCCAGCCATATTGTTCAGGACTGTATTCGAGGTCAGAGGATGTGATTATAGTACACTCACTAAACCCATTCACAGCATTCACAAAATCTGGTGAAAAATTTGAGACGAGTTCATCCACTAGCACAATATGAAATCCGCGGGCTGTCGCTTTATCCATCATTTCCTGAACAACAGGAGAAATCTCGTTACGTCTTATCAGTAGATTATTTCCAGGGGTGAGTCCAAGCGCTCGTTCGACAGCTCGCACAAACCGTTGTTGTGTGGCAGAACCATTATTGACCATCATGCTTACCAGATATTTCCGTTCTGGTGAATAATATTGACCTTGGTTGGATAAGAAACAGCGACGGATTAACTCATCCAGTAGGCCGTCATCTTCTACCTTAGTCCAGGCCTGATAAATCTCCCTTGCGATCTGCTGGTCATTAAACTGGGAACGATCGCGACCATCAATCACTTGGTTATTTAAAAAGTCGTATGAAAATAATAAGGAGCCCCCAGCCGTGTTCGCACGATTGCCCTCAACTAAGATTCCATGGACATACTGATCGCTCGGTGGAGCTGTGGGACGGATTCCGACACCAGTAATTGTATCCTGCTGTGCGTTTAATGCGTACTGTACAGGCT
>JACQPW010000079.1 GCA_016207285.1 Candidatus Kerfeldbacteria bacterium | reverse complement strand
GGTCAGACGATTGCTGTATTAGGCCTAGCCTTTAAAGATAATACCGATGATATCCGGGAGTCAGCGGCCATTGATGTCATTCAACAACTGGTGGCGGCCGGAGCTGAGGTGCGCGCCTTTGACTACCAAGCGACTGAAGCTGCTCGGCAAGTGTTACCAGACACAGTTTACTACGCCGAAGATCCCTATGATGCCGCCCGGGCTGCCAGTGCGGTGTTGGTGGTGACCGAGTGGAAAGAGTTTAAGGAACTAGATTGGGTGAAAATAAAATCCCTGATGGAGGGGCAGTTGGTATTTGATGGGCGCAATTTGCTCAAACCAAAAACGATGCAAGAATTAGGGTTCGACTATTATTCCATTGGCCGGCCATGAAATTAATTGTGACGATACCGTGCTATAACGAAGCTGACACCTTAGCCGCCGTTATTCATGAGATTCCGCGCACTCTGCCCGGTGTGGATAGTGTGGAAGTGTTGATTGTTGATGACGGTTCCACGGATAATACGGTGGCAGTGGCGCGTGCGGCTGGTGCTGACCATGTCTTATCAAACATGCACAATGCCGGTTTAGCCCGCAGTTTTCAACGCGCCTTATGGGCAGCGGTAGAACGAGGAGCGGACATTATTGTCAATACCGATGGCGATAATCATTATGATCAATCTAAAATTGGCGACTTGATTAAACCGATTCTGGAGCAACGCGCTGATATTGTGATTGGTTCACGTAAATTAATGCAAACCAAGAATCGTTTCCTCAATAAAGTCGGTAGTTTTGTGATGACCAAATGGGCTGGGTTACCAAAGTATGATGTCTCTACCGGGTTTCGAGCGTATAGTCGGGAAGCCGCTTTAAAATTGAGCGTTTATTCCACCCACACGTATGTGCATACCACCTTGTTGTCGGCTCAAGACCAAGGTTTGGCGATGCTGGAATTGCCGATTGCGGATCGGAAGGTAGAGCGTCCATCGCGCCTGATTAAAAATGTTCCTAGCCATATTTGGAAAGCCGGTTGGAATATAGTGCGTAACATTGTGATTTTCCGCCCGCTGCGTTTTTTTGGTCTGATCGGTATTGTGTTGACTACAGTGGGTATGATCCCGCTGATTCGTTTCTTCTACCTCTACCTGATGGGTAATGGTAGTGGGCATCTACAATCCATTGTGATTGGCGTCATGTTTATTTTATTAGGGTATATTAACCTGGTGCTCGGCTTGTTGGGTTCAGCCATTGGTTGGCATCGTAAAGTGACCGAAGAAGTGCTGTATCGCGTGAAAAAGTTGGAGCTACAGAGTCGTCAATAGATCACCATGCGTATTTTATTCATTACCCGGAAATATCCGCCCTCCATCGGTGGAATGGAAACGTTTAGTTATGGCTTTAGCCAAGCACTGGGCGCAGACTGTACTGTGCTGAATGTCAAAGCCAAACCATGGGCCATTCTGCAATGTTTTTGGATGGCTAAGCAGTATGACGTTATTCACTTAGGCGACGGCGTATTAGCTGGTTTAGGTGTGTTATTAAAATGGTGGTCGCGGAAACCAGTGACCGTAACGATTCATGGTTTAGATGTCACTTACCGCAGATTTGGTTATCAACGCTATATCCGCTGGTGTTTACCAAAATTATCCGCTGTCTGTTGTGTCAGTCAGGCGACGGCAACTGTCACACCCGTACCCAGTACGGTTATTCCCAATGGCATTACCATAGCTGATTGGCCGGTGAACAGTGAACTCGGAAAGAATCGCTGTTTATTATTCGTGGGGAGGTTAGTAGAGCGCAAAGGCTGTGCGTGGTTTCTTGAACAGGTCCTGCCCAAATTGGATAAAGCTATTCATTTTCACATTGTGGGTACTGGGCCAGAACTAGAGCGTTGTCAATTATTGGTAGAACGACTCAAGCTTAAAGACCGAGTGCGTTTTCATGGGATCGTTTCGTCTGCCAATTTGGCGAAACACTATTGTAACGCCCAAGCCTTAGTGATGCCCAATATTGCCGTGCCTCATAACATGGAAGGGTTGGGGATGGTAGCGTTAGAAGCCGGTGCCTGTGGGCTGCCAGTGGTGGCCGCAGACTTAGAAGGAATGAAGGATGTCGTGATTGACGGAACCACTGGATTGTTGGTAGAATCTGGTAACGTAACGGCTTGGATCAAAGCCATCCAACACAGTATGGATACTATGAACCAGCCATTTTCTGCCAGCGTCATCCGCCAAACGGTGGCCGATCGATTCGACTGGCATACGGTTAAACAACACTATTTAGATTTATTTTATGGCCTCAGTTCAAATCAGTGATCAGCTACTGGCTGATCTCGAACACATCGTCAAAGACAGTAAAGAATTCAAGGATGTATCCGCGTATGCCGGTTACATTTTAGAGCAGGTCGTAGCCAAGAAAAAACAAGCCACACCAGCGGCTGCTAGTCATGCGACCTATTCCAAAGAAGATGAGGATAAAATCAAGGAGCGCTTAAAAAACCTGGGTTACCTGGATTAATTGAAATTACTTTGACGTTATGGCATTACCTCCACACGGCAATGTATTGGTGAATCGCGTGCTGCACGACAGTGATGCTAAGCGTTGGCGTGAACGAGCCGGTACCTTACGCCACATTGTCTTAGACGAAGAATTGGTCAAGGACGTTAAAAACATTGCCCGGGGCGTGTTTAGTCCACTGACGGGATTTATGAACCAAGCTGATTTTAACGGTGTGGTGCAGGAGATGAAACTAGCGGATGGTACGGTGTGGCCGATTCCATTTATGTTGACTGTAGACGAAGCCACCGCTCAGGACATCACGATCGGTGAAGAGGTAATGTTGGTCGCCGAAGATCAGCAGCCAGTGGCTTTGTTGGTCGTAGAAGATAAATATACCTACGATGCTAAGGCAGCGGCTGCTAAGGTATTTGGTACCAGCGATGCAGCCCATCCGGGTGTGCAACTATTACTCGATCAAAAACCGTGGGCACTCGGTGGGCCGATTGAATTATTGGATAATTCTAAAGTGCCATTTGAGCAGTTTAACCTTGATCCGCAAGAGACTCGCTTATTATTTCGTGAAAAGGGTTGGAAAACAGTGACTGGATTTCAAACCCGTAATGCCCCACACCGGGCGCATGAATATTTACAGCGCATTGGGTTAGAAGTGACCGACGGGTTGTTCATTAATCCGGTGATTGGCAAGAAGAAAGCCGGTGATTTTACCGATGAAGCTATTTTAGCGGCTTATCAGTATATGGTGACGGAGGTGTTTCCGCGCGATCGGGCAGTGTTGTCGATCTTGCCGTTACAAATGCGTTATGCCGGTCCGCGCGAGGCGATTCTACATGCCATCATTCGGAAGAATTTTGGTTGTACGCATTTTATTGTCGGTCGCGATCACGCTGGTGTCGGCACCTATTATGGTACGTATGCGGCGCAGGAAATTTTTCAAACCATTGAGGATATTGGTATCACCATTCTGAACTTGGAAAATAGTTTTCATTGCAAAAAATGTGAAACCGTCGCGACGGCTAAAACCTGCACTCATGGTGACGATGTGCGTACCGGTCCGTCAGGAACGATTATCCGTAAACTATTGCAACAGGGTGAAGTGGTACCAGATACAATCATGCGTCCAGAAATATCACAACTCCTGATTAAGCTGGGTAAAGTGTTTGTCGAATAAGTATGGATCTATTTGCTGATCTGGGTGATTTAAAAAAGGGCGTCGTGATTCATCATTGGGATACGGATGGCATTGTGTCAGCGGCGCTATTGCGCAATTATTTTCAACGGCAATATCCTGATAAGACAATCGATTTATTTATGCCGACGATCACTAACTATTACCTGACGGATGACCAGTATGATTACCTCCAAGCCCAAGGGTATCAGTTTGTGGTGACCTGTGATTTAAACTTTCCCAGTGATACCGTCCAAGGGTTGGCCAAACGGTGGCCCGGACAAGTTTATTTTTTTGATCATCATCATCATCCAGCACCGCATGAGAACGTTCATTACTATAACATGGAACATCCGGCCTGCGCGTCACACATTGCGGAACGACTAGGCTTACCTTATGATTTGTTGCCAGTAATCGCCATGGTGGGTGATCGTGAAGAGGGAATTCAGCAAGATAAACTGTTTTATCCACATGTGCAAGCCATGATGGCCGAACATCATCTCACCTTTAGTCAGTTACTGGATGCCCGACGTTTGATTGATTCCAACTATATTGTGGATGACTACGATGGCATTGTGGAGACGATTCATTTACTGCAAGATGATCCGATGGCCATTTTTACGGATGTGCGGCTGCGGGATAATCTAGCGAAGATTGATGCTGATATCATCAAATGGTTAGAAGTTGAACCAACTAAACTATCCGACACGGTCTGGTTTTGGGAAATTACTACCCATTTTAATATTTTGTCCCATATTACCAGAGCTTTATCGCGGCAGTTTCCAGATAAAGTGATTTTCACCCGGCAATTGAAGAATAGTCAGTATACGTGTTATATGCGGCGGCGTGACGCTACGGTGGATGCGCGTGACCTGATTAGCTATGCGCATAGTTTAGGCCTGAATAGCGGGGGTAAACCAGAAGTAGCTGGCATTATTATTCCGAGCGATCAGTTCGAGACGGTGTTTCCCAAATTGCAAACGCATTTAATTTCTTTAGCAACACCATCCCGTGGCTAACAGTACTAATATTACCTGGCACGACAGCGCCGTAGTGAAAGCCGATCGTCGCCAGCATTTAAAACAAAGCAGTTTTATTTTATGGTTTACGGGTTTATCTGGATCCGGTAAATCCACCTTGTCTGTAGCGCTTGAACAATATTTATTCCAACAAGGTTATTTAGTGTATCGGTTAGATGGTGATAACATCCGTCATGGTTTGAATAGCAATCTAGGCTTTTCACCGGATGATCGCACCGAAAATATTCGGCGCATTGGTGAAGTCAGTAAACTGTTTGTGGACGCTGGTGTCATTGCCATGACCGCTTTTATTTCACCCTATCAGGCCGATCGGGCACTGGTCCGCGCCATGGTAGAACCCGGCGAATTTGTGGAAATCTATGTAGAGTGTTCTGTGGAAGCGTGTGAACAACGTGATACGAAAGGACTCTATGCCAAAGCGAGACGAGGAGAGATTAAAGAATTTACTGGTGTGAGCGCCCCATACGAAGCGCCAACGCAGCCAGAAATTACAATTGCGACTGAAGGCAAGACCGTGACCGAGTGTGTGCAGCAATTAGTGACTGCTCTGGAAACCAAAGGTTATCTGCAGCGGCCATGAAACTAGCCCACCGCTGGTGGTTGGTCGACAGCGTTATTCTCCTGTTACTTACCATCATCAGTGGTACCTGGTTTATGTGGCACCACGCCTACGGTGCGTATGGGGATGATTCACCTGGTTACATCTATTCTGCCCATCAGCTGCTGGCAGGCGAGGCTCTCGTGCAACAAGATGCGCTGGTGCAGGATGCCTTAGCCTGGTTTGGTGATGAACAGTATGCTCGGTTTGTGGCCCCCGCTCACCATGAGATTATTGCTCCAACTGGTTGGATTACATCGCGTTACCCGTTGGGGATGAGTCTATTAATGGCCCTGGCCGCCTGGCTCAGTGGGACGATCACAGGAATTTATTTAGTCGTGCCCGTGTTTGCGGTCATTGTTGTATTGGGCACGTATTTGGGTGCGATCTGGTTGCTGCCTCTAACCGCAGTCTGGAAACGACTCGCGGGGATTGGCGCTGCTATCGTGGTGGTAAGCTGTGATCTATTTGCCCATTACGCAGTGGGGCAACCGATGCGCGAAATTCCATCACTGGGATTATTTTTAATTGCTGTGCTGGTTTTTTGTACCACGTTGCGTCTGACTGGTTGGAAGCAAGCGGTAGGCCTGGTGGTCGCTGGTCTGGCCTTTGGCTACAGCGTCGGCATTCGCGAAACCGGCGCAGTGTTAGTGCTGCCTTTAATTTTGTTTGGCTTGAGCCGAGTGCAACAACAGCGCTGGCGAGTAGCGGGTTGGTTTTTGCTGGGCGCGGTGCTGGCTTATAGCTGGTTTATTGTGCAGGCGGTGAACATTACCGCGCACAAAGAAGCCTTCCGGGATAAGGACATTACCAGTATTGCCATCACTTCTAATATTGATCATATTCAATCCCTCAGTATTACTAACCTGTGGGATAACCAGGGTAAGTTTAAGCCGGGCGTGGGTGGCTTGCAGCAATATTGGGAAGTGATTAATAATTTCAGCGCCTGGCCATTATTTTTGTTCTGTGCGCTGGTTGGATTGGGGTATGCCTGGAAAAAGGATCCAGCGCTCGGTCGGCTGTTGGTCAGTTGGGTAGCCGTGATCGTGCTGCTGTTTGGCATGTGGGTGAATCCATATCCGCGCTATGTGCTACCGATTTTGCCGGTGCTGGCCTGGGCGAGTATGTTAGGGGCGTTTGCCATCTGGCAATGGTGTGTCCAGTTGTTTCAGTTACGGCGCGGTACGAGCGTGGCCATACTTGGTTTGCTGGTGCTTGGATTTGTGTTAGCCAATCAGCCCGCCATCGCTGAGCGCCAGGAACATCTCCGGACGGGAGCAGCCGTTGATCGGGAGTTGACCAAGGCGGATTTAGCGTTGGTGGTGCAAGCTACTACAGCCGTGATCACCGACGCCCAGTCCACTGGTAAACCACCGCTGTTATTGATGCTGGGTGCTACCAAAGGGGGATTGGCGGAAACCATCATGACTCACGCCGAGCTACGCGTCATTCGGTTTCCGAGTAAAGACAAAGAGCAGCCGCCCTTAGACCAGTTAGCGGCCTATATTAGGCACCTAGACGAGACATATACGCTTTATCTATGGTATGATCCCAGCGTTACTGCCAATGAACAGCGGTTCTATAATCAACAAGTACTCACCCCTATTACTCAATTAAACACCTCGTATCAACCGGCCATTAGTATTTATCGGATAGAGTATTAACTATGCCATTACCAACCACCATCGCAGAAATTAAAGCTTATCAGCAGCCGCATGACAGTATCTTTAGTCGGTTGATCTACCGCAAGATTTCAAAAGTGCTGACCTTCTACATGCTAAAATGGATTCCAGGGATCTCTGCTCCAGACGTCACCATTATTTCTTTTGCCTTTGGTCTAGTGGGTGCCGTCGGTTTAATGTATCCAGCCTGGTGGGCGCGGATTTTAGCCTTTGTCTGTATTCAATTATCGTTTGCCTTTGATTGTTCGGATGGCGAAGTCGCCCGCATGACCGGCCGCGGTAGTAAGTTTGGCATCTGGTTTGATAGTATCTCGGATCGCACCAAAGAGATCATTTGGTTTTTTGCCATTGCCTGCCAGTTCTACTGGTTTGCCCCGCAAGCCGCCGATCCCAATAATTGGCAAGTGCTGATTAGCGGGCAGCTTGGCCATAGCCCCTGGATTATCTACCTAGCCGCCGCTACTTCGCTCGGTACCTTGTTAGTAGGTTATTTGCGTGAAGCCAAGAAAAATATTTTCCTCACAGAACGTAAACCAGAAATTGTCCTAAAATCTGGGCTACACATTGGCACTGTTGATGTGATTACCGTTCTATTATCCTTTGGCGCTTTATTGGGGTTCAACTACTACACATTGTGGATCATCCTACTGCCCACACCTCTGTTTATTTTGAAACAATTAGTGAGCACGTATCGTCAATCCAATAAACCCAACCGGCAGTCGACGACGGCGTTGGTGAATGTTGGGAATGACGATTAAACGTTATCGTCAATATACGAAGACACTTCGTATAATAACCAGTTGTAGGAAATAAAATTAAGATTCTTGAATACCAAATAAAAGTATGAACAAAGAAATAATCAAACGAATAAAAATTCCTGCCGTCTTAATGTTAATAACAGCTGTTATTTGGATTCAGGATATGTATGGAAAAGGTCTATCACTCGGAAGAATAGTAAATCATTATTACCCATGTATTGATAAGCAAATAAATAGTATTCCTTGCTATGCAATTTATGACATTTATCTCTTTTTTGGATTGGCAGTAATTTTTATTCTCTCACTGTTAACTGCAATAGTTAAAATAATATTGTTCGTGCGGGCAAATAAAAAATTGTAACATCAGATAACACGGCATATCTGGT
>JACQPW010000075.1 GCA_016207285.1 Candidatus Kerfeldbacteria bacterium | reverse complement strand
TCGAGTCCATCCACGCCCACTTTACAAGTGTGGGTTCTCTCGTTATAGTACCAACCGCACTTTAGTTTGTTCTTTTGTAGATAGTGAGAGCGATTAGCTCAGTTGGTTAGAGCGCCACATTGACATTGTGGAGGTCGGTGGTTCGAATCCACTATCGCTCACTCGATTATATGTTATAATCCGGTCATGAACATTTTCTCTATTGTCGTCATTGTACTTGGACTAGTCCTGTTTGAGATTATTAGCAGCATTGATAATGCCATTATTAATGCTGAAGTGTTAGGGACAATGGGTGCTAGAGCTCGGCGTTGGTTCTTGATTTGGGGCTTGTTTATTGCCGTCTTCTTGGTGCGTGGATTATTACCATTCTTGATTGTTTGGGCTACCACACCTGAATTAGGGCCAGTTGGTTCGATGTTGGCGACCTTCAGTAGTGATCCTAAAGTATTAGAAGCGGTTGAATCATCAGCTCCCATTCTATTGATTGGTGGTGGTATCTTTTTAGTCTTTCTATTCTTTCACTGGTTGTTTTTGGAGACAAAAAACTTTGGCATAATCGGTGAACAGTTTTTTTATAGACAGGGGGTCTGGTTTTACGCGGTGGTATCTATTCTTTTGATGGTAGTAGTGTACCTTGCCTTGCAAATCAATCCAGCTATGGCCTTTGGTGCGGTGGTCGGTTCTACCGCCTTTTTTATCACCCACGGTTTTAAACAGAATGCCGAGCAGAGTGAAAAGAAGTTAATGCAAAAAGGGAGCATGTCTGATATCAGTAAAATTCTCTATTTAGAAATTATTGATGCCACCTTCTCGATTGATGGCGTGTTGGGTGCCTTTGCCTTTACGTTATCGGTACCGCTCATCTTGGTTGGTAATGGTATTGGGGCGTTTGTGGTCCGGGAATTCACCCTGCATAATATCGAACGCATCAAACGGTATCGTTTTATCAAAAATGGAGCCATGTACTCCATTTTAGGGTTAGGTACGATTATGTTGATGGATAGTTTTGGTGTGCACATCCCCAGTTGGGTATCACCACTACTGACCTTTGTAATCGTCGGCTATTTTATGTGGAAGTCTTTTCGACACCCCGAACCGTCAGCAGCAAGCGCCCAATCATAATCAGATTCATCACTAACATATAAGCGCTAAAGATCCACAACACTGGTTCGATGTAGTTCAGTTGGGTGATCATTTTTAATAGGATAGCCGCTAACACAATATTTTTAGAGCGGATCACCAATCGAATCGGAGCGCCTACCTTATTCAGAGTGATGGTTAACCATAACATCGTTGTGTATAGCAGTAGATAGATGGTACCAATCCAGTTGCCTGCCCACTCTAACCCCATGGCAGCTAAGACAGCTGTAATTAATGCCACCTGGTAAATAATAATTTTGGTAATAGCCCCAGCTTCACTCTCCAGGTTTTGATAACGAGCCAGCGGGCCGGCTAAACTATTGGTTAATAAGTAGAGCATAAAGTAAGCAATGGCATCCCAGGGATCTCCAACGTTGACTTGTAGTACGCTGAAGATAATACACGCTACACTAGTAATGTTGAGAGTCGTAGGTGATATTCTAAAATACGTTAGGAAGTTCAGTACCGGTTTCAGAAAAATAACTCGTTGGCGTCTAATTTCCAACACCGCTTCTTTTTCAGCTTCACTATAGTAGTTGGTGAACGCATCATCATTTTGATAGAGCTTACCCTCATATAAACGGAAGGCTTTGATAAGAGCTTCACGCGCGACGGTATAGAATTTGTAGAGAGCAAAGTAAGGATGGACACCAAAACGTCTGGTAGTGAATTGGGTTGATTGGTTGGTACGGATAGCTTGAAAGACCGCAGTGCGATCGGTCAGTGGAACAGCTGGTACTTCCATACCACTACCAATTTCATCGAGGGCGTGGGCATCCGAGCCTCCGGTATAGAGCTTTACTTCAGGAAAATCATAATACTCTGTCGGCAGTGCCATCACCTCTGCACACTGTTTGCGTTGTTTCTTTAAAATGCCTTCCAGTTTAAGAAGACGCATAGCAGCTACAAAACCTTTCAGACAAGAGTTTGAAATCTCGACTCCACCAAGGGTACGGATCGCAGTAATCGTAGCGTTCTTGCCAATGCGTCGTTCACTACCCGAGTGAGCCCACAGTACTGGATGAGCGATACTGCCAACTAGGTTACTATCTTGCTTGATATACTGTACCATCTCCAACTCGCTGAGTTGTCTTGGCACCATTAATTTTTGATGTTGATACAGTTGATCGTCTTGGGAAAAGACAATAATATCAATACCCTCGCTGGTCAGTGCTTCAATACCTGGAAACAGTACAGTGGTAGCTTCGTTTGGTCGGGCAGCTTGTAATAATTGGTAGGCGCGGGGTGGATTTTTAAAGACATGTTCAGTCGCTACGACCACGGCTACATTGTGACGCGCAAATTCACGCCAAATCTTAACGCACTTGCGTTTAGCGAAATAATCGTATTTTGACAGGTTGGGGTGAAAGTGATAATCTACGAGCATCTGCGGCTACTCTAGCCAAATTATGGTAACCTGGCAATGACTAAACATAAAAAACATACTGATCAGAAGCAAATCGCTAAAGTGCGTGGTGAAATCATCCACCCGCATGATGCCCATGATGCCAACAAACGGGGTGGCAGCATTTCTTGGCGTATTTTTAGAGTGATGTCCGAGCTGGTAGACGGTTATGAGTTTTTATCTGGTTTGAAGAAAGAGGTCACTGTATTTGGCTCGGCTCGTACCAAGGTGAGTGACCGTTATTATCAAGAAGCCGAAAAATTGGGTGCCATGTTAGGTAAGGAAGGATACACCACAATTACTGGTGGTGGTCCAGGCGTGATGGAAGCTGCCAATAAAGGGGCATATGATGCTGGTGGTGAATCACTGGGCTTGAATATCCAATTACCAAAAGAACAGCGCGTGAATCGATTCGTTAAAAAAGGGTTGGGCTTTCATTTTTTCTTTACCCGTAAAGTCATGATGACCTCACCATCCCAAGCCTTTGTAGTGTTTCCGGGTGGCTTTGGCACGTTAGATGAATTTTTTGAAGTCATCACTCTGATTCAAACCAGAAAAATGCCGCGGGTGCCGATGATTTTAATGGGAAAAGAATATTGGGGGATGTTGGATCAGTTTATTCGCAAAGAAGTGTTAGCGCATCACAAAGCGATTGAGCCGGAAGACTTAAAATTATATAGTATTGTCGACACGGCTGCTGAAGCCATGCGCATCATTCGTAAGACGCGCGCAAGTGACTACCTTAGCTAATTCAGCCATCCCATTATCGGTGATTGCCGAGACACCAGATTATATCGTGCTGAATAAAGCAGCGGGTATTGTAGTGCATCAAGCAGAACAGCACCTAGAGCCAGATACGATTGCGAATGGTCTGCTGGCACGTTATCCAGAATTGGCTGATGTCGGTGAGGATCCGCTGCGACCTGGTATCATCCATCGCCTGGATCAGCATGTCTCTGGAGTATTATTGGTGGCCAGAACTCAAGCCATGTTTTTGCATTTGAAGGAGCAATGGCAGCAACATCTGGTGCGCAAACAGTACATTGCTTTGGTACATGGCAAGATGAGTCGTACCGATGGCGAAATTAATTTTTCGATTGCGCGATCCAGTCAGCAATTTACCAAAATGGCTGCACGGCCAGATGCCTCCGGTAAAGCGGCTGTGACGCGTTATAACGTATTGAAACAATACCAACGCTATGCCTTGTTAGATGTAGAGATTTTAACGGGTCGTACCCACCAAATTCGGGTACATATGAGCGCGATTGATCATCCGATTGTGGGTGAACAAGTCTATTTGCCCAAAAACTTTAAATCACGCTTACAGCCTGGTCGCCTGTTTTTACACGCGGCTAGCCTCAGTTTTGGGCTACCTGATGGCACCATCGTCGGATATAGTGCCCCTTTGCCGGATGATTTACAGGCCATCCTTGACGGTTTACATTGATTTCGCTATAGTATTCTAGCTTTTTATTAATCGGTAAATAGACTTATGAGAGATTTTCCAGTATTGAAGGCAGGCTATACCGTACGGTTACACTTACGCATTAGCGAAGGTAAAAAAGACCGTACCCAGGTATTTGAAGGGATGATTGTGAGCATCAAAGGGAAAGATGATGCTACCCGGATGATCACTGTCCGCAAAGAGGCTAAAGGGTTTGGGGTAGAAAAAATCATCCCACTGGCGATGCCAACGCTTGAGAAAATTGAAGTGGTCAAGACGGCCAAAGTGCGCAAGCAACGTCTCTACTACGTCAAGAATTACAGCAAGCGTTTGAAGGAAGAAATGGTTAAGCAGTAACCATTCTGGGCCGAGGTGGCGGAATTTGGTAGACGCACTCCCTTGAGGTGGGAACGGGCGAAAGCCCATAGGAGTTCGAGTCTCCTCTTCGGCACAAGCTCTTTAGGACGATTAGCTCAGTTGGTAGAGCATCTCATTTACACTGAGGAGGTCGAGGGTTCGAGCCCCCCATCGTCCACGAATAGATTTATATGTTGACACGTTTTTTGATCGGAATTGGAATCATCGCACTCGGCGCTTTTATGATTGTAAAATCTGACCTGTTGTTATCCTGGTTTGGCAGAATTTCCTGGGCCGAGGAAAAGCTAGGGGCAGAAGGTGGTACCCGGATCTTTTATAAAATCGCTGGTATGGCTCTGATTGTCTTGGCATTCCTAATCATGTCTGGTAAGATTATCGGCATCCTCGATTTTGTGTTCAAACGGGGAGGTCTGTAAACGCCTCGGGCCCTTAGCTCATTTGGTAGAGCGCCGCATTTGCACTGCGGAGGTGAAGAGTTCGAGCCTCTTAGGGTCCACCACATTTGAATATATTAGGTGGAACTGATATTCTGAATGTATGAAAAAATACATTGTGTTTGGTTTAGTGGGCATGATCGGCTTCGTTTATCAGACAACCTATGCAGAGGTTCTAGATATGGATGCGCTGACGGATGGCTATAATGAAAATGCGACCACATCGGTTGAAACGAATACAAATGCAACAAATGCGAACACCTCCACCACAACCACACCAACTGAAACCACTAATCAGGAGTTGAATTTAGCTGAATGTATTATTTATCAAAAGCTTGAAATTGACGATGCGCAGTGTGATAAGTTGATGAGTTCTTTCAGTTGTCCGGAGTATGCAGATTCCTTAGACGCATGTGAGGCGCAGTATCAGTATTGTCTATCGAATTTAGCTTCCTATTCAAGCTGTGTGGCGACGTATAAAAGTTGTACCGACTTGGTAGCCAGTAGTTTCCCCGTTTGTGCCAAACAGTATCCACCGCGTCAGGTGACGGGTGACAAGGTTACTGCCTTTCAGTTAACTGAAGCTAGTGGAGATGTGCGTGTGTTTTATGAGGATGATCCAACACCATTGAGCATGGAAGCAGTGACGGCTGATCGGGCTATTCAAACGGGCGCAGCTATTTTTACCGGTGACAAAGGATCAGTCACGCTACAGTTGCCGAATGGAGTCAAACAAGTTGTGGGTCCAAACACTTATTTCCGCATTGCCGACTACTATGCCAGCGACCGGCTGATGAGCGTCTACACTCAACTGCCAAATGGTAACGTGCAAGTTCGCATAGATGCACCTGATAGCACACAGGTCAGTTATGTCGTTATTACTCCATTATGGAAGGTTGCTGCCAAAGGGACGGAATTTGAGGTGTCCGTGAATGATAACGGCACACAACTCCTGACAGTGACCAGCGGTGCCGTTGAACTTGTCAATCTGTTAGACACAACCATCCGTACCATATCTGCTGGAGAGACTTTTTCTTCAGAGGAATCAGACGCAGAGCTGCTGGATTTAGAGAGTGATTACACGCTCACTTCAAAACTCCAACATTTTTGGTTTACACAACGTTGGGCAATCATTCTAGGTGGTTTAGGTATAGCGGCCCTAGTGGTTGGTGGCATCATTTGGCTAGTTGTCCGAAGACATCGAGCATAATGTCTGTACCGCATATAAAGTTATCCACAGGTAGTTTATAGCACATTCAGTGATCTTTTTTCATAAAATATTTTATTTTGTGTAGTTCATTTTTTTAAAATGAATGGATAGATCATTAAATCATTTGTTGTTGTACAAAAAAATTGTTGATTTTATTAGAGTTTATCACTATATTTTGTTTTTTTAGCATATCATCACTGCATGCTAGCT
>JACQPW010000074.1 GCA_016207285.1 Candidatus Kerfeldbacteria bacterium | reverse complement strand
TGTCTAAACGAATCATCCGATCGGCTGCTCCAAAATAGGTATTGGCAATGGCTTTGGCTGTTTCCGTCTTGCCTACCCCGGTTGGCCCAAGAAAGAGAAACGAAGCAATCGGACGACTGGTATCGCGCACATCTTCACGGGCGCGACGTAAGGCTCGGGCAATGGCCGTAATCGCTTCATCTTGTCCAATGACGCTATCATGTAAGGTTTTATCGAGGAGCAATAGTTTTTGCGCTTCTGATTCCGTTAAGCTCGTAACCGAGACATTCGTTTTTTCTGCCACTACTTCGGCAACATGCTCGCGCGTGACTAAAGTAGTACCTTTGGCTCGCTCGCGGGCTAAAATAGCGGCCTCTTCCATGACCGCAATCGCCTTGGCTGGTAAATGACGATCTTTAATAAAGCGTTCCGTCAACTCGACGCAAGCCGCCAAAGCCGCATAGGTAAAATAAACGTGGTATTTACTTTCCACAAAAGGAGCGCGCCCTTCCAACACTAAAATAGCGCTATCCGTAGTCAGTTCTGGCACACGCACTACTTGAAAACGACGCATGAAGGCTTCTTGTCGTTCAATGTACTGTTGATATTCCCGCGTGGTCGTCGTACCTAACACCTTAATATATCCTTGAGAAATATAGTTCATCATGATCTTACCAATATCAACGCTAGAATTTGTCGAACCAGCACCTAGTAAGGTGTGAATATCTTCAATGCACCAAATAATATTACCGGCGGCAATGACCTCGTGAATCAACTCTTCCATTTTTTGCTCCAATCCACCGCTGGCACCACCACCAGCAATAATGGCTCCGGGGTCAGTGACCACCAAGCGTTTATCTTGCAACGGCCCGGGTACATCTTCAGCGGTCATTAATTGAGCAATACCTTCCAGGATAGTCGTTTTACCTACCCCTGGTTCCCCCAGCAACATCACACTACTATTCCCTTCTTGCAAAATGCGAAACGCTTCAGCAATTTCATGGTCTCGGCCAATGGCGGGCATAAACTGATTGGAGCGTGCCTGTAACGTATAGTCGAATGAGATACTATCTAGTAATTTTGTCGGCCGAGCTGTCATGGCACGGTTCATGGCAGTTTTTGGTTTACTGTGAGCCAAGCTACGACGCCGTCGTTCGGTTTGCAATAAGTCGCGGACTACATTTCCCCAGTGCGCCACATGACGTAGCTCGGCTAGCGTAACGCTATGATCTTCCAGTAAAGCCACTAACCAAGGATCACTGATCACTGCCCCGACGAATAATTCTAGCGGGCCAATATGCGGCCGGTGATTCAATCTAGCTTCGGCATAGGCCAATAATAACCCAGCCTGATAAAGACTATTATGTTGTTCATCTTGACGATGCGCCACCCGTTCACAACCCGCTTTAATATCCGGCAAATAAAGTTCTAAGCGAAATAAGGCAGCTTGGACATCAGGTGCATCAATTAACTCGTGTGCTAAGTGCGCCGGTGTGACCGTCTGCTTCCAGTTAGTGGCCAAATGTTCGGCTTGTTCTAAAGCACGTTGACCGTCAGCCGACAGCATCGTGTCAGCGACTATCGCCAACTTGGGTACCAATTGCATGGCGGCTGCCCATTGTTGTAATGGTAGCTGGTTAATGCTACGCAGGCGTCGCTGTGGCACAATGGTCTTAATCCGATTTAAGGCCGCTGCCACCCGATAATACAATTCTAAATCAGCTAATACCGATACCCAAAAAATGAATCGTTCCCATGACACTATTTGAAAAAATTGGCTGTAGGCTCTTGGATCGTCGATTAAATGAATCAGTAATGGGTAAACACTCGCGATGCCAGCAATCCCCACTACCATCAATACTAAATCATAGGCGTAACCAACCGCCCGCTTCAGCCGGTGCCACCAGCGATGTTGGCCACGATACGCGCTCGGCCAAACCACAATATCGTCATCCACAAAGGCAATGTTGGCATAACGACTAGTACACATACTACAAATGATCCGCTGATCCGTGAGGGTGCGGACAAACCCAAAGCCATGACATTGTGGACAATGCACTACTGTAGACTCTGCCATACAGCACCACTCAATTGATAAATAATATTGCCGACCACTACAACGGGTAATCCTATCCAGGCGGCAATGACAATACATTCAAAGACAATGTAAAAAAATGTAGCAATGGTGATCACAATCAGTTGTACTAAACGAACAGCAAAACTGATCAACCGACTCCAGATATCCTTATACCCATACATCGGCACAAACAAATAACGCGTCAGAATTTGTAAATTCAGCGAATGGGCATACGATCGAATATGGTCACGGACTTGCCGCAGCAAGTTGAATAAACCAGTACTATACCACCAGATGAACAACATACCTATTCAAAATGTAAATAAGGACCAAATATAAATAAACCAGTGAACGCCACTACGTGGTAGATCAACCACCACTCGCTATAGCCAAATAAACCAACCAAGATAGTACCTAATACAGCCATGGCATCGAGTAATGTCCAAGCCACTAATTCTTGCGAAAATACAAACTTAAAAGACACCGCTAATAGACCCAGAATACCAGCGCTGACAGCGGCCACTGGTTTTACGACCTCAGGTACTACGTCATGCACCAAGAGCGATTGTGGATGAAACGAGTACAGTAATCCAGCCATGACGGCCACGAGCCCTAAGCTGAACCCCCACAGCACGTAATGACGTGACATGTCATGGGGATTAATGATGCTCATAGCGTACAGGTGTAAGCTTGAGCTACATAGCGAATCATTAAGACACAGACCGTACTAGTGACCACACTCACTGCCACCAATACTGCGACGTGTCCACGATGATGTTCATATAAATTATAGGCTTCTAACATTAATCCGGTCGCTAAGGTAGCTACTCCACCATAGCCAATCTTGGCTACCCCAAGCAATAATTGATTAGCACAGACATGCGTAAAGACTGGAAACAACAGCATACCAAACACTACGCTAATGACTGCCATACCCAGGAAAATAAAGATAATGGCTACGGCTGTATCGAGTTTATATTTAGTGCGGTAGTGAGGCATAGATTAGCGTCATTATAGCACAAGCGTTATGGAATCGCTACTACCGATGGCACGACTAATGAATCGTCCAAATAACGAACTGTGTCACTCTGAATACTTAATCCCGTGGACGTTCCGCCATCAAAATTCAACGCACTGACCAACGCTGGATCGCTTAATTCGGCTAAGGCAGCTGCTAACTCGGTGAGGGTAAAGACTCCATACTCACAGATAATCAAATATACCCGACCGGACTGATCTAAGGCCACAACCGTACGTTGTCCGGTATCCGTGGATGCCGTATTCACTTGGGCTGTGCCATCCAGCACGAGGATAGGATAGGATTGGATACCACTATCCCCCAAGGCACTGGCATCATTAGTGATCGTCCAACGGCCATGGTTTTTAGTAAAGCTGCCCGTATGACCAGACAATAATGGACCATAGGGTTCGCCCTCCATTACTGTCCGTGTGACCAGGGCATAGTCTTCATCAAAGTAACTACCATTGATCACTACAGTGGCAGCTAGTTCTTCCTGCCAATGACTGACCGTCTGTGGAATCGCCTCATCCACCGCGATAGTCAGTTCCACCAACGTAGGGTCAATCCGCACGATACTCAATAGCTCGGTGTTGTCTCCGGCCTCAACCAATTGTTGTTTAAAATCAATCCCGGAACGCACTGCTGTCCAGGTTGGGTACTGTACGGTTGGCTGGATGACAGGATTATTTGCACTATTGACGTTGGATAAATCAATCGTCCAGGACGAACTACATCCGGCCAAGCTAAACAGTAAACCGACAGTTAGCAGAGCGCGCTTCATACTATTTGCGCTTCCGCCAACATACTGCTTAAGATCGCGGCACTGATTTTAGCGGTGCGTCCATCTAAATCTGGACCAACATACTCTACAACATCCCCTACTATCCGCTGCTCTGATCGATGTTTTTTGATCCCAATGGTCATACCAAATTCTGTCCGTGCAGTTTGCATCGCTAACGGAATCCAAGCTGCTGGAATCCCCTGATACGTGTCGGCGTCGTATGACCGATAATGCGATAAGAAACTGGTCAATTGAGGATCACCTATCATCTGTTCTAAATCTGGAGCCAACAACAGTGTGCGCAGCCGGTCGATCGGATTATAATCGGTACCAGAATAGAGTTGACTTGGTAAACGCAAACTATCTAAATCTACCGAGGTGTAGAGCTGCCGAATACCTTGCTTTTGCCATCGGTCAAAGGTTACACGTAGCGCTTCAATAAACTGTCGGCGTTGTGGTAAGCCGTCGGCATACAAGGCTGAACTCGGTATGACTGTGTGCTTTAACCCTGGCGGCATTGCATAGAATTCGCTCGTGCCAAATACTGCAACCGCGTCTACTAATTTTTTTTTCAGCACATAGGCCATGACATTAGATTTGGATGGCAGATCTCCAGATTCCGCTGGCTGATCGATCGTTTCTAAATCTGAGTGATGGTCAAAGGACAAAATAGCCCGGGGTCCGGTTTCAAAATCACCTAAACGGTGGACGGCTTCTAGTACCTGGCCAGTACTGCGATGCGTTGAGGAGGTGGTCAACACATATGGACGTTCCAACTGCTGAATGACATCCTCAAGATCGGTATGTAATAATAACGGCAGCGCTTTAATGTCGGCGTTTGGCAAAGCAGTCTGCAGATGTTCAGAGAGCGGATCGGTCTGTGGCTGTGTGGTCAGTAATAACTCTTTATACTGCCTCAATTGTGCTGCGATAGTACGTAAAGCCGGATTGGATTGCACTGCCTCATACAGTAATTGCCAGCGTTCTACCGTTGGTACGTGTGCGCGATTAAACGCACTATGACGATCATCTGTTGACTCAAAATGCACAATACTGGCGCTACTCCAATTGGGCATACGCCGTTCACGGATTTCTGGTCTGACACTAGGATTGCGCATGGGTTTGGATCTGATGACGAATCGTACGCATTAACTCAATATAGAATGACACATTATGCACTGTGGTCAAGCGTTGGGCTAACGGCTCTGCCACGCTGAACAAATGTCGCAGATAGGCGCGGCTATAACCAGACTGGCAGGTGCTACAGTGACACAATGGATCTAGTGCTTGTACATCTGTTTTATATTCACTACTTGTGAGGTTGATTTTACGATACTGGACGGCTGTTAATTCAGTATCAACCAATTCAGCTTGAGTATGCATATAGACTTGACCATGCCGCGCGTTACGGCTAGGTAAGACGCAATCAAATAAATCCACACCGCGTTTGACCGCTTCCAAAATTTGTTCTGGCTGACCAACCCCCATCAGGTAATGCGGCTTATCCGAGGGTAGTAGTGGGATGGTCGTATCAAGCATGGCATACATGACCTCGGTTGGTTCACCGACCGCTAAACCACCGATGGCATAGCCATCAAATCCGATCTGCACCAATTCCTGGGCACTCTGCTGACGCAAATCTGCAAAGCTGGAACCTTGGACGATGGCGAAGAGACCGTGAGGAGAGGAATAATCTTTGCAGCGTTTAGCCCACTGAGTGGTTAAGGCTACCGAGTGTTCAGCATCGGCGCGACTGGCTGGAAACCCAGGAAAATAATCAAAACACATTTGGATATCAGAACCAATCACCTGCTGAATTTCCATCGATAATTCTGGCGTCATGAACAGTTCGGCACCATCGATATGGGAATTAAAACGCACACCATCCGGAGTCAACTGACGTAAATGAGCCAAGCTAAAAACTTGAAAACCACCCGAATCCGTTAGGATTGGTTTGTCCCACTGCATCAAACCATGTAGACCGCCCACTGCTTTTAATACTTCTAGACCTGGCCGTAAATATAAATGATAGGTGTTCGCTAACAAAATGTCATTCCCAATCTGGGCTAAATCGCTATTGGCTAAATGCTTCACTGCCCCACGCGTAGCAATCGGCATAAAGGCAGGTGTTGGCACCACCCCATGCGCCGTAGTTACTGTGCCGGCCCGGGCGTGGCCTAGGCGAGCCTGCTCTGTCCACATACCCTATTCAACGACAATCCCATCGTCCTCGGCTCCGGGATCATTGGCTAGATTAGTCGTCACTTTATTGTCTTGCGCTTGAACCGATTCACCACTATTGGCATCGGTAGCAGTCGCTACGGTCTCATTGGTCAACGCCATCAGTTTATTGACATCGCTCTTGGTGGGAGTAACAGACACGGTGAAACTACCAGCCTGGATGCTCCCGGCCTCCATTTTCTCCAGACTCCAACTTACAATGTTGGTAGCAGCATCGAAGCTGATGGCATCATCAGCACTCTCCACAAAACTAGTCCCGTCCGGTAGAGTAGTCTGTACCATCACATCGGACATGGCAGCGCCTCCCGCTGTCACTGACCAACGAATGACATAGCTGGTTGTTTTTCCAACCGTTGGAGGTAAGGGGCCAGAACCAAGCCTGGATAAGTCATCCGAAAAATAACGCCCTTCAGCCGTCACCTCTAAGGTACCTTGTAACGTGGTCACGACCTCGACCGTTTCACTAAACTCCGCATCACTACCAGTTACCTGGGCACTGTCTACCGATAGTGTGGCGGTGATCGCACTAGCTGATTCAGGCAGCGGATCTTTCACCACGGCCGTATAGGTTAGGCTGGTTTCGTCACCCGGTTTCAATTCAGCGATCGGATCCAATGTGGTTGCGTTACCCGTCACCGCATTACCAGAAAACTCAATCGCTAAGGTAATATCAGTGATGGCGATTTTGGATGGATTACTGACCGTAATATCATATTGCACTTCCCCGCCGGCTTGAGCTGAGCGTGGGGCAGTCATCGTTAAGGATAATTCTGGGTTAATCACCTTGACGGTATGACGATCTTCCGCTTGTAAGTTAAGAAAACCATTGGCTTCTTCAATCCCGGTCTGTAAAATAAATTCCTGCTCGGCATCAGCCTCTGCCGACATCGTCCCTTTCACCGTCACAGTCGTGGTCGCATTAGGATCGATCTGTTCAAACAACCAGGTGGCATTGCCTTGCGTTGCTTTAGGATCGGCACTGGCTACTTGAAAACCAGCCGGATACGTCATTACGGCCTTAGCATTCACTAACGGTAACGCGGCCGCATTGGTAATGGTAAAGACGTAGGATAATTCTTCTCCGCTACGCACCTGTTCTGGCACAGACACATCTAATTTCATGATCGATTCTCCAACCGTCACACTGGTATTAGCCGAAGTTTGAAAATCTGAGGAAAAGTTCACTGGAGTATAGGTTAATAAGGCAGTGAAATCTTTAATATCACCCACTTGCCCAACCACCTGCCCAGTCAAATGAATGGTGCCTTCGGCTCCGGCTGGGACATCACTGATATCCCAATGATTTTCTGTCCCATCCGCCGGTACCGGATCGGAAGAGACAAAATAAAACCCAGCTGGTACCACCAGTTCAATGGCACCTTTGGAAATTCCAGCCGCACTACTATTGGTATAATGAATATCTAAATCGAGCTGATCACCAGACGCCACGGTTTTATCCGCCTCAATGGTTAAGGTGACTTCCCCAGGACTGACAGTTAAACGGTTTTTACTAAACGCCAAATAGCCTAAGCTAGCAGCGACCACCGATAGCCCAACCACTGCAGTGAATAAAATAGTAAAAAAGCGTTTTTTCTGACTACCCCGATCTAACGTCGTCATATCCACTGCATCACTGGCATTATCTGAGCGGTATAAATTGACAAAGTCGTCATGTTTTGAAGGTTTAGTCGAATCTCTAGAAACACCATGTTGAACGGATTTAGAATGACGTTTTTTTCCCATGCGCGCATTATACTAAAAATTGCTCGCTCTGTACATCGTCACCCAAGTACTCATATAACCACAGGTGAACACCTTGGTAGAGCGCCTGCCAGGCAGTGGCATCGAGCCGCAATTTCTGCACTTCTTGATACGGTGTCACCGCTAACCAACGCAATACTTTAATATCTTCCGGCCGTTTGACCGTGTGTAACAGATCATAACCCAGTTGTTGCACTAGTTTAACCACAAAGCTTAGCACCACTAAACGCGAATACGGAGCGTGATCAAGCCAAGTCAACGTACTATAGAGCAACTGATAGATGGCCGGATCTGGCACCGCCTCTTTGGTCAAACGATGTAATACCTCCACACAATAGACGGCCGCATTATAACGTGCTAACTCTTGGCTGATAGCCGTAAACCGTTGCAGCACCACCGCTCCACCAATTTTGTACTGGTAACGGCTCGTAATCAAATACAGTTCAACTTCGGCAAAGGGTTCCAGCGCACCGGCCAGTTTGGCTTTAGGTCGACGAATGCCCATGGCTTTGGCGCGCACCTTACCAAATTGTTCGGTATACAAGACATAACTGCGATCCACATCGCGCCAGGGTTCGTAGTACAGTACGATGCCACGCGTATTCGTCGTGTCCGCCATGGCTACTTGGTTAAGGTGATGGTCACCGCGGCTCCGTTGACGGTCAACGCATCCGCCTGGGTAGTCGCACTCGTGGTACAGCTCTTGGCCAACACACTCTGGAGCAGCTGGTCATTATATTTTTGTAACACGCTAGCCACTAGCTGATCTGCAGTCTGGACAATAATCGTCGCTTGATCTTGAATAGTGAATTTTTTCTGTTTACGTAACGCGTTAATGGTACGGATTAGTTCACGCAACATCCCTTCTTCTTTCAGAGCCGGCGTGAGTTCCGTATCGATCGCTAGCGTATCACCCTGGACAGCCGATTTTATATTGACTTCTTCCAATAAGATTTGAAGATAATTTGGATCCAGGGGTGGTTGAGGCAAAGTAACCGTAGCTAACGGTTGTCTCACTTTAATGCCATGTTGTTCCCGTAATGCCAATACTTGTTCAACATAGGTGCGAACTTGAGCCATGGTCTGCAGCGCCTGATCGTTGGTAAATTGTGTTTGTCCCTCGGGCCAGGCTTGTAAATGCACCGAGTCGCCCGTTGTTTCTGTCTGAGTGATATTCAGGTAGACGCGTTCTGCAATAAAAGGTGTAAACGGCGCTAGTAGTTTAGTGGTCTCGAGCAGCACATGACGTAAAGTGGCTAGGGCAGCCTGTTTGATAACTAGATCCGTTGATTTAAAACGGTCTCGACTGCGGCGTACATACCACGTAGAAGTTTCTTGAATCAGTTGTTCTAATAAGCGCGTCGCTTCCGCTAAATCATACTGCTCCATAGCACCGGTCACTTGTTGGGTCATAGATTGTAGGTAGGCCAACATCCATTGATCCATCACCTGACTGGCATTGGGTGTGGTCGGTACCGTTTGACCTTCCGCAAACATGCTATAAAACGTGTGTATATTCCAAAAGGTCATGATCACTCGCTTCATCACGAGATCAACCCCTTTTTCGGAGAAACGTAAATCTTCCGCTTTCACTACCGGCGAACTCATTAGATAAAAGCGTAAGGCATCGGCGCCGTACTTAGCCATCACCACACTCGGTTCCGGATAGTTCTTCAAACGCTTACTCATTTTTTTGCCATCTTCCGCTAACACTAAACCATTCACAATCACATGCTGAAAGGCTGGCTTGTTGTATAAAGCCGTACTCAATACCATCAACGTGTAAAACCAACCGCGGGTTTGATCTAACCCTTCCGCAATGAAATCTGCCGGAAAGCCGGGTGGTAATTCTTCAGCGTTCTTTCCTCCCAACCAATGATTTTGCGCATACGGCATCGAGCCAGATTCAAACCAACAATCAAGTACAGATGGGATGCGCGTAAAGGTTTTACCGTTGCGTTCAAAGGTCACGGTATCGACAAATTCTTTATGTATATCCGTTAGTTGCACACCGGATAACTGCTCCAGTTCGGCGCGGCTACCGACACAGATTACTTCACCATCCTTGGCTTTCCAAACCGGTAACGGTGCACCCCAATACCGTTCACGCGAGATCGCCCAATCTTTGGCGCCTTCTAACCATTTACCAAACCGACCTTGTTTGACATGCTCTGGCATCCATTCAATCCCATTATTATGTTCAACCATTTTTTCCTTTAATTGGGTCACTTTGACAAACCAAGACGTAGTAGCGTAGTTCAATAATTTGGTATCGCACCGCCAACAATGCGGATAACTATGCGTAATCGTTTCCTCTTTAAACACCGAGCGTTGTCTGACTTCCTCAATTAACTTTGGCTGCGCTGCTCCAACGGACAATCCAGCATATTTAGCAAATTTACTATTGTAGCGACCATCCATGTCTACTTCCAGCACCATCGGAATGTCGTTACGCTGGGCGGCTTGCATATCGATGTCACCATACGAACCGTTGATGGTAACGATACCGGTCCCTTCGGTTACATCCACATAGTCACCTGGAAAGAGATGATACGCTTTGGGGTTACTGTGTACTTCCGGCAACTGTTTGTACTCTGACCAAATTGGCTCATATTCTAAACCAACTAAATCAGTTCCCTTGATTGTTTCAATCACTTCATAAGGGCGATCATTGAATACCATTTCTAGTCGCTCTTTGACAACGATATAATAATCACCACCTGATTTTACTTTGAGATAGTTGAAGTTTGGCCCAACCGATAAACCAGTTGTGCCGGGTGTACTCCAGGGTGTCGTAGTCCAAGCTAGTAGATAGGTGTTCGGCTCTATTTTTACTTTTCCGCCAGAGGTGGACTCGTCTTTGACGAGAAATCTCCAAGTCACGGCAGTATCTTGAATATCTTTATAACCCTGAGTCACTTCAAAGTTTGATAGTGGAGTCACACAGCGCGGACAAACATGCATGGCTTTTTTACCTTCGTAAATCAACCCCTGATCATATAATTGTTTAAACACCCACCATACCGATTCCATGTACGTTGGATCCATGGTGCGGTAATCATTCTCCATATCCACAAACCGACCTAAACGTTCAATGGTGGTTTTCCACTCATTCGTATATTTCAAGACACTCGTACGACAGGCGTCGTTAAATTGAGCAACGCCCATCTGCTCGATATCGCGTTTGGATTTTAACCCCAGTTCCTGTTCAAGGAGGTTCTCAACGGGTAAACCATGGCAATCCCAGCCCCAGCGCCGTTCCACATGATAACCACGCATCGTCGCATAGCGTGGAATGACATCTTTAATGGTGGACGCCACAATGTGGCCATAATGCGGCAAACCGGTTGCAAACGGTGGGCCGTCAAAGAAACTGAAGGATTTCTCTACTGGACGGTTGTCCAGTGAACGTTGGAAGATGTGGTGAGTTTTCCAATAAGCAGCGATCGCCTGCTCCATGTCAGGAAAGGAATGTATTGCCATACTTAACTAGTCGTCAAAACTTTCGTTATTGATCGCTTCTTTAATTTGCGCAATCTGATAGATCACATCTTCAGCCTCGTCCAGTTCAATGAGATGCAGTTTCCGCAATAACTCTCGACCGGTCTTCTTAGGTTGACCTGCTTTATCCATATTACCAAATTCAAGTAGTTTAGCTAAACGACCAAACGCCTGATTCAGTTGTGGCCGCTGCTCACCCGGTTTACGTGGTACACATTCCAACAACACCATTAATTGATCAGCTGCTGATATCTGTAATTTGGCGAACCGTTCTTTCAGTGCGCCATCCAAGTGGTTCAGTAACCGTTCTCGTGCCACTGGTACCGTGTCAAACCAGAAGGAATCTAAGGCATCATCACCTTCAGCAAATGCTTTCAAACCATTACGCAATAGAGTTTCATCGACATACGGTTCTAGTTCTGGATCTTGATTGTTGATTAAACCACAATCGGTTGCCCAGGTTTCACCAAATACTGTTTTCATGCCAACAAAGGCCTTGGCTAATAAGTCTAGTTTAGCAACAGCCATCGGCACTGTTTCCACCGCAGTTGACCCTTCTGGAACAACCCAATACAGCAAACGCACTACCGCCTCACGCAAAGCAGCTGAACGGGAGACTTGCTCAATAGTAGCTAAATCTTCCTCCAAAGCAGCTTTTATTATTTCAGGAGTAGGGTCTTTTTTCTCTTCTATGTGTGGGTAGGCTTCGGTAATGACAGCGGCGTCAACCGTCCCGTTGAACATTTGTTCGACCAGTACACGAGTTGGTTCGCTCGCATCAGGCTCGGCAGGTTCTAAAACGGATGTATCAACACCAGCCGCTTTACCTAATTCTAAGAGCGCCGCTAATGGCTGCTGACCACCTTTGATTCCTTCCATCAACTGAACGATATGTGACAGATCTGGTTCGGGTTTACCACCGTCGGCACTAGGTGGTAATACCAGTTGGAACTCCGTAACCCAGTTCACACCGAAATGAACTTTACATTGTTCACACGCTTCCACAAACAGCTGAATCGTCTCCATGAATTTATTTAAGGAACCAAAGTTCAACTCATCTGGCTGAATCAACTTGAACTGTTTAAATATTTCACGATTCAACCCACCGGCCACTTGGTCTTTCTCCCCCACCCGGAAAGTTTGTACTAACCGACCGCTGTACTCTTTGAGGGCCGTTCGAACATGGTCAGCCGTGATGCCGGTCGCTTCCCCATCGGCATCCACAAATAATTCAGCCGGTAACCGTTTACCAAAAATTTCATCTGCCCATGGTACCACCACGACCTCTGGTTTTTTCCCTTTGGCCTCTTCTGGTTCTGGGAACAGTAACTCTTCCAAGGCCTCGGCATCAGGCTCATCCATGGTGCCGATTTCTAACAGCTCATGCAACTTAATACGAATTTGTTTAATCAGCGGACGATCGGTTTCATTGCGCCATTTTAAATCTTGCACTTTACGCCCAGCCAAAGCAGCCGTAAAGGCTTCAGCGGCAGTCTTCTGGACAGTGTAGGCAGCTGCCTCTTCGTCAGTTGCATCGGCTTTAGGTTCTTTGGGGAGTTGCCCTAGAATACGAACGGCTTCCAGCTGCTTCTTACTGATCAAACCATTGAAGCCGCTCCTTTCATCCGGCCCACTAATAGCTTCTAGCTTTTCTTGGTTAGGATGACCACGCATAATGCGAGTAATCTCTTTCTTGGTATTGGGTCCAAGAATAGCATTGGTTTTCCATAGGGCTTTTTTCAGCTCAACCAACAACACCGCATCCTTACGACACCGTTCTACCACCTGACCAAAGCCATATGGTAATACACTGTCATCCGAAGGTGCTACCTTATCATCTGGATTGAGCAACTGCCGTCGACCACCCACCTCGGTAGAAATGCCTAACACCTCATTAATTTTTGTTATGCGGGCTAAACGAGCCGCACGCAAATCTTCTCCTTTTAATTCTCGATCAGGCTGTTCTTCTACTTCATCAAACAAATCAAGCACCGCTGACCAAAAATTCAGTTCTTGATCGGGAGACAAACCAATCAAACGATTGTCGGCTTCCCGAATAAAATCTTCGGCAATTGGGTTTCCCAACATGATGCGCTGAACACGCTCTTTAATGGTGTCAATTGGATTCAGTTTGGTTTCTGCGTCCAGTGTATCCAACTTGATAAAAAAAGCCCGTTGACTGTCAAACTTGGCTACTGCCCGCTTGGCACGCTCCACTTGGATTTTAATAACACGCTCAATCACTGGCTTATCTTGCTCTGGGCAATCAATCTGTAAATTAGTTAGGGATTCAAACCACTCTAAGTCTTTCCGCACCAAGTCAACGTGTTTGTTAAATTCAGCGTCAACAAACACCTTAGCAATGCGGTTCGTTATCGTTTCCTCTTCCTCCGTGCGAGCAGATAACTGCTGCATAGCTCTTTCTATTTGACCGACACGGGCCCCAAACCAATCCGTAGCATCGCGAATAGCATCCACCCGCTTCCATTCCAGCTGCGTCTTATAACGCAACAGTTTAGTTTCTAAAGGTTGCCCCGCTTCACGACTACCAGGCTGACCGACCTTGGCTTTAAGCACGGCATCAGCGTCACCAAAATCTGTGGCGGCCGTATTGACCTCCGTCAACACCGCTTCGAGTCTGGTCTTAATGTTATCAAACCGATCTGCAACTAATAACCATAGTTGGTCAAAGGCTTCTTCGTGCTCTTCAATATCCTGGTTGGCAGCCACTTTTTTATATGGCCGTTCCCGTCTTTTTTTCTTGCCTTGCCCTTTATCTAACCCCTGAGTAGGGGTCGGTGGTTTGACGTTATAGTTAAACCCTAGAGCATCGTTGGCTGTAGCTCTGATTCTCGCTGCATAACTCAAGTCTTTAATTTTCTCTTCGGTAACACCATCTTCAGCCATGCGCTTGGTATCTGGGCTATACAAAATGGCATATACTTGATCGAGTGAAGCTGCATAAAGTGCTTGCGCTTTGACAGCTGCCGGGTCTTTTTCTGGTTGCGGTTCTGCAGTTGGTTGTTCTCCTCGCCCCCGCCCGCGCTGACGTTCACGACGTTGTCCACGATTACTTCTCTGTCTGCGCTGACCACGATTACCGCTTTGCTCTGGTTCCTGTCGCTCATCACCAGCTGATGTTGGAGTGGGTTGTTTTTCTAACTTATTAATTAATTCAGTAGCAGCAACATTAATGGCCGTTGAAATTTTAAGTGCTCCAGGATCTTTATTGACATCAGCGTGGAAACGCCTTTGTAATGTATTGCGAGCTTTCTTCACATCTTGAACTGTTGCCGTCAGTGGTAACCCAAGTACAATATATGGATCAGTGCTACTAAACTGGCTCATATCTGGTGATTGGACATCTCTATGTTCAGTGCTCATAGTACTATGGTCAGTCAATTAAAGTTCAATTATTTGGCAAAGATATCAGCTTTCCCCATAAATAGGTTATCCAAAACCCGTTTCAACTCAGCTTGTTCATCGGTATCAAACGCTGGTGTCTCCGTACTTAGTAATTTCAACTCTCGCAAAGTGGCTTTCTTTGGTTTACCAGCACTTTTGATTTTGATCTGCTCAAGAAAAGTGATGACGTACTTAGCTTTAGCTGGCAGCGGCAGGGACAGGTCAGTGGCATCAAAACAACCCTCGGCCGCAAAGCGGTCATGGACTTGCTTGGCTAAATCACCATTGGTGCCGATAAATTCATTCAGATCAATCATCACAATGGCTAACTCCGCTTCTTGTTTAGCCTGACTAATCTTAGCTTCTAGGGAGGCTTGCCAACTCGGATCATTAATCACGCCCGGTACTAATTCACCTACTCGACTAGGTAAAGCCAAGCTAGCCGCTGCGGTAAGCAGTTCTGCGCGACGCTTAGTATCTGTAATCCCTTTATCCTTACCCGTACTATCTGTTATTTGTCTAGTATCGGTAATGTGAGCAGCGGTGCCAGCTACCATCTTGTCGAACTTGGTTTGTAGTTCAGTAATCGTGTCGAGAGCTGCCTCCTGTTTAGTAGCCCAGGCAGCTAGTCTACCACCATTAGCGGCATCTAATCGTCCATAATGGACGCCGGCCTCTTCTTTTCCCAATAGATTTCGCACATCCCCACAGACTTGCCGTAGTTCGCTGATACTCGTAGCATTCGCCACCAACGCATCAATGTGGGTGCCATTCAAGGTACCGCCGCTATCGGTGCGGATAGTTTCTAAGACGCCGATGACTGGCCGGGTGGCGGTATCGGAGGTGGATATAAAAGCCTGGATTTCTCTTAGGGCCGCCTCTTCCCGCGGACCTTTAGTCTCTGTGAGTCGTTTCGTTTCCATGGCCAACGCCTGTTCTTCTATACCCATTAACTTGGTAGTGTCTTCGACATTAAACTCCTCAGCGCTGCTCGATTCATCAACGCTCGTCAGATCATGCGGCCGCTCCTTTGGCTTTGGTGTGGCTTGCAGTAGTCCTTCAACAACCCCAGTAGCGGCCGATCCTAACCCGGCTGCTTTAAACTCTTGATCAGCATCAAACAGGTAGGGTGGTACCACCGGCTCAGCAGCTGTAGCAAGTGCATCACCAGCGGCGGCTTCAGCATTGGTCAGCACTGCGTCACCAGCTGATCCAACACTAAACGTAACTTCATTACCACCTACTCCACCCACACCACCAGCTGCAGACAAGGGTTGGGTTTTTAATTCAGTCACTAACCTCATCCAGCGTTCACTGACGCGACTACGCTCACCATCAATCCATGGCATGATATTTTTTTTGATGAACCCAGCATCTTTGCCAAAGGCTTCATGATAAGCTGCCGTTGGGTCACCATGACTAGCCGATTTTAACAGCAAGTTAGAAGTCGCTCGTTCAGCGCGCGCCACAATCATCTCTGACGACTCACCGGTTTTACCTTCTGACAAGGCTTTCAAAATAAACTCCATGCGGCGAGCACGCCAACCAGCAGTTTGACCTAAATATTCTGGATGGCCAGCAGCATCACGTAACGCATCATCGGGAATATGGAACAGCTGGGTATTGGGATCATACTGGACTTCGCCGGGCTGTAAGCCCATCGCATCGAGCATTTTACTGGTGTCAGGATCCGCAAATAATTGTTCAGTGATACTACCAGTGGCATTGGTTCCTGAACCGGTCACCTCATTAAAGTGCAGCTCACCTAGCAATTTACCCTCATCGTCCAATAACTGGACGCCATCAGCCGTCTCGACCGCTTGCAGACTATCTCCATCCCAGTCTGGCACTGTGATTGTGCGCGAGAATTGAATGTCATTACCAGTTGTACCAGTGCCATCGGGAAGAATTTTATGCACATCAATTTGGCCATCATGCAGAGCAATCATATATTGGTCACCATGCTGTTCTACGAACGCCATTTTACCGGCCTCGGTAATCGGTTCAGCCCCTGGTACCGTCACCAAATCGGCGGCCGTTGCAACTTCAGCTGCTGCTGGGGCCAGCGCTTCTTCACCGCTCGAAAACCAATCCAATACCTTTTCACCGATATCAGCCACTTTATTGGCAACCACATCCGCAAAGGTATGGGTTAAGAACGAACCAAGACCGCCAGCAATCCCACCAATCACAGCGGCACGAAGAGCCAGTTTTTGTTCATTAACGGTTAGCTGTTCGCCCAAGGTTTTTTCGGCTGCCTTTAATAGCTCGGCTTGTTGTCTATGCAGTTCTGACATTTTACGGAACATCACACCCCGCACATCATCCGGTAAGAGCTGCAACACCTGTTGC
>JACQPW010000073.1 GCA_016207285.1 Candidatus Kerfeldbacteria bacterium | reverse complement strand
GTCGTCACCACCTGCGCGGAGCACGGCGTCGGCAAGCGCCTTGATGATGTTGAACCAGTTTCCCATGTTGCTGAGCAACTCAGACTTCGAACGGGCCACGTGGCCTCCTTACGTACGGCTTACCGCCTACCTTGCCTGATGGCTTGGCATACAGCCTACCGTTTCAACCACGGGGTCAATCGCCACTGCTTAGGTGTATATACCACCCAAGCTTAAAGTGCGCTTGATCACTCGCAGCCCAGAATACAGAAATGATTTCCGGATTCAGGGTTGAGAATGCACTAGTAGAGTCAGACGAAAATGGTAAAGAGCAAACAAAAAATGCCCCTCATTGGGACATTTCCTAAAAACCACTGTGTCAGTGGAAACCTAAGCCAGTTGGCCTACGGTTTTGAGTGTTGTTCACGGAGTGCTGCCTGGCTCCGCCTTCGCTACCTAACTGTGGAGTGTAGCGAGGGAATGAATTATAAAATAACTGTCCATAGGATAGTCCAAAAAGGAGGTTTTGTCAAGACTAGGTGTGCTCACTGGGATATGCAGTACCTCCACCACAATGTTATCATTACGTTATTAACAACTTTGAACTACGACTATGGCAGTGAAAAAGACATCAGCGGCTTTCTCGGAATTTGAACGAGCAGCGATGAGGGATCGCGCCAAAGAACTGGCAGCGGAAGCACGCTCAAACAAAAATAAAGCTCAAGGAGAAAATGACGTGCTGGCAGCGATTGCCAAGATGTCTGAACCGGATCGTAGCATGGCTAAACGGATCCATGCGTTGATTAAAAAAAGCGCGCCTAGCCTATCACCGAAAACTTGGTATGGCATGCCCGCCTATGCCAAAGATGATAAGGTCGTCTGCTTCTTTCAAGCAGCCACCAAGTTCAAAACCAGGTACGCATCGTTAGGCTTTAGTGACACTGCGAAACTCGATGCCGGGGCCATGTGGCCAGTTGCCTTCGCACTGAAGAAGTTGACTGCTACTGAAGAGGCCCGGATCGCCGCGCTGCTGAAGAAAGCAATAAGCTAATGGCTACAGAGATCTTAGCCATCGGCATCGTCACAATCCTTGCCAGCTTAGCGGGTACAGTGACCGGCTTTGGTACTTCAACCATCATGCTACCTATCCTGTTGTTCTGGATGCCGTTACCAGAAACGCTGTTGCTCGTTGGAGCAATCCACTGGTTTGGTAATGTCTGGAAATTATTGTTTTTCCGCGAAGGGATTCAATGGAAACTAGTCCTCACCTTTGGCCTGCCAGGTTTGCTACTGACTTACCTTGGCGCCAAGTTGGCATTTGATTTACCTGAAGCATTATTAAGTCGTCTGTTGGGTGGATTCTTAATTAGCTACGCGCTCTATCTATTCATCAACCCGCGCTTTAAAATCAAGGCTTCTCACTTGACCGCGACAGTCGGCGGAGCTGCTTCCGGATTTCTGGCTGGCATCTTTGGTGTGGGTGGGGCAGTGCGTGGCGCAGTCTTAGCAGCTTTTGATTTACCTAAAGCCATCTACATTGCTACTGGCGCAGTCATTGCCATCATGATTGATTCAGTGCGCATCACCACCTATGTGACGGAAGGTTCAACCCTTACCCAAACGTTATGGATGGCTATGCTTCTCTTTATTCCAGCATCATTACTAGGCGTCTATTTAGGTAAGAAAGTCGTAGACCACATCCCCCAACAATCGTTTAGGATTGTGGTAGTGATTGGCTTAGCGTTAGCCGCGATTAAATTGATCATTTGGCCATAAAACGTTTACCTCACTAAAAATACCTGCCTTAGGAAACCTTATAGGGGTTTCATTTCTTTATAAAGTTCTCTGTTTAGCTGTTCTTCACTGGTCGGCGGCCGGTGATGACAAACCACAACCCTACTGCCCATAACCCAAGCATGGCCGCTAACATTAAGCGCAACATGGTTCCGTTCACCCAGTAGGTAATCAGGTTGATCAGCAAAGCGATACAACCAAGCGCAAGCAACATAATGCCGCCTTTACGGTGATAGGATTTGGTCGCCGGTGAATTAGGTTGTTTAGCTAAGTTAACTTGCTTGGCTTTTTCCTTGGCGTAGCCTGCAGCGAGTTGTTGTTTGAAATCACTTAACATATGGGATAAGCATACCATGTTTATTGACAAAATTGAAAAAAAACTTTAACATGTCCTTGATTATGTTACAAGAATCCGGTCATCCACATCGCATGATAGAACCCACTGACAGAGAGGAACATCCTGGCCAGGTGCTAAAGGGTTTACTGGATGAGATTGGTAGTCGACTGGCAGAATTGGGTGTGACTGATGAAGCAGATGTTCGACTGCACACACTGCAAGATCTCCGAAATCGTGCTCATACATTGCCGCCCGATGATCGCTTTGGATTAGAAAGGTTACGAGCTGAAGCAGACACTTTGGCTCAACAAATCCGTTCGCCGCATGTAGCCATCCCGCACGAGCAGCGGTAATTGCATGTTCGACATCATGATCGTCTATGATGCTCACTTAGCACATAGTGCCGCCGACCCAACGTACCGTGAACCTGCTCCATTCTCAATCAATGGCGAATATTTTAATTGTAATGCCACGTACCAATACTTTATTGAGTACTGCCAACAACAAGGGCTCAAAGCCGCCTTTACGACGACGCATGATATTAATGCAGCCGGACAGTTTAGTAGTGTGTGGACGTATACGACCACTTGGGAACGCCACCTAGAAGTAACTGGCACCAAAGTGATCTTTGATAAATTTTCTAATCTACTGACTCGTAATCACGCCGCCTATAAAATACTAACCACCATCCTGAAGCCGTTACCGTTATTGCATAACCAAGCGATGCGCATTATGTTTGATAACAAACTAGAAACATACTTGCAGTTTCCAAGTTACACGATACCAACAGTGCAACTGGATTCGCTGGCTCCGGCCAGTATTGAAAAGGCTGAACGCGCCTTAGCGGCGCAATGTCGCGTTCACCCGTACCGAGACGATTTTGGTTCTGACCTAGTATTGAAAGATCAATTTGGGATTGGTGGTAATCAGATTTATAAAATTACGGATGACGCCGACTTTACTGCCATTCCTTTTAACCCAGCCACCCATTATATATTGCAGCCGCTGATTCAAGCTTCCGGTTTTGCCATTGATCACTATACCGGCAGCTCTGACTTACGGGTCATCATTTGTAATGATCAGATTATTCAAAGTTATTTGCGCATTGCCAAAGCTGGAGAATTTCGAGCTAATGCCCAACAAGGCGGTGAAGTGGTGTATCTGACCCTAGATAAAATTCCAGCAGACGTGTTGACGATGATCACAGAGATCAAACAACACTTTCCGAACAAGACCGCTTTATACACGCTGGATTTCATTAAAAGCAACCATGGCCACCTCTACTTTATTGAAGGGAATAATAGTCCAGGGTTAAATTGGTTTGATCGCGAAGATGAAACTAGAGCCAAAGAACTGATTCATCTGCTCGTCAACAATTTGCAGCAACTCATTCTTCAACCTAACCACTAACCATAGGCTGTGGTATACTAGTCACATTAATGATTAGTATCTTCTCTATGTCCTATCGTTACATTTTAGTTGGTGTGATCAGTTTGTTGGCATTACTACCACACGCTAGTCGTGCTGATAGTATTACTTTAGATGGTGTTAGTCCAACTGAAGATGAAAACATTACTCCACCAGACAACCAAAAAGCGAGTGAAGAAAACTTTTATACCTTCTGGCTGAAAGGTCAGATTGGTACGCAATACGAGGCCAACTTTACGGTGTCTGAAGAACCAGCCTTTACGTTTGTATCGGGCGGAGATATGACCTTAGAAGATAACGTCCACTACAATCCTGATAACAGTACATTTACTGTCACCTACACAGCGGTAGCGCTACAGCAAATTGATAGTCAAAGTAGTCTGGAATTAGATGAAAACCAAACTTTAACCATTATTGCCATTAGTTTCCCAGCGGCAGAAGGTGAAAACGGACCTGGTGCAGCGACCATTGGTTCTTGGTTAGCCACCAACTTTCAGGAATGGACCTTAACCACTCCCAGTGAATCCAACAATGCGATGGGTGCTACGGTACAAGGTGATGCTGGTGATACCGGGGACTTTGAACTGTTCATGCCAGATTCAGCTTTAAACCTGATGGCCGAATATGATGGTGAGGAAGAGTACTCTGCGGAAGATATGGCGGTGTATAAAGATGATGCCCAAGCACAAGCCGAAGTAGAAGCTGTGACTGGAGGGGCATATGTCAGTTTTTCAACCACACTACCAGAAGAATCTAACGTGAGTGAAGATGAGGAACCCCAGGCCTTACACCCACTGGCACAAGGAGTGTCACAAGCCTTAACCGTAGCACCGATCCCACCACTGACACTGAATGTGAGTGATGAGTCAGTAGAAAAATATGACTATGTAAAATTAACCGGTACCATCAAAAGCGGCAAAAGTGGTAAAACAGTAACGCTGTGGCGCCGCTTTAAAGATGGTCAGTTCGAAAAATTTGCTACAGTCACCACCACCAAAAATGGCAAGTTCAAATTGCGTTTAAAAATCCGCCGCAACATTATTTTCAAAGCCAAATATAAAGATGATGTTTCCGACTCGGTCAGCGTACAAGTAAACTAACCGTATGCTCAACTTGATTGTTAATATCGTTCTGCCCAGTATTATTTTGACTAAGTTCAGTAGTGCCACTTACTTGGGGCCTGTCTATGGTTTGTTACTGGCATTAAGCTTACCGTTAGGGTATGGCCTCTATGACCTAGCCAAAACCAAACGCTATAATTTTGTTTCTATCCTAGGTATCATCAGTATTGTTCTAACGGGAGGTATTGGCTTACTAGCATTACCACTGGAGTGGGTAGCCATCAAAGAAGCCGCTGTTCCCCTACTGATTGGAATAGGCGTACTGATTACCGCACGGACAAAATTTCCGCTCGTGAAAAAATTACTGTTTCAAATCGCCAATGAAGCTCTGATTATGAGTAAACTCACTACACCGGCCACTCAGCAAACCTTTGAACGCAAAACTTTGCGAGCTACCTATCTGGTGGCGTTCTCATTTCTGGTGTCTGGCATCCTGAATTATGTACTAGCCAAACTAATCGTTACCAGTCCGCCCGGTACGGCCGAGTTTACCGCCGAGTTAGGCCGCCTAACCGCGTACAGTTATCCGGTGATTGCACTACCCTCCACGGCTATTCTGGTCGTAGCTGTGTTTTTACTGTTACGTGATATCAAAACACTGACCGGCCTACAGCTGGAGACTATACTGAAGTCTAAATAGTTATTCCACCGCCACCAGCTCTGTCCGTTCGCCACTATCCACACCTAATTCTAGCACCAGGCCACCGACTGCCTGGCAATAGTATTTGTATTCTTTTGAGGTGAGATCAAGTGGGGTATAATCATACGTTTGCAGACAATTGTCGTAACTGCCGTACGGTATAGTGACTGTTTCCGTTAAAGAGATCACATCCGCCATGTCTTCGGCTTCACCCTGGTAATATTCTTGGCGATACGTTTCCCCTACTTGTGGATTGGCTTTCATCCAGATACCAGGCTGGGCACCATCTTCGCCAGCCATCCAGGAACCATCGTGATCAACTAGTAAACCCTCTTCGTAATTATCAACATCTTCGCCGAAGTACCAGACATTACCCAAGTTATCTTGCGCCAGATAATCATGGGTATCTTCAATCAACACATCATCCAGCCACACCCGATCCCAATACACCAAGGTAGTGACCCCAATAATTTCTTTAGTTTCCGCGGTCGCCACCACTGCAATGCGCTCATGACCATCAGCTGTATCGGCTTCATACGTTAAGGTTTTCCCAACTGGTAAAGAGAAGTAGGAATTATCGATCGTGGTGGTAAAATCTGAAGGATTAATGACCGGTTGGTATGGTTCAGTATCCGTCGTATCCGTTTGCACGCAACCAACTAAGCTAGTGACTAGTAGCCCTAAGTAAAAAATATTTTTTGGTAACGTCATATTTAGCTAGTGGTTAATGTTTGTCACTTAATGGTAACGTAGGTCCAGCCTCTTGCCAAGCTTTATTTTTGTGCTACAATTGGCGCCACTTATGATGAATGGAGCACGCTGGTTTATAGTCATTGTTCTACTGCTGACAGTAGGCTTAGTTGTGGTACCGTATGTGATGCGACAAAATCAGGCAAATCATACTCCTGGTTTAACCGTGTTGGTTGATGGCAAAAGAGCTGGTCAAAGAATTACAATTAAAGTTGATGATACTGTCTATCAGTGTAAAAAAGGGATTTGTGCTTTACCCAGCTACCGTAACACTCACGGAAACAAATTTACCATCGCTAAATTAACTGACCAACGCGAACTGCTGTGGGTGATCGACGCGACCGATGTGCTCAAAAAGTTTGATCGATCCGATATGACCATTACCGTAGATACCGCTAACAGTACCGTAATTCAGGTGGATAGTCTGCAAGCAGATACCAACACCACTACTGAGCAACCATTGACTTTGGCCAACCTGGGTGTCAATTTGAACGTTGATGAAAACACGGTAAAAATTATTGGAGTGATTATGGTAGTGGCTACTATTGTTATTGGCCTGAAGTTTATGTCAGCCGGCGGTGCTCACCACTAACCCACCAGGCGGCCACCAGCGTAGTGAGTGGTACCGCTAACACTAAGGTAAAGCTGCCCACAAACATCTGGATCATCTCTTCCATTAAAGTTTCACTATTGAACACCACCCAAAATGGTTGCGCCGAATAAGTGGATAACACAGCAAACGCAGGCAAAGCGGTACCGGCATACACTAACAGTAAGGTATTCACCAAAGAGACAATATGCGCCCGTCCAATCCGATAGGCTTTTTTGAACAATTGCTGCCAGGTCAGGCCAGGATCAGATTGTTTTAACTCATGCACGGCTTGCACTTGAGCAGTCGTGACATCATCTAAAATACCAAGCGCACCAATCAGTAAGCCGGCTAACAATAAGCTGCTCAACTGCACATCTTGGCCAAAGCCATACTTTAAACTGAGCGCCGCTTCTGAACCAGTCCCAGACAAATCGAGCAGCCAGGTAGCAAAACTAGCCGTACCCATGGCTAGTCCCAGAGCAAGAATGGTACAGACCAACGCCAACGTCGTCTGACTGGATGTACCATGCCCTAAATAAAACGTGATGATGGCCAACACCACCAAGGTGCTAAATGTCAGCAGTAAGGGATAGTCCGTATGCAACAATTGAGGTACCAACCACTTCACCAACACCAGCAATGAAATGGCCACACTCACTAAAGCGCCTACTCCTCGCCAGCGGGTACAGATAATCACCGCTACGATAAACACGCCAACAATTAATCCCAGCCAGGGTAACCGGTAATGATCAATGATACTGTATTGCAGACCAGTGGAGCCAACTGATTCTACAATCACTACCGCATCGCCAGCTTGTACCAATTGCTCGGATTGTAACCCGTAGACATCACCATACTCCACTACCACCACAGCACCCGTATCGAGTTCGGCTTTTACTTTTTGATACGGTAAATCTAGCTGCGTGAACTCATCATAGGTCACGCCCTCATCTAAAACCTCTAAAACTTTTCCACGATGGTAGTCCATTAAGTCGCTTCAGAGGTTTGGCGTTTGAAGTAAAGTAGCTTGACGCTTTCGGTGACCACCAGATAAATAGCTGCCACAATACCAATGGTGGCTAATTGCATCAGCGTTGGACTGGTAAATTGGAAAATATTATGACCCAGACTGGTGAATGGAATAATCACGGTCAGCGCGGCAGCCGCCAAACTTAGTATGATAATAATTGGCGCTGGCCGAGTACCACGAATCAGGAAACCATGTCGACGAATCGAAAATAAGAACAGCAGCTCTGTAATGATACTGCCGATAAACCAGTTAGTTTGCAAACCAGATGGTGGTAAGTTTCTGAATAAAGCAAAGAAGATAAAGTCAAACACCGTGCTGACAATACCAAGGAAGGTGGCCAGCAACAAAATATCTTTGATGTGATAACTCTTGGGTTTACGCAATTCACTTTGATCTACGCGATCAGCCGCAATGGTGATCATTGGGAAATCGGATAATAGGTTCACCAACAAAATTTGCAACGGTAGCATCGGCAAGAAATCAATAAAGAGCGAGACAATGGCCACGGCATAAAAATTTCCAAAATTAGAAGACAACGTAGCCTGGATATATTTCATGGTATTAGCAAAGACTGCCCGACCTTCACGAATGCCATCCATAATGACATCCAAACTTTGTTTCAGTAAAATAACATCGGCGGCCTCCCGAGCAATGTCTGAAGCGCCTTGTACGACCAAAGAAATATTGGCAACCTTCAAGGCTGGAGCATCGTTAATCCCTTCTCCTAAAAAGCCGACGTGTAATTTCTGTTCCTGCAATAACTGAATGATATGAAATTTTTGTTTCGGCGACACACGAGCAAAGACATTATGCTCACGCACGGCCACTAATTGCTGGTCATGCGGCATGGCTTCTAAATCGGCCGCCAACAAAGCAGCGTCAGCCGTAGCCGCTAGCCCCGCTTCCAAGGCAACCGCGCCGGCTACTTCTTTACTATCACCAGTAATCATTTTGACCACCACACCTAGTTCTTTAGCGTCAGCCACTGCCTCATGAGTTGATTCCTTAATCGGATCGACAAACGATAAACACCCTACGTATTCCAGATTCGTCAGTTCATCTTCCATTTCATAACTATCTTTGGTCCAAGTTTTTTTGGCTACGGCAATCACCCGGCGACCGAGCTTACCTTGTTCAGCTACCCACAGCTGCATGCGTTCACAGGCCGCTTCATCTAGCGCTGGGCAAAAACCACACAGAATTTCGACGGCACCACGCACAATTAAGACCCGCTGGTTATCGGCTTCCACTAAGGCACTATTCCGACGTCGTTCAGGATCAAACGGTACTTCTGCCAAGCGCTTGGCTTTGGCTAAAGCCGCTTGCTGATCTGGTGTGATCGCTTTCCAGATCGCTAAATCAAACGCATTATTCGGTTGCTCACTCTGGTCTTTCACTACTTCCAGACTAGCGAGGGCGGCATGCCATAAGGCGGTAGCATCCCCCTCCGCTACAGTCAGTTTATTTTCCGTAATGGTTCCGGTTTTGTCGGTACACAACACTTCGATTCCACCTAAATCTTCGATGGCCGTTAAGCGCTTCACTACCACGTGCTTCTTGGATAAACGTAAGGCACCGCGCGATAACGAAAAAGTAGTAACAACTGGTAGACCTTCTGGAATCACACCCACCGCCAGGGCAATGGCAAAAATCACTAAATCAACCCAATCGGTTGGCCCCTTGATAATTAAATTCACGATAAAGATAATGACCAACGTAATGACGACTAAACGCAAAATAAACCGACTAAAATGATTGATCTCCACTTCAAAACTACTAACCCGTTTGGTTTCGGTTGTCAGTTTGGCCACTTCGCCCATAGCGGTATCGCTACCAGTGGCAATCACCGCTCCTACTACTTCCCCACTGACCACAGTTGTACCCGCGAACAAAATGTTACTGGCCTCATATATTTCGTCGGTCGCTTTGGTAAGGGCAGTAATCGTTTTTTGAATCGGAATCGATTCCCCGGTTAAGATAGTTTCATCCACCATGGCGTCATCCCCCTGCACAACGCGACAATCCGCTGGGATAATATCGCCAGCCTCAAACAAAAGAATATCTCCAGGCACCACTTGGGGGCTGGGAATCCGTTGCACTGTGCCGGCGCGCCGGACTTTGGTGTGTGGAACAGTATACTGACTCAACAGTTGACTGGTTTTCTCTGAACGATACTCTTGAAAAAAACCGAGCGCGGCATTCACACCCACAAAGATCAGCACCATCACACCATCAATGGTCTCACCTAGAATCAGGGCCAGCACCGCAGCACCCACTAATAAATAGACAAAAGAGGATTTAAACTGGCGGATTAAAATCGACCAGGGAGTAATATGATGATCTACTAACGCATTACGACCATACTGCTGTTGTAACGCAGTCACACGATCGGCTGTTAAGCCCGTTGCAACCGTGACATTAAAACCGGCCAGGGTTTGCTCGGCAGTTTGGGTAGTAAATTTTGCGATCTGCATAAATGGATGTAGCCTATTTTAAACGATCAATCGATTGTTGGACTTTATCTTTCAGTTCAGTTTTATACGCCGCTAACTTAGCTTGTACCGCCGCATCCTGTAAAGCCACAATTTGTGCCGCTAAAATACCGGCGTTGGTGGCACCATTGACCGCCACAGTAGCAACAGGAACGCCAGCTGGCATTTGCGCAATCGACAACAGTGAATCCATCCCATCAATTGAGTTAGTGGATTTAATGGGCACACCCACAACTGGTAACGTAGTTAATGAAGCCACCATCCCCGGTAAATGTGCCGCGCCGCCCGCTCCGGCAATGATCACTTGTAAACCACGCCCAGCCGCCGCTTTGGCATAATCAAACATTCGGTCGGGAGTACGGTGAGCGGATACAATGGTGAGTTCGTACGCAACGCCAAACTGATTGAGCATATCAGCGGCCTGTTGCATGATTGTCAGATCCGAATCGCTGCCCATGATGATACCAACCACTGGTTTTGTCATAGATGTACTTTGGTCTTAATATCTAAAGCTGTCTGTAATGCTTGGTTCACATCGTCGTGCAGCACTGTAATGTGTCCCATCTTACGGAACGGCTTGGCAACGGTTTTGCCATAGAGATGCACATACACTCCCGGAACTGCTAACACTGCCTCGAGCTGTCCAACATTACCGATTAAGTTTATCATAACCGCCGGTGAACGAGTAGCGGTCGAACCCAGCGGCCAGTTCATAATCGCCCGTAGATGTTGATCGTACTGCGAAGTGATGTTCCCTTCAATGGTGTGGTGTCCACTATTATGTGGCCGCGGAGCGATCTCGTTGACTAGAATGTCACCCGTTTCCGTCAGAAACATCTCTACGGCCAACACGCCAACCATTTGTAGCGCCTCCGCTATTTTCATGGCGATCTCTCTGGCAGTTTTATCTACCGCGGCAGTGATACGAGCCGGCGCCAATAACCATTCCACCAAATTAGCTTCCGGATGAAACTTCATCTCGACCGTTGGATACGTAGTGATATCACCCCGTTCGTTGCGAGCGACAATGACTGCTAACTCTTTAGTAAACTGTATGCACTTTTCTAGTAACGATGGTTCAGTAAAGGCCTGAGCTAACTCTTTGGCCGAATTTATTTTTTTCACTCCTTTACCATCATACCCTAAACGGCGCAGCTTTTGCATCACCGGAAAAACACCTTGGTATTTTTTCACTTCATCGAGTCCAGTACACAACACAAATTCAGCGGTTGGAATCTGGTGTTTAGCATAAAACTGTTTTTGGGCACCTTTATCTTGGATCAGTTCTAACACATCCGGTTGAGGAAAGGCCTGTTTACCTTGCTGTACCAACGTGCGCAGGGCAGCGACGTTTACATGTTCAATTTCAACCGTGAGGATATCCACATCTTGGCCAAAAGCGACTACGGTATCGTAATCATCAAACGATCCTTGCACAAAGGTATTACACAGGCCATGGCAGGGCGCCTCGGCATCCGGATCAAGCACTTTCGTGTAGATATTGTAATTGAGGGAGGCTTGGATCAGCATTCGACCCAATTGCCCACCACCTAAGATCCCTAAGCGTTTCATGTTTTCTATCTTATGCTATAGTGAGGGTTGATGCAAACGAAACACTATCTGATTACCGCTAGCGTACTGCTGGCCTTACCACTGCTGGCGAACCATGCCGCTACATACGACACGGCCACATTTTTAGGCCGACCGGATGCAGACAACTATGTGGATGAACCACGCGGTTTCGATACCGATGCCGATGACATTTATTTAGTAGATACCATCAACAATAAGATTGAAAAGGTCACTGCTAACGGTGACTTGGAAGCAGTTGCCGGTTCAGGTGAGTATGGTTTTAGTAATGGTGCCGCAGCCAGTGCTCAATTTGCCGAACCAAAGGATATTGCCGTGTTTGGAGAAAATGGTGAACAGCTCTTTATTGCCGATACCAATAACAATGTCATTCGGAAAATAGAAAATGGCCAAGTGAGTAACTTCCTGACCGGTTTATCTGGACCACAGGGTGTAGCCATTGATGGAGATACTCTATTTATCAGTGATACCGGTAACAACCGGATCTTGGGGATCAATCGGGCAGGTGGTAGTGCTACCGAGTTTGCGAGTGGTTTAAATCAACCGACCAAATTATTATACTGGCCATCCGCGCGCAGTATTATTTTTGTGAACGCTGGTGAAGGGACTGTGCGCTCAGTCAATGTGACCACTGGAGCAGTGTCTGACCCGCTGATTGCCAATCTAGAAGATATTGGTGGCATCTTTTTACAACAACGTAATTTGTATGTGGTTTCTAGTTATTCGATTGGAGTATTTAATGAGATCTGGAAAGTCCGTTTAGGTAAACCAGACCCCAGCAGTAGTGTGTCGGTCGTCAGTACCACATTACTCTCCAAAGTCAGAGAAACCGAACAACTGAACTGGCCATCCGATGTGCTGTTACGGCAAGAGACCCTAGATTGGGAAGAATACTATTCCTGGGATCAAAGTTTATTATATGCACCAGCCGCCAAAGAAGAGACTGGGCCGACTTGTGGTTTAAAGATGCGTAAAGCTGGTCAAACAGCCTGGCGCACCAAATGGGCGCTGACATTGAATAATCAAGAGACCTTGTATGAGCAAGATTTCATGCTGAAACCACAATACCAAGGTGATCAAGTCTTCTTCCGCGTAAAAACCCAATACGATAATAAAAACCTATCTGACCGCAAACGGATGCGTCAACGCACCCGGAATGAAAGTGGTTACGAACAAAGTCGCATTTTTGGCTTGCCAGTCTTATCCACCAACCATCGGGCATCGCGCAGTGTTCGCGTCCATTGGGGTGGGATGCGCAGTGCCGAGTCGTTTAACCTGCAACTGTGGCACAATGACGAGCGCCTCAAAACGTTCCGTAACTTGACCAAAACCCATAAAAAAATCCCGAAGCGTTACTTAGTGCCAAACCAAGATTACCAGTTCCGCGTCCAAGCTTGTACCAACAGTGGCTGCCAGGAGTACACCGATTTCAAAACCTTCCGCACCCTGCCCGCTAAACCAAAACGCATCGGTAAAGTGGTGCCGATGAAAGGTTTGCGGATGGAGCCGCTGGCCAATGGAAAATTTATGGCTACGTTGCAATTTAAATTGCGCAAACCCAGCAAGCATCTCCGCGCCGTGGTAGAACTGTGTGCCAAAGAACCTGACCATGCCGATACCATTACCTTTAACCGCATCTATGTCTTGTATAAAGGTGGTTCATCGATTTTAGCTTGGCGTAACGATGGCACCGCACCAGAGCATATTGTCGGTGAGCACCGCTTTGAAGATAATATAGGCAGTGCGGCCGAAGCCTTGATTGGTCGACCGAAAGATTTGGTCTTTTCGAGCGACGGTACCAAGTTGTATCTGTCTGAGAATAATAAATTAGCGGTGTACGATTTAACCGCCGATAAGTTATCTGAGCTGGCTGGCCACGAAATGGACAGTTACCGTGAAGGCACGGGTGATGGTGCACGCTTCTCTGACCCGACCGCCATCGCGTTATCCCCCGATGATGATTGGTTGTATGTCGTGGATCGGAACAATCACCGCATTCGCAAAATCGATACCGCTACCGGCGAAACGCATTATATCACCGGTGCCGGTGGTAATAATTTCGCTTTTCTTACGCAAGATTCGAATGGTTATGCAGAAGGCGGACCGTGTGCAGATGAATATGATTTAGCCGTAGCGGGTTGTGCCTATTTTAATCGCCCCACTGGAATCGCGATCTCACCGGATGGTAATACCTTGTACGTGGCGGAAGGCAGTAATAACCGCATTCGATCAGTGAATATTGCTACTGGCAAAACCAGTTTAATTGCCGGTAATGGTAGCACCAGTATTTTTAATGGACCCTATACAGTAGATGTATCGAGTGATGGCAAAACACTGTATGTCGCCGATAAGTACAATGGTGCTATTAAAGCAGTGAACGTAACAACCAAAGCAGTGACCACGGTCGTGAGTGGTTTGTCTATTCCAGAATATGTCAAAGAAGAAAATGGAATTCTGTATTGGACGGAAGCTGGTTCACACAAAGTGCGGGCGATGAATTTGACTAGTCGAGTTGTGATGACCTTATCGGGTAACGGCAGTGTCGGGTACGTGAATGGTGCTGGCAGCGCTGCCCAGTGGCATAATCCTAAAGGCTTTGATTTCCGGGCTGGCAAAATGTACGTCGCCGATACGACCAACGACGCCATTCGAACAATTACGTTCTAGTTAAGCCGCCGCTCGAAGATGAGTGCGGTGGCTGGCTGCTTTAGCCAACTGCAAATGATAAGCACGCTCGCTAGTGGCATGATCATACTGTTTTTGCCAGGCCGCTCTGCCAAACAATGTCGGTTTAATCTCGGCTAGAACTTGAAGTTTATCTTGCCAATATTTAGCCGTTTGTGATTGTTCTTGGATGCCTAACTTGCTGTAGACGGTGAGATAGCCCTCGGCCGCAGTACAGTTGCGATACCATTGATCGTAACTCTCCCATCGACCTGGTCGCATTGTTAACAATCTTTGTAATTGAGCGAATTTGGCGGTGCTGTCTTCACGATAGCCTTCTGGATTGGTTGTAGATTTGGTTTGTTTTAACTCTCTACGTTGCAGTTCCAATGAGATATCAGCTTTTTGTACGGCCATAATCTTATTCAGTGCATCCTGACGCTCACCGACATTCTGTTGAAGGCGTTTTTGCTGATACTGTGATTCTTGTTGCCGCACCTCCGGCCTGGCATAATCGTGATCGATTAATACAAATGGATACTTCTTTTGGTACTTAGTGATGTCTCCCACCACCATTTGCAGTGACCGTTGTAACTCACCGCGCCGAAACAGGTTGCGCCAACTCGTTTGTTGCTGTTCTAAATCCGACTTTTTTTGTAATAGGTCTCCATAACGTTGTCGAATACCTTGTTCGTCATCATAGTGCTTGCGCGGCTCAACCGCTGGTGTTGGCTGTACTTGCCGTAAACGAATGACTTGATCAAAATGTTCCAGCATACCACGCAGTTGTTTAGCCCGATCGAGCAAAGCCGTGGCCGCTGTTGCACCGCTTGCTTTGAGATCAAAACCACTTTTGGTTTGTTCAAGTAGCGTCCGGGCTTCATCCATAACTGACTGCGTATCCACTCGGGCGAGATCATCTAATGGCAGAGTGCTTAAGGTTTTTTCTAATCGCAACAGAGCTTGGTGCAGCGTGCTGGATGGTGTTCTTTCTTGAGTAGGTACAACGGCGGCTAGAGTTGGCCTAAGAGGGCGCTCAGGACCACGCACAGGTAATTCAGACATGCGGAAATTGTAGCAAAAAATGGGGTTTTGTCAATTTTTCTGTAGTAATTTGTACCAGCGCCACACTGGTTTTGGCGATAAGTTTTCATCCATCAGACCAAAGTAGGCTTCATACGGATCATCTGTTAAATACGTCCGATCGCGCATCGTATACAGTAAAATAGGCCCAACGTTATTGAAGGATAATAATTCTTTGGTCACTTGCTTAGTATAGTGCTTCACTTCTTTGTTAGTGACACCAGCACTACCGGTAGAACAGCCAAATTCCGTGACCCAAATCTGTTCATCTTTGCGATATTTAGCTATGACCTTCTGCAACTGCTCAATATCCGGACTCAACGCATCGGATTGTAAACAATAATAGAGGTGGACATTCAGATCATCAAAATACCGTTTACCGTGTTTGTATAATTGGGTAATAAATTCGGTGTTGGTAATATCGGCAATGGCGCCATTCAAAACAATGGCATCAGGATCGTATTGTCGCACCATCTCGGAACCGGTTTTTAAGATATGCCGATAACTGCGCCAATTACTGTGGGGTGATAAGTAGGTATCGCTATCGGGCTCGTTCCAGATTTCCCAGACATCCACATAGTTGCGGTATCGTTTCACCATCATCCGCACAAATTGTTTCCAACTGTCTGGCTCTTGGTAGACATCGTCACCTGTGCCATAGGCCAACATCACCACCACGCGCTGTCCGTTATCGCGATACTGTAAAAAGGTTTGATCGTAACGTTTTAACCAGGCGGCACTATCGCTACCCATCACTTCTTCATAGCTGACATGTTCCCGTACCCAAACGGTATTACTATCCTCTAGTCGTTGCGCATACAACGCATCGTGATCCACATCGCTCCCTAGGGTTTGATGTACATTCAAGCCAATGGTTTGTTTGTTCCGTTTATGCGGATGCTCAATACTGTTCAAAAATTGCTGTGACTGTTGTGCTACATACTCACCAACAAAGGGATTGAACACCATAATGTCACCACTCGTCACGACGACTTCCCCAGCTGCACTGATGGTGATGGGGTAGCTCGCCTCACGATCTGTGAGTAGACTACTATCCAAGGTGAAACTTAGATTGACGGCTGTGTCATCACCAGACACGACGGTGCCGGTTAATGGGCCAAGCACCACATCGACTGGATTAAATAACAACTCATCCAGATCGGTACCCGAAATGGCGATGGTGGTGGTGTAGGGTTCGGCTGTGGCCACCGAAATAAAATCGGTGGAGGTGGATAAGATAGCGATCATGGGGAGTCAGTATAACACCTACCGAGTAGTTCTTCTATCGACAACATTTAACTGTTATCGGCATAAGAACGGCGGGGAGGCGGACGATGTCATCACTGAAATCATCCCCTCCCCGCGTGTTCCTCCTTCCTCCTCGCTACTACTTCGTCTTCTTGACCGGCAGCGGCGCCAGCAGCTTGCGCCGCTGCGCCAGGGCGAGCAGACCATAGGCCAGGCCGATGAAGCTCATGGGATCCGCGCCGGGGATCTGGTAGCCCTTCGGCTTGCCCACCTCCATCATGCCGGCGATGTCCATGTGCCAGAGCACCGTCCTGGTGCTGCAGCGCCGGTTGGTCTCGGCCAGAGCCAGGGCCAGGAACAGCGCCGCCGTACCGCAGCCGTACTTCTTGGTCAGGTCGGTGTTCACCAGGTCGGCTTCGTCGCTGTCCAGCAGACTCGCCTGGTTGAACGGCATGGGCATGGGCCAGAAGCCGATGCCCGACTTCGTGATGGCGTCGTACAGCGCGGACATCGGCTGGTCGGCCTTGTCCGAGCTGAACATGGCCACGCGGCCGCCCAGCGCCGTCATCGCCGCCCCGGTGAGGGTGGCAATGTCGATGACGAAGTCCGGCTTGAACCGCTCGACGACGAAGTCATTGCCATCGATCAGCGTCAGTCGCCCTTCGGCGTCGGTGTGGTTCACCTCGATGAGCATGCCGTTGCGCGCGGTGATGATGTCCCGCGGGAACGTGCCATCCATGTTGTAGGTGAAGTTCACCATCAGCACCAGGTTGAACGGCGCCCCGCACTCCGCCAGGAAGGCGAACAGCGCGGTAGCCTCCTCGGCGCCGAGGTCGTCCAGGAACATGTCGTTCATGGCCTCGGGTCCCGGCTTGCGCAGCAGACCGCCAGTGTCGAACGCCACGCCCTTGCCGACGATGGCGACCGTCTTGGCACCAGGCCGGCCGCATTTGTAGTGTGCCAGCACGCCGTGGGGCCGCTCCTCCGAACCGACTGCCACGGACAGGAAGCTGCCGAAGCGGCGATTGTTGTGCGGGTGATCGTTGCCCTCGTAGAAGGCCTCGTTGAGCACGCTCCCGCAGGGATAGCTGACGCCCTTCAGACCCACCAGCAGCCGGCGGATATCGCTGGCGAGGACGTGCGGCGGGGATTCACTGGCGCGCAGGTTGCCGATGTGCCGCACCCACCGGGCGTACTTGCCGATGAGCTGGCCACGCTGGACCTGCTGCTCGAGCCCATCGCCCTTGGTGCGCGAGTTGGCGACGATGTGGAGCGTGACGGCGGTCTCGGCCTGGCGCGCCTTGGGGTTGCGCTTGACCGAATCGTTGCGCAGCTCCCAGCCCTCGACGAGGAGCTGAACCTCGCCGTTGGCGATGGCAGCCTGGCTGACGAACAGCCCGGCCTGGCGCGGCAGCTTGGTGTGGCTGCGCAGCCAGCCGCAGGCGTAGCCCGCGGCCATGCGCAGGTCGTCCGACGTCAGGTCCGCCTGCTTGCCGACGTTGACGATGACGAGCTTGCTGCCACCGGAGTCCACGACGTTGATGTCGTGCCCCTTGCCCGTGACGATGCCGTCGTCCACAGCCCGCTTGAAGGCGCCGTCATCCGGTCCACCGGTGTAGAGGTGGTAGAGCGGAACGACCTTGCCGTCGGCGCGGGTGGTGGCGAAAGCCACGTTGATGGGGAGCCGAGAACCAGAAGATCCTGCGATCATGGGACACCTAGGGGTTGGGGGGTAGACTAGTCGAGTTTTCTAGGAACAACTTGCGGGATGCAAGCTAAGACACCTTATAGAAAAACCGGGAAAAGTCAACCAAAATAATACCTCCCACCCCGTCCCTCCCTCCTCAAAAAGGAGTGGAGGGGGTTAGGAGTAGAGGGAGGTAAAAAACGGGGTAGGTGTTACTCTAAAATCACAGATCGAAAGGTGGCCAGATCCGCATCGGCTGCGGCGGTATCCAGTTCACCGAACGGTGAGAAAATACTGATGTCATAGAAAAAGTAGTCTTTGACACCTTGCGTTTCCGCAATCCCGCTATCGGCTGATCTATCCTCAAAATCCGCCGCCAGCGCTTCGGCTTGCTCGGCCGTAGCAAATTCCATCACAATCACCTCGAGCACTTCATTAGGTCGTTCATCAATTTGAAAACGTCGAACAGCTCCGCTGGTAAATCCATTCAATTCAGAGACATCATCTCCAGTGAGTGTCATCCATTCCTCGGCTGTTAAGGCACCGGTGCCCACCACAGTTGTTCCATCTAATGCACTTGGCAATGTGGTCACGGAGGGGGTAACAGTGAGCGCTATCGTTTCATCACCCAGTACAGCTTGCAAACGAGCTTCCAGAGCCAGGGCCAATGCAGAGATGATTTCATCTAACCGATCATAAATCACCGAGTCTTCATCTGCCACATCACCCGTATCCGTGAGATCAATGCGCACACCATATTGACCTACCGTAAAGCGATACACCATCACGGCTGGATCAGATGGACCACCGTAATAAATCAACGGGTCGTCGTAACAAATGTACAGCACGTCACCGATGTCACCAGTGAGGTCAAGATTACAGTCAGCCGACAGTTCATCTACATTGGCTTCGGCCGCTTCAGGCGAGGTATACTGTGTGATCGCCGTGGCCAATAACCGGTTGGAATCAGCATCATTCCACAGCTGACCAAGATAAAAATTGTAGTCCTTTAAATTTGGATCAAGCTGACCATTAAATTCGAGCGGCAGGGCATGCGCGTCACTTACTGCAGCGGCCACATCATCTGGTGTGAACAATGCCAGTGCTAACTGATCAGCAGTCATATCAGGGTATTCTGACACCGTTGTGGTGGTAGTCGTGGTCGTAGAAGTAACGGAACCAGTCAACACTTCTTCAGCAATGGTCACTAACTCATCCTGTGCAGCAGTAAGATCGGCTACATCTAGCGGAGCAAAAATTGAGATATCGATAATGTAATTATCTTGGCTGGCTTGCAACTCTACTAATTCAGCATCCGCATTCACCACGGCATCGGCTTGATCGGCAATGGATGCTGGCAGCGCTATTTCCGTCGCATCAGGCAAACTGGGTAAAAAACCGGCGATATACTCGGCCGCGGCTTCGTCAGATTCCATCTCGAGCACCACTACTTCAACCACTTCATTCGGCCGGCTTTGCAACTGCCAGCGACGAATGCCGCCGGTTACAAAACCATCAACTCCTTCGGAATCCATATCATAGATTGTGCCTAACCATTGTTCGGCAGTCACAAAACTAGTACCCATATAATCTGCTCCGACTACATTCGTCGGTAGATAATCGATTGCAGCATTGTCCGTGAGCGTTGCACCGAGCACTAATGCACCGCCAAATTTAGTCAATTGGGTCGCGGCTAAATCGTTGGCTAACTCTAATAAATCTGCTTGGGTGTCAGTGCCACGATCAAATACCGTAATCCGCACACCGTACTGTTCAATAGTCATGCGATACGTTACACTGGCCGATTCAGTTTCACTAGCTGGCGTGGCATAAACCACCCACGTGTCACCCACTGGTTGAGGAGCTTGCAAACGCTCATTGTCTCCAGCCAGTTCAATGATTTGGGCTTCTGCTTGGTCAACACTGACATATTTTGTGACCGCTTCAGACATGGCTGTTTTACCGGTTAACTCATCAAGCCAGTTGCGAGCCACATAATAGTCTGAACCATCATTTGCCTCATCCAACTGACCATTAAATTGAACCACCGCGGGACGAACGGCAAATACTCGTCCTAACACGTCTACCTCGTAGAGCATGATGGTGGCAATTTCATCCGACGTGAAATTGACTGTATCACTCACGGTACTATTGGTACTCGGAATGTTTTTATCGGGTAAACAACCCGCACCCAGTAAGGCCAGGGTGATGCCTAAGCCAAAAAATAGTTTTTTCATATACAGGTAGTATAGGACTATATGGAATTGAGGACAAACTGCCCCCTCACCACACCTCTCCTCATTCATACCACCCTCCCCAGCCCTCCCTCCTCTGAAGGAGTGGAGGGAGTAGGAATCACAGGCAGGCAGGCTTGATCTTATTATTAAATTGTGATAACGTACCTATTAGAGAGCGCCACCGGGGCGCTTATTTATGTTTATTAGACCGCAACTTCCACATCTCATTAGACAACACCGTCAAATTACTTGGGCGGCTAAACAATTACGGCTCCGTCCGACACCGGCTGAACAACAGCTGTGGCAACGTTTGAAAGGTAAACAACTGGATGGCTATAAATTTCGTCGTCAATTTGCGTTGTATAATTTTATTGTTGATTTTTACTGTCATTCACTGAAACTGGTGATTGAGGTTGATGGTGGTATTCATACTGATCAACAAGCACAAGACCACAGAAGAGACACGATGTTGCAAGAGCATGGGTATACAGTGCTGCGTTTTACGAATGAACAAGTTTTTACAGATATTGAGACTGTTCTGAAGAGTATTTCCCACTCCTTTGAGGAGGAGATAAAAGGGGAGGTATGGGTTGGGAAACATTTTATATGAAAACCCTACCCCTTAGAGGGGAGGGTGTCCTGAGTTTCGAAGGGCGGGTGGGGTAATGAAGTAAACGTAAACCCTTTCCTTACCAACTTGCACCACCCGTTCGGTGAACCGGGGATGTGCTGGCAGGGGAAACATAGTGCTCACAATGACGCAGCCGGGTTTACACTCGGCGACAAATTTAGGGAGCAGTCGCTCACAAAATTTTGGTATCCACCAACCGACAATGGCATCCATTTGGGAAATATCGTAAGTAAACATATCACCATGAGTAACAGTAATGTTTTTTCGTTTGTAGAAGAATAAGGAGTAAGGAGTCAGTAGTGAGGAGTTATATTCCACGCCAAATAGTTCGGTGGTGGGATGATGCTTCCGGATAGCAGCTAATAAGTGTCCGCGACCACAACCGAGATCAACTATTTTTTGCTTACCTTGTAACTCTGGTAATTGGGCAATGGTCTTGGCTGACTTGGAGGAGATAGGGATAAACGGTAAGGGTTGGCGAGCATAACGTACTAGTGGCCATAGCTTATAAATCATACGCAGCAAAAAGCCACAGAGAAGTAACAAAATGGCAATGTGGAGTAGATTCAATATCGTCATAGATTCACTTTGCAGGATAGCACAAAGTAGTGTAAGGTGCTGACCGGAGGTCTTTGAAAACATGGCAAAAACGCCACTCGGTTTACGACACGATGTCGTCCACAGCCGCGCCTTCGTGGCTGATGGAGAACATCAGGGTAGGCTGGTCGATACGCACAGTCAGGGCATCCACCTCGGCGCTCACCCGCTGCACTACGCAACGGGCGTGATCGAAGGGATGCAGATGGTGCGGGCGATCGACGGAATCTGGAACGTGCTCTTCCCCAACGAGCATCACAACCGGCTGATCCGCGGTGGCATCACCACGGGCATGCTGACGGAAGGCACGGGTCCGACCAACGACCTGTTCCGGCACGGCCTGCGCCAGGTCGGCAGGAGCAATCTGGCCGAACTCAACCCGGCGCACCCGATGTACCTGCGGCCGTGGCTGGGCGAAGGTTCCTGCGAACTCGGCGTCGGGTCGAGCCAGGGACCCTTGCTGATCATCATCAGTCGGGACAAGACGCCCTACCTGGGTGACACGGTGAAGACCGGCGTCACCATCTGGGCGCCTGGTCCGCAGGTGTTCTGCCGAGCGGATCCACGCTGCGGCTTCCCGATGGTCAAGTCCGTGATGAACTACGGACTCGGCTACAAGTGGAAGAAGCTGGCGGGGAAGTTCGGCGCTGTCGAAGTGCTGCAGTACGGTCTCGATGGTCTCATCAAGGAGACTACCGGCAGCAACATCTTTGTGGTGGTGGAAGACGTCGTCTACGCGCCCCCGCTCGATGGCTGCATCCTGGAGGGGTTCACCCGCCGGCGCAACATCGAGATCCTCAAGTCTCTCGGCATCGAGGTGCGCGAAGCTCCGGTCACGCGCGAGCTGCTGCTCCAGGCCAACGAGGTGTTCCTCACCGGTACGTGGTCAGGGGTGGTGCCGGTGCGCATCATCCTGGAAGGCGAGCATGAGCTCACGCCCATGCCTGGACGGTTCCATGACCAGCCGCCGGGACGCATCACGATGCTGGCGCAGACGGCCTACAACGCGCTGCTGGTGCGCGATCTCGGCAAGCTGCCACGGGAGCTGCGAATCGACACCGACTGGTGGATGCCCGTTCGGCAGCAGTAGCCGGACAAGACAATAGGAGGGCAACCGGGGTTGCATGTGTCACACCGATACCTGCAACGCCCGCTCCCCAGAATTGATTACCACTGTAATCGCGTCTGGTAGAGTGGCTCCCTACTAACTAGCAGCAATTTGAGTACGAATGGTGCGTTGTTTTAATTCACTTTGTAAGCGATCTAATTCTACAACCACTTGTTGAATGGTCGGTCTGTCTTGAGGATCTGTTTTGATCATCTTATAAAACAGTTGACCAAATTCCTGCATTAAAGGATCACCAGCTCTTACGACGGCAGCATTAATGGCCAAGGCTTGATTGTAATCTTTACCGACAAATAACTGCTGAAAGGTGCGTCCCAATTGATACACATCACGCTGAGGGCTTAACGGATCCGCTTCAGTCTCCAGCATATAGTCAGTTGTCCCTACATCAACACTCTCCACTGCCGTTTGGTACGTGGCTGTTTTTCCAGATTTGGGTTCTAGCATTGCTACTAAACCCAAATCTAACATGCGCAATCCACTACTATCAACCATGGCGTTGGCTGGTTTAATATCCCGATGCACAAAACCTGCCTGATGCGTCAGCGCAATGGCTTTAGCAAACTGTTCAGCCAGATCCAATAGAACATCAGGAGCATCACGTAGGCCATCGGTAAGCAAGTCATGTAAGTTGTCACCATCAATGCGCTCCATCAAAAGAGCTCCAATGCGCTCATCCGGTTCACCAGGTTTATGACGATCGGGTTGATCTGGATTAGGTATAAACTGCGCATCATAATAGCTTGGATACGCTGATGGGTGATGCAGTGCATCGATTTTCTTTAAGGCCGCCACTTCACGAATATATCCCCGAGTATGTTCGGCGCGGGCTCGCTCAGGATAATCAACCAAATCCTCTGGGTCTGAACCAGGCTGTAAGTATTGCGCTTTACGATCAAATGGCTGTGATAGTTTTAAAGCTGCTTTGACCCCGGGGGTTTTGATCGGTTCAACTTCGACGACAAATCCAAACGCGCCCCGACCGATCACATCCGTTACGCGATAGGTTGTATTTTTAATTGTAATCTCGGTGCGCATTAATAATTCTAAACCTTGCTCCACTGTAGTGTCGTCATCAGAAAAAACCAGTTTCATGGCTTCAAATAACTGCCGTCGGTCTGTCCGTAACTTTTCGTTCACTGGTGTCGTTTCAGTACCTAGCGCCAGCACCACCTGTTCTTCTGGAGACAACAACTCTTCACCACCAGTTTGCTGGTCTTCCACCCGCAATGGCTGTCGTTTTACCTCTGGTGCCTTTCCTTCGTATGACATAATTTAACCAGCAATTTGTTGACGAACAGCTTCTTCAGCTGGGGCATAATCTGGATAAGCGGCATAAAATTGGGTCAACGCTTCGGGAATATCTAACCGACCATCGATTGCTTCTACAGTCATCTGTTCAGCGATGTGATGCAACGCTTGTAATGAGTCCGGCAACTTAGTGAGTGCTTGTGCTCTAGATTCAGGATCAGAAATAAGTTCTTTATATAAAAAGGTTTGAATAATGCGACCAGCCCCATAGGCATCAAACTTAGATGTTGCGTCAGCTTCTGGTGGAGCAAATAATGGTGTACCTAATTGTTGATCAGTCGCTGCTTCAGCATAATGTGGAGAAGTGACACGTTGACCTTGACGTTGTTGTTCAGCTAACTGAGGAAGATGCCCAATACCAAAATCGATAAAGGTCACATCCGCACCGTCATTGGAATAAAAGACATGTTCTGGTTTAAGGTCTAAGTGTAAAACACCGGCTTGGTGAATATCTGCAATGGCTTGTAACAGAGCATGCGCGCGTTTTAATAGCTCATCGGCTTGTTCTGTCGGATCGTACTCTTGCACTACATCCCAACCAGACTGGCCAGACACTTTTTCCATCGCAATCAACATCATGCGGCGATCATGATTATCTGGATGTGGTGCTAATTGCGCATCGAGTAATTTTGGCGCATGCAAGCCAGCTAGTTTTTTCAGTACTGCCACTTCTACAATGGCTTTACGCGCCTGAGTAATTTGATCTACCGTATCCGCTGCACGATCTAAACCAGTAATGCATTTTACTATACAAGGATCATTCGTACTCTGTTGGATAGCATCAATCGCGACGCCAGAGCCACCTACTCCGAGTGGGCGCTTAAACAGATAACTATCACCACGCATGGTCACGTGCGGTTGACTTTTGTCTCGTCGACCAGTAGACGCTGTTGTCGTTTTGCCCTGCACCCGATCAATGGTATCGAACAACTGACGACGCTGTTCGCGCAAAATAGTGCGTTGCTCGCCAGCCAATGCATCTGCAGTTAAACCTGGGCCAACTGACTGCCATGCCCGGCTGGTATAGGTATCACCGGCTAGGGCAGCTTGCTCCTGTGGAGACAACAATTCCTCACCACCAGTTTGCTGGCCTTCTACTTTTAAATTGCGTGGTTCAGATTTCATCCTAAATTTTGTAATTGATTGTGCTCTTCCTCATCGACTATAACATAGTCTTCATCATTAGCTTGCGCTTCTACACTCATAGGTTTCACAATGCCATGTAAGATAGATTCTGCTTCCGCTAAAGTAATACGCTTCATCGGATCCTCCGCAGTCATCCGATCTGCTAATACCGATAAACTCTTCAAGTTTACATCTAACGCTGCATAGAGTGGTTGCCGATAAGCTGCAAAGGCCGCTGGATCATTTCTGGTAGCATTCGTGAAACGACCATACAGCAGGTTTTGAATAGTTCTACCCAACGCATAGGTATCACGAGCTCGACTAGCGATCGGCTGCTCCGCTTTGGTGACATACCCCTGCGAGAACTGAGTGACTAGCAACTTAGCCCATTCTGTGACTGTGCCACCTTTAGTCATCTGTTGCTTGTCCGGTAATTGACCAGTGCCAAAATCAATAATCTTTGGGCTACCATCTTCGGCAATCATCATATTACCTGGCTTCAAGTCGAGATGCAGTACATTAGCCCGATGCATGTGTTGCACTGCCAGCGTTAACTGTTGGGCTAGCTGGAGCGTATATTCAGAATATTTGGTTAGATTCTTTTCCTGATTCAACATAGTACCTAAATCCACGCCATCGATACGTTCCATCACTTGAAGAGCAATCCGACGATCCGGTTCACCTCGTTTGCGATCAGGATTGGGCGCCAGTTGCCCCCCATAGAACTTTGGAAAATAAACACTAGCAACTGGATCTTCGCTTAAGCGCTTCAAACTGGCGGATTCCACTACAGCACTACGTCCCTGAGCCGCTTCGTGGGTAGTCTCCCAATTGGTTCCAGCAGGAATTGGTTTACTGAGCAAGTCACGGCTAAAACTATGCGACAACTTCACAATCACTCTTTTGTCAGCTGGTGTAGTGGCCTCATAGACAACACCAAAGCCACCCTGGCCAACCCATTTATCTAACCGATACATTTCCCCTTGAACCGTGACGGTATGGCCAAGCAAAGCTTCCTGGGCTGCTGCGGCGGTTTTCTTATCAAAGACTTTATCAACCGTAGAAAATAAGAAGCGACGTTCCTCCCGGACCCGCTCACGTTCACGAACAGCGGCAGGATCCTCTACTGGCGGGTCGACATATTGTTTGAAATAATTCCAGGCCTTCTGCACATACCGCTCTACGGTTGTTTGGGCTGTTTCCGTTTTATGCTCGATAGAGATATTTTTTTCGGCTGGTAGGTTTTCCCCTTCAGCAAAAAACTGCTCTGCTACTGGGTCGTTCCAGCCTTCCGCAACGCTTTGTCCATTACTTGGTTCATTACCTGTACCAGCTTCATCCAAAGCAACCCTCTCCTGTGGAGACAACAACTCTTCACCACCAGTTTGCTGGTTTTCAACACGTAATCCTGGTTTTGGTGGTCCTGTTCGTTCACTATTAAAAGCCATAGTCTTTAAAAATTATAACAAGGAATGATACTACGAAAATAGGGTTTTGTCAAGGGCTCGATCTGTCGCTACTTGACAAGATTCTATCCTGTGATACGTTTAGCTGTTCTTTTGGTCAGTATTGGGGAATAGGGCTAAGGGAACGCAACAAATTCATATACTATGGCGTTTACGATTCAGCAACAAATCAGTAGTTTGGTGCGTGAGCATAAAAACATTCTGGTGTGCTTACCGGCCAAACCAACCACCGACGCAATTGCCTCTGGCTTAGCGATCTATGGTGTGCTGCAAAAATTGGGAAAACAAGCCAAAGTAGTGGCCGCTGGGTTTGCGTTACCGGATAACCATAAATTTTTACCGAAGAGTGATGAAATTAGCCACGAGTTATCGGCCTTGAAAAAGTTCATTGTGTCGGTGGATGTCTCCAAAACTTCCGTCCAAGATATTAATTACGATATTCAAAACGGCCGGTTGAATGTCTACATCACACCTAAAGCTGGTTATTTAGATACGCGCGACGTCAGCACCTCTTCCGGTGATTATGAATTTGATCTGATCATTGTGTTAGATAGCCGTGACTTGGCTAGTCTAGGCAAGATCTTTGAAGATAATGCGGAATTTTTCCATCATACGCCGATGATCAATATTGATCATCATCCTGCCAACGAACACTATGGCCAAGTGAATTATGTGCAGGTGACTGCCACTAGCATTTCCGAAATTATTTTCGAACTGTTGGAACATTTTGATTCTGGTGAATTACTGGATGAATATATGGCTACCCATTTGTTAACTGGGATTATTTCTAAAACCAAGTCGTTCAAAACCAATACGGTCACTCCCCGTTCTCTTGCTATTGCCAGTCACTTGATTGCGTCTGGAGCTCGCCGCGAAGACATTGTGAAAAACTTATATCAGACTAAAACCATGCCCGCCTTAAAACTATGGGGTCGGGTGTTAGCACAACTACAGTCTGACCCTGATCACAAACTAGTGTGGGCAACATTAGCCCACCAAGACTTTGTGGACACCGCTACCAGCCCAGTAGATTTAGCTCCCGCCATTGATGAGTTGATCATTAACACGCCAGATGCTCAGCATGTCTATATTGTCTATGAACAAACCGATGCAGCTGGGCACACTACTATTAAAGCCGTGTTAGCAACCGCTGCCTATATTCAAGCGGCCGATCTGTTCCGCGATATGCAACCAGTGGGTGAACAAAATTTTGTGACCATTACCATACCGGTTTCCACTACCGCTGCCGCGCAACAGTTGATTCATGATCGATTACGCGTTAAGGTGAAATAAGGTCTTCCCATGTGTCAGTAACCCAGTTACTGGTAGTTGGGAGGTCCGCATGCTCTTCGATAGCGTCAACGTCACTCGCACCGACCGGTGGTGGTGGCAGTTCCAGTTCGTGATCAGTTTTTTCGTCGCCCGCTGGGGTGAGGACGTCTTCGGCTGCTGTGTCGCCATGTTGGTTCTGGTGCTGACTCTCGGCGGCGGCTGGCTGGCGTTCTGCTCTGGATCGCTGATCACCGGGCCGAGCTGGTCCAACCTGCTGGGGATCGTCGCCTTCGCCGTCGGCATTGCGATCATCGTGGACGAGTCCAACGATGGATGATCACCTGACCCTCGAACACCACATCCCTACGGATGATCAGTGGTGGTGGCGCGTGCAATTCATGATCGGGATCATCCTGGCGAAGTACGGACGTACCATGCTTGGTCTGGGACTGGTGGTGGCCGGCTTCAGCTGGCTCGTCGTGGTGGCCCTGGATACCGACTTCACCCTGTCCCCACTGCTGATCATCAAGTCCCTGATGATCATTATGGTGGTAGCCAGTGGCTACGCACTGATGTGGGGTCGGCGCTGACGTTGAATTCGAAGAACAGAGCTCGGGCGCAGGTTGATGACATTGCAAATGTCGTCCCTCGCCCACAACCCAATGTACATCAATGATGGTGTGTAGTGGGTTGTAGTCTACTCCCTAGATTACACACCTGGAGGTCTCCGTGAACCTTTACATCTGGCACGATCTGCGTGCCCTCATCAACCGCCAGAATCTGCTCGGCATGCTCATGATCTTCATCACCGCCTTCGTCGGCTACAATGTTGAGCTGGCGATGTGGCGGGTCTGGGACATGCGCGGCCCTGGAGTGACGGCGCTCTACATGCTGCCGGCGATGTGGCTGCTCGCTGTGACGATCTGGCGCGGGCAATTCGTTCCCGGCATCCAGCAGTGGCGTTTCGTCCTCGGAGCGATGCTGCTGCTCTACCCGATCATCCCCGTCGTCCTCATCAACGAGTACGAATTCCGGCTGCTCGAGTTTCTGGGTGTCCCCTACGACAGCAGGGCCGGACAGTGGTATTTCGAGCACATCAGCTCCCACTACGGTACGGCCATTGGGGTGGCTGGCTTGGTCGGTTGGCCGCTGCTGCTGTACGCTCCGGATCCACCGTTCCCCAAGCTGCTGCCATTTCGGCTGGATCTGCAGCAGCGGATGTGGGCGGGCATCATCACCTTCGGCTACTGCTCCAATCCTACGATGGCGGGCATCTACCTGGTGAACTGGCCCTACGACGCTGCGTCGGGCGAGTACCGCTACACACACCCGTGGTACGACTACTACCGGGACCAGCACTACCTGCTGTGGTGGAGTCTGATGATGATCGTAGTCGCCTCTGTCGCATTGTACTGGTACATCAAGCGACTGGGTCGCGCACCTGGTAACTTCACCGCCTGCTGGGTGATTGGCAGCCTGCTCGGATACTTCTTGCTTGGTGTCGGCTACGCCCTGTGGCTGAACACTTTCGGTACGTATTACCGGCTGGTGCTGATGTTCGGGCAACTGCTGCTAGCCATCACCCATCTGGGTGGTTCGCTGCTGTGGCTCTATCACATCGAGGGTCTGCCCTACGAAGTGATGGGGTCAGATGATCTGAAGCAACGTGGCGTGCGCTCGCTCACCGCGGAACGCTATCGCCGCCTCTGGGCCAGTCGTCAGCTGCCGCCCGACGACACGGGGGCAAACTAGGAGGAAGGGCGATCGAGGACACAGTTCAGTTCTCTCGCCCCAACCCAATGTACATCAATGATGATGTGTAGTGGGTTGGACACCTATCCCCTAGCCCCTTTCCTATTCAGGAAAGAGGCAATTTTGATCACAATTTTAAAACCCCTTCCTGAAATAGGAAGGGGTGGTCGCCTTAGGCGACCGGGGTAGGTGTGCTATAATATCTTCATGCCCATTCAACGGATTGAAGATTTAATTGCGCAAAACAAACAGACGCAAACCACGACTACTTCTAAACACCTGCCCGACGATGACAGTAATCCTGCGATCAAGTTGCAGGAAAAAATGCACGATATTGAGTTGTTGAAGCTAGAAGAAGTCTGCCAAGAGCAAGCTGCCGAACTAGGTTTGGAGTATATCAACTTGAAAGGCTTTCCGGTTGGACCAGAAGTGTTATCGCTCATTCCAGAAGAGCAAGCTCGCCGCATTGAGACGGTAGTGTTCTTTAAAATTGGTGGGCAAATTCGCATCGCTACCTGCCAACCGGACAACGCGGATATGAATGACATTATTGCTCGCATTCAACATGATTTTCCTGGCGCTTCAGTAGAGATTTACCTGACTTCTACCCACAGCATGGAAGAGGTCTTAAAACTGTATAAGAACATCGCCCGGGTACGGCACATTGAAACGAACGTTAACCTGACCAAAGAAGACTTAGAGCGGTTTCAAAGAGAGCTGCCAACCTTTAAAGATTTGGAAGACAAATTGATGCAAGTGAACATGACGGAAAAGTTCGCCATGATCGTATCGATGTCCTTAAATGTCGGCTCATCGGATATTCACATTGAAGCGGAAGAACACAATGTAGTAGTGCGCTACCGTGTGGATGGCTTACTGCAAGTAGCGGCAAAAATACCAGCCAGCATTTGGCCCAAATTGATTGCTCGTATCAAAACCATTTCCGGTTTGAAGATTAATATTGATTCCGTCCCGCAAGATGGTCGTATTACCATCGCCATGGATAACGACAAGATGGATATTCGTGTATCCACTATGCCAACGGCCTGGGGTGAATCAGTTGTGATGCGGTTGCTCAAATCATCCTCCGTTGGCTTAACGTTTGAACAATTAGGTTTACGCGCTTCAGCCTTCAAACGCTTGAAACATGAGATGGAAAAACCACAAGGAATGATTATTACCACTGGACCAACTGGTTCCGGTAAAACGACCACCTTGTACGCCATCTTGAATACGCTCAACAAACCGGATACTAAAATCATTACCTTAGAAAATCCGATTGAATATCGCATGGTGGGGATTGCGCAATCGCAAATTGACCATTCCAAAGATTACACCTTTGGCAAAGGGTTGCGCGCGATTTTGCGGCAAGATCCGAATGTGATCATGGTGGGTGAAATCCGCGATATGGAAACGGGTGAAACGGCTGTGCAAGCGGCTTTAACCGGCCACTTAGTGCTATCCACCATTCATACCAATGATGCCGCCGGTGCCATTCCCCGCTTCTTATCGATGGGTGTGCCGGGTTTTTTATTGGCTCCGGCGATGAATGCCATGATTGGGCAACGCTTAGTGCGCAAACTATGCCCAAGCTGCAAGGAAGAAATTACTTTAGATTTAGAAACCATGGAACGGGTGAAAAAACTGATTACGGCAATTCCAGATAATTCAGGCGAACCGATACCCGATTTAGCGACTCTCAAATTTTATGAGGGCAAGGGTTGCGATAAATGTAATCACTTAGGCTACAAAGGCCGGATTGGTATTTATGAAATCTTCACGAAGAATCCAGAAATTGAAGCACTGACCTTGTCGGGTAATGTGTCGGAATACCAAATGAAAGAGATCACCCATCGGGCTGGGATGTTGAACATGGCGCAAGATGGGATCTTAAAAGCGGTGGAGGGTGTCACTTCTGTCGCCGAGGTGTTACGCGTTACTGTCTTCGACTAACCCAGTTGCTGTATAGTCATTTCTAATGAAGCTATATTACTGCTTTCTTCTCTTAATTTTTC
>JACQPW010000010.1 GCA_016207285.1 Candidatus Kerfeldbacteria bacterium | reverse complement strand
GGAAAATATTGTCCAAAAATGCACAACCTGCCAAAAAGATTTTCGCATTATCGTTCAAGAGCAGCAATACTACGCTAAAAAACAATTACCGCTGCCAGAGCATTGCCCAGAATGTCGACAAAAGGAGCGGTTGTTACTCCGGAACGAGCGCAAACTACACCAAAGCACCTGCAAAAAATGTAATAAAACCATCATCTCGACTTATCCGGCCGATTCTCCCTATGTTGTGTACTGCCAAGAGTGTTTCTGGGAGATGATGGCATAAATGTAGAAATGCGTTATGATAACGATTATGAACATTCATTGCATCATCACTGGTGGTACCATTGATTCCTATTACGAAGGATCCAGGGATACTGCGGTCCCACTCAAGCACTCCACCATTCCCCGCTACTTAAAAAATCTCAAACTGTATTATAAATTTCAGTACACTGAGGTGTGTATGAAAGACAGCCGGGCTATTACTGCAACTGACCGTAAACGCATTGTCCAAATAATCAAAGCCAGTAAAGCGACTGGCATCTTAATTACCCATGGTACGTATACCATGCCTGATACTGCTCGTTTTATAGAACAGCATCTACCGGCTAACTATCAGAAGACTATTATCCTCACTGGTTCAATGATTCCATTAGATGGGTTCACTTTTTCGGATGGTGGGTTTAACTTAGGTTATGCCATTGGTAATTTTCAGTTTGCCAAACCTGGGGTGTATGTAGCGATGAATGGCAGATTGTTCCCCGCAAAAACTGCCACCAAAATTGTTTCCAAAGGCCGGTTTGCTGAACTGTTTGAGGTAAAATAGCATGAGCTATACAACCCTAGCCCTACTGTCGGCTATCTTCGCCGCCATTGCTAATGTGAGCGCCCGCACTTTGTTGAAACAATTGAAAGTGCGAGACATGTTTGGCATTAGTTTTTTGAGCGTGGCCGGATTATTGCTACTAGGTTCACCTTGGTTTTACCACTTCCAAATTACCCCACGCTCCATTCTATTATTGGCAATGATTATCTGCTTAGACACCATCGGAAATTTCTTTTATTTCAAAAGTTTCGAGCGGCATGAAGCTAGCACGGTTACACCGCTCCTAGCGCTGTCCCCAGCCTTTGCCTTTTTAGGTAGTTGGCTATTGTTGTCACTCACCGAACCTTGGTACATGTATCTCATCGCAGCTGCGATTATTGTAGCAGTGATCTTTTTTTCGATTGATTATAAACGTGGTTTTCATGTTGGCCTAGCTACCTTCCTGCCCGCCGTAATCACCGCGGCCTGTTTCGGTTTATCGGCGCTGCCTACCAAGCTCTTGCTGACGGATGCGGTGACCAATGCACCCAGTTTATATATGTTGCGCGCAGCGCTGATTGGATTGATTACGTTAGTATTATTTGGCACGCGCTTCAAAAGCGTGACCACTCAACAGTTTGGTTACATTATTCTGCGCAGTGCGATTGTTTCTACCAGTTGGATCTTGTTCTATTATGCCTTAGCCAAAGGTGATGTGGGCATTGTTTCAACCTTAGGTGCAACGGCCCCGGTGTTTGTCTTCATTATTGGTGCGGTGTTCTTACATGAAAAAATGACATTCAAAAAACTGCTGGCCGCTGGGTTGATTGTGCTGTTATCCTTAACGTTGTAGGCTATCTACCATGGAATCATTCATCAATCACGGAATTCTATACTATGTGATGCTAGAGGATTATATCAATTTATCTTCTGCAGCATTTGCAGCCGGGCTCGTCACTGGTTTGATTATATTGCTTATTAGCCTAGTGTGCCTACTGGGCATGTTTGTGTTTGGTTTCTTGATAGTATTGTTTGCAATTATTGAAGGTACCAGCCAGGTGCCGATTGGACAGCAACGCTCTCTCCGTAAAACGATCTTCTGCACCATTGGCTTCATTATTTGTGCCCTGGTACTGGCGGTGTTAGTCATGACTTACGGTACTGTGCTATTTGTGCTTACCTAACATTGTGCTGTTATCGTTAACGTTGTAGGATTGGGGCATGCGGTTCGATATTCTCACCATCTTCCCCCATATCTTCGACTCCTACTTCCAGGAATCGATTTTACGGATTGCCCAAGAGAAACAGAAAATTGAAATTCATGTGCATGATATTCGCGCCTACACAAAAAACAAACACAAGAAAACTGACGACATCCCGTATGGCGGCGGCCCCGGTATGGTGATGATGGTGCAACCAATTTACGATTGTTTAAAAGCGATACCAAGACTTGAAAAACCACGCGTCATTATGTTTGACCCAGGTGGCAGTGAATATACACAAGTCCACGCCAAACATTATGGCGAGCAATATGATCAGATTATTTTGTTGTGTGGTCGCTACGAAGGGTTTGATGAACGCGTTTACAACTTAGTCGATGAACGGATCTCGATCGGTAAGTACGTCTTAAGTGGCGGCGAGATACCGGCAATGATTGTGACAGAAACAGTAACGCGGTTATTGCCCGGAGTGTTGGGTCACATTGAATCAACCCACGATGAAACATTTTCTGGTAGCTTAGATTACGTAGAACACCCGCAGTACACTCGTCCAGAAAACTTTACTACGGAGTCCGAGGAACAGTGGACGGTTCCACCAGTATTGTTATCGGGTAACCATGCTGAGATTGAAAAATGGCGGAAAGAACATCCCAAACAATAGTGTGCTAAACTAATTGCATGCGTACACATCACTACTGGATTGTAGCCTTACCCACCATTGGATTAGTGAGCGTCCAATCGGTCTGGTTTCTGCTTTTAGAATACAACTATTTCCAACCTTGGCACGGTTATCTTTTAACCGTACTATTGCTAGCCTTGTTGGCTGCCCAGCTTTACTGGTTACGCTCGATTACTCAACCAGTAGCGTGGGGTCTGCTGTTATTAGTTGGCTTAATCATCCTACCGTTTATCTTAGTAAAGCCACGTGCTGTCTGTACAATCGTTCCAGGATTACACGTTACCAGTATCACCCTGTCTGAAGACTACTCTATCTTATCTCCCGAATACTGGTCGGCACCGGATCTATGCGCTGAACTGCGCCACCCCAAGTCATACCCCTTCCCATCTTAAGCGGTTCATAGCTGTGTATAACCTGTGCAGGGCAGTTTTGGGGCTGATCCTTGACACAATCCCAACGCTTTTGTAGAATACTCTGGCTATAAGGTTTTACAACTTAGGCGGTAAAAACGCTGAAAGATGGTGGGAAACCTCTTTCCCCTCTGAATTCAGGGTTTTTATTTGTCCTTATCGAAGAACCAAAGGCATCTTCTAAACAAGATGTACTGGTGTGCCCTGTACTTGCACTTTAACAACTTGAAAATTGACAATCAAATTGTGGTTGAGAACTACGAGTCGAGTTTTTTCAACAATTTCTATACCCCTTCCACGGGAAGGGGCCCAAGAATAAAATAAATCCGATTATGGTAACACATAATCTATACTGAGAGTTTGATCCTGG
>JACQPW010000072.1 GCA_016207285.1 Candidatus Kerfeldbacteria bacterium | reverse complement strand
TATTACAAGCCGCGCGTAGATGTGGAAGCGTTGCAAAAGCATCACGAGGGCATTATTGCGTTGAGTGCTTGTTTAAGTGGTCCGGTATCACGCGCCATTTTACAACAAGATGAAACCAAAGCTGCCGAAGTGATTGCTCGCTACCAAACTATCTTTGGTCCGAATCATTTTTTCTTGGAACTGCAACAGCATCCCAACACTCCAGAGCAAGCGCTGGTTAATGCTGCCCTGCAACGGTTGCATGTCCAAACCGGTGCCCCATTGGTAGCGACCGCCGATAGCCACTATCTCACTCCAGATGATGCTGAAGCTCAGGATATTTTACTCTGTATTCAGACAAAGAAATCAGTGGCAGATACCAATCGGATGTCCATGAGTCACGATGATTTTTCATTCCGGTCCGAAGCCGATATGGTCAGGTTGTTTGCTGATGTTCCGGAGGCGATTGCGAATGCTGGTCTGATTGCTGATCGTTGTCAGGTTGAAATTCCACTGGGGATTATTCAATTACCGTTTTACGATTTGCCGGCCGGTAAAACAGACAATCAAGCTTTACGTGAATTGTGTCTGCAGAACATGGCTAAGCATTATCCGGCGGATCAACTGACGGCTGCCCAAGAGCGCTTGGATTATGAATTAGAGGTTATTAGCAAAACTGGCTACGCCTCGTATTTCTTGATTGTGCAGGATTTTGTGCAGTGGGCCAAACAGAACCATATCGTGGTTGGCCCCGGCCGTGGTAGTGCAGCGGGTAGTATTGTGGCCTACCTAGCCGGTATTACTGGTATTGACCCGCTACGCTATGAACTGTTGTTTGAGCGATTCTTAAATCCCGAACGGGTCAGCATGCCGGATATCGACTTGGATTTCGCCGACACCAGACGCGATGAGGTCATCCGCTATGTGGAATCTAAATATGGTAAAGCCCACGTGGCGCAGATTATTACCTTCGGAACCATGGCGGCTCGCGCAGCGGTGCGTGATGTTGGTCGGGCGTTGGGGCTCACCTATGGATTTTGTGATTCCGTGGCCAAACTCATTCCGCTCATGAGTTCGCTCGAGGAAGCCATGGCGACGGTGCCGGAACTGAAGCAACTGTATAGTTCTGATGCCGACGCTACTCGCCTACTGGACAGTGCCCGTAAATTAGAAGGCGTCGTGCGTCACACCTCTACCCATGCTTGTGGTGTGGTGATCACCAAAGAGCCCTTGCAGCACTACACACCGATTCAATATTCTTCATCCAGTGATACGGACATTGTCACCCAGTATTCTTTGCATCCGATTGAACGCTTGGGTTTATTGAAGATGGATTTCTTGGGTTTGAAGAACTTGACGATTATTGAACAAGCCCTTGAGGTGATTACCAAGACTACGGATGCAGTGATTGATATCGAGTCTATCCCACTGGATGATCGTAAATCGTACCGCTTGCTGCAAGCCGGGCAAACCACCGGCATCTTTCAATTAGAAAGCGCCGGCATGAAACGCTATTTACGGGAATTAAAGCCAACCGAATTTGACGATATTATTGCCATGGTGGCGTTGTATCGGCCTGGTCCCATGGAACGGATTCCTGATTATATTGCGGGTAAACATAAGCGCCGGCCGGTCACCTACCTGTTACCACAACTCAAGCCCATTCTAGAAAAAACCTACGGTATTTTAGTGTACCAAGAGCAAGTGATGTCGTTGGCCCGTGATGTGGCCGGCTTTACCGCCGGTGAAGGCTATTTGCTGATTAAAGCCGTGGCTAAAAAAATTGGAGGCTTATTGGATGAGCAAAAAGAAAAATTTATCCAAGGCTGTATACGCAATAAAGTACAAAAAAGAATCGCCGAACAGTTATGGGAGTTCATCGAGCCGTTTGCTCACTATGGCTTTAATAAATCCCACTCCACGGGGTATGCCTTAATCGCCTACCAAACCGCTTACCTGAAAGCCAACTATCCGGCGCAGTTTATGGCCAGTTTGTTAACCTCTGATCGCGATGATTCTGACCGCATTGCCATTGAAGTGCAAGAGGCGCGTACGATGGGCATTGCAGTGATGGCGCCAGATGTGAACGAAAGTTTTTCGACCTTTACGGTGGTGCGTGAATCGCTCAAACAAACCCCACGGATTCGGTTTGGTTTAGCGGCCGTCAAGAATGTGGGTCAAAATTTAGTCACCGCGTTGATCGCTGAACGTAAAGCCAATGGACCGTTTCGGGATATTGAACATTTTTTGAGTCGCATCCAACACCACGATTTAAATAAAAAATCGTTAGAGAGTTTGATTATGTGTGGTGCGTGCAGTAGCTTGGGTGACACGGCTACCTTGCTCGCCAACCTTGAAACGCTTTTGCAATATAATAAACAAGCCCAACAAGAAAAACATTCTGGGCAAAGTAGTTTGTTTGGCGGGAGCAGCACTGTGGTAGCACCTAAATTATTTTTAGCCAGCGCCCAACCATTGGTGCGGCGACAACAGTTAGAATGGGAACGTAGTTTGCTTGGGTTGTACGTGTCCGAACACCCGCTCGCTCACATTCAAAGTCTACCGATCCCTGAGGTAAAAACCCTGCTGGACGCGCGTAGTGAACGCGCCAACAAACCGATTCAATGTCTTGGTTTAGTGCAGCAACTGAAACGAGTCTATACCAAGACTGGCGACATTATGCAATTTTTTCAATTAAGTGATGCCACGCAACAAATGGAGGTCGTGTTGTTTCCTAAGGCATTAGTGCAGCTCAAGACAGTGTTATCCGATGGTCAGTGTGTCTTGGTCAAAGGTAAAGTGAGCAAGCGCGATGGTGAGTCCAAAATTATTGCTGAAACCATTACCCCTTGGCCTGACGAGTTCATTTTTGTCCATTTTGACAGTACGGTCAATCGGCAGCAGTTGGCGCAAGCCAAACAATTACTGCAGGATCATCCTGGTTCAATGCCCGTCTATATCGCCGCTAAAGACAAACTGATGCGCGCCAGTACCACGGTGGCAGCCGAGGTTGTGCCGCCATTACAACAATTACTTGGCGCAGATCACGCGGTTTTGGTATAATAGCGCGCATGCCTGCAACCCAACGCCTGCAACGTTATTTCTCCCCTATTCTGGTGGTTTTTGTGTGTGTGGTGGTACTACTGGTGTTGGCTGTGGTGTATGTCGCTTTTAGTAAAACGACCGTGGCTATTACCCTAAAAGCTATTCCGGCTCGTATCCCCTTTCAGTATAGTGCGGACGATGTAGGCGTGGAACCAGTGGTGGTGCCAATCAACCACAGTTTCACCTTTACCGATTATGAGGCTTCCACCAGTACCGATGCGATTGCGCGTGGTACCGTCACACTAGTCAACGACTACTCCGTTGCTCAGCCATTGGTGCGCACGACGCGCTTACTGTCTAAGAGTGGGGTGTTGTTTCATACCGACGATACCGTCACTGTCCCCGCTGGCGGCAGCATTGATGTAGCGGTGTATGCGGATCAACCTGGGAGTAGCGGTAATATCGCCGCGGATACCTTTGAAATTGTTGCCTTGAGCAGTAGTTTGAAAGAACAAATTTACGCGACGAGTACCGACCCCATGACTGGTGGCGTCATTAAAAAAGTGCAGTTGACAGACGAGATCATTGCTGAAGCCAAAGTGGCTGCCCAGACTGCTGCCGAGGAGACAGCCCAACAAACTGTAGTGGAGACCTTAGAACAGTCCAGTGCTTTTGACGCCAACAATTTAGTGATCACCATCACTGATCAAATGGTGAACGGCTCCGTGGGTGAAGAAGTGGAAGTGGTCACGGTGCAGAGTACGGGCGTAGCCACCTATGTATCGTTGACTGATACGCTGCTGCACGATGCCTTAGTGGCGGATGATCAACCCATCACTACTGATGCGACCATCACCTATACTATCGCTACCGATGGTAGCGAGTTGGTGGTTAGTGGCGAAGCGAGTGGTGCCCAACTGGAACCGAGTTTAGATTTTGTCGATGCCGCTGCGTTAACAGGTAAAACTGAACAGCAAGTGCAGGATTACTTAGCCGATTTTGAACAAGTCGAAGCCGTCACGGTCCAATTTGTACCGTTCTGGTCGGATCGTACCCCGCAATTACCGCAGCAAATTAATTTGATTCTAGCTCAATGAACGATATGAATTCAGTGGACGCCCTACAGGGAGCACGTCATTCAGCTGCACATTTACTGGCCGCTGCTGTAAAACAAGTTTGGCCAGATGCAAAAAATGCTATTGGGCCAGCTATTGATACTGGCTTCTATCAGGATTTTGATATGGGTGGAGTCAAAGTTTCAGAAGATGATTTTGAAAAAATAGAAGCCAAAATGAAAGAGTTGCTGAAAACCTGGGGACCATTCGTCGTCCAAGAAGTCAGTGTTGAGCAGGCCAGACAGGATTTTGCTGATAATCCATATAAATTGGAACTGATCGAAGAGTTTGCTCTGCAAGCCAAAACGATTACCGAAAATAATCCTGGTAATTTTCTTGATTTGTGTAAGGGTGGACACAGTGAACATCCACAAAAAGAGCTGATGCATTTTAAATTGTTATCTGTAGCCGGCGCCTACTGGCGAGGTGATGAAACCAAGAAAATGCTTACACGCATTTATGGTACGTGTTTTCCGACGAAAAATGAATTGCAACAGTATCTGCACATGCTCGAAGAGGCTAAAAAACGCGATCATAAGAAATTGGGTGTAGACTTGGATTTATTTACTTTCTCCAGCTTGGTGGGGCCTGGGCTACCGCTCTGGACACCGAAGGGAACTATTTTGCGTAATGAATTAGATAATTATGTTTGGGAATTGCGCAAAAAACAGGGTTATCAAAAAGTGGAGATTCCACACGTCACAAAAAAGGATCTCTATATCAC
>JACQPW010000071.1 GCA_016207285.1 Candidatus Kerfeldbacteria bacterium | reverse complement strand
TGTTTTTCTAAATAATTGTTTAAACAAGCTGGGTTATTATAACAGCGTTTTTCGCCCTGTAAAGGGTGGCTGATTCTATGGTGTGGATAAGTTGTCAACAACCCACAATAATATTGACAAAATATCAACTTTATTGTGTGGTATTTATTTGCTCCGTTTCTCAATCAGCTCTAGCTGGACGTGACGAGGCACTTCACTATATTGCTTGAATTCCATTGAGTAAGAAGCCCGACCCTGAGTCATTGAGCGTAGTGAGGTAGCATAACCAAACATTTCAGCTAAGGGCACAATGGCGTTAATCACTTTGGCTTGACCACGATCGGTCATTTCCAAAATCTGACCACGTTTTGAGTTTAAATCACCAATGACGTCACCCATGAAATTCTCTGGAGTGATCACGCTGACAGCCATAATAGGCTCTAGAATGACCGGATCCGCATGGCGACAAGCTTCTTTAAAAGCCATTGAACCAGCCATCTTAAAGGCTAATTCGGAAGAGTCGACTTCGTGGTAACTACCATCAGTCACGGTGGCTTTGATGTTCAATAATGGATAGCCAGCCACAATCCCACGATCCAAGGTCTCTTTGATCCCCTTTTCAATCGGAGCAATATACTCTTTAGGAATCCGACCACCTTTAACCTTATCGACAAATAGGAAGTTGAGTTTGGTATCTTCACCCTTATCTTCTGCGGTCAGAGGCTCAACCGTCAGGTAACAATGGCCGTACTGTCCGCGACCACCGGTTTGTTTGATGTATTTACCTTCGGCATCAGCTGTACCACGGATGGTTTCCTTAAAGGCTACTTGTGGCGCACCGACGTTGGCTTCAACATTAAATTCGCGTTTCATGCGATCAACCAAGATTTCTAAGTGTAATTCACCCATCCCAGAGATAATGGTTTGGCCGGTTGCTTCGTTACTTTCCACCCGGAAGGTAGGATCTTCTTCACCCAATTTCTGCAGCGCCATACCCATTTTTTCCTGGTCGACTTTTGTTTTTGGTTCAATGGCTACAGAAATAACTGGTTGTGGGAAGACGATTTTCTCTAGAATAATCGGATGATCAGGATCACATAGCGTATCCGCGGTCACCGTATCTTTTAAGCCAATGACAGCGGCAATATCGCCAGCTTGCACCTCATCGATTTCTTCACGTTTGTTGGCATGTAAACGCACAATCCGAGAAATACGCTCTTTACTACCACTAGTAGAGTTGAAGATATAGGATCCAGAGGTCAATTTACCGGAATAAACCCGGATGAAGATTAATCGACCAACAAAGGGGTCGGTAGCGACTTTAAAGGCCAAAGCAGCTAAGGGAGCAGTCGGATCAGGCAACAACGAGACAGTTTTCTCTTCGTCATTGTAGTCGTGCGCTGGAGTAGCCGGTTTATCTAACGGTGATGGTAAGTAACTGGCCACAGCGTCTAAGAGCTGCTGGACACCTTTGTTTTTTAGGGCGCTACCGCACAAGACTGGGATAATTTCATTACTGAGCACACCTTTACGTAAGTTCTTCTTGAGCGCCGCCACATCTGGTTCGGTGCCTTCTAAATAGGCTGTCATCAAAGCTTCATCCTGCTCCACAATGGCTTCAACGAGTTTGGCGCGATACGTAGCGGCTATTTCCTTCAAATCAGCTGGGATATCGGTAATATCAATCTCTTTACCTAAATCATCTTTATACATGACTGCTTTTTGTTCAATCAGGTCAATGACGCCTAGGAAATTATCTTCTTGGCCAATTGGTAACTGAATTGGAATCGCCAATTTGCTTAGCCGTTCATGAATAGAAGCCAAATCTTTATAAAAATCAGCACCCGTGCGATCCAGCTTGTTGATGAAGCACATCCGAGGTACCTTATATTTTTCGGCTTGATGCCAAACCGTTTCCGATTGCGGTTCCACACCAGCCACACCATCAAATACGACCACTCCACCATCCAGCACCCGTAATGAACGCTCTACTTCTACGGTAAAATCTACGTGACCGGGAGTATCAATCAGGTTGATCCAAGTGAGTCCAGAGCCGCCTAACCAGGTTGGGTAAGGCCAAAAGACAGTAGTCGCAGCAGCAGTGATGGTGATACCACGTTCACGTTCCTGTTCCATCCAATCCATTTCCGCCGAACCTTCATGCACTTCACCAATTTTGTGCTTTTTACCGGCATAAAACAAAATCCGTTCTGAAACAGTCGTTTTACCTGCATCAATGTGGGCAATAATACCGATATTGCGTACCTGATCAAGCTTGAAATCCGCGTTAGCCATGAAAAAAATAGTAATACTTAGCGGCTCATAACATATCAAACAGCTTGGAAAATGTAAAGGATCGTGCTAGGGTTTGCCGGGGGATTTTCATGGACTTGCTCGTTCACGTGACGCTCGGCCTCTTTATTGGCCTGCTGCTGTGGCTGGGAACTCAGATGTACCGGCAGAAGGCTGGCCGCGGCAACCTGTGGCAGGGGTTGGGATACACCCGTATCCGCACTGTCCTGGTGCCGTTGTTCGTCGCCGTCAGTATCTGGGAAATCGGCTGGTCACAGACGGTTCCGCTGCGGTGGATGCCGTCGCCGATGCTGCGCAGTATCGGCTGGCTGGTGTTCTGCGGCGGTCTGGTATTACGCACCTGGGCACAGCTGGCCCTACAGCGCTACTGGTCGGCGGACATCTCGCTGATCTACAACCACAAGGTGGTACGCACTGGCCCTTACCGGCTGCTCCGTCACCCGATGTACTACTCGTACGGGGTGCTGGCGATCGGTAGCTGGTTGATGACGGGAAACCATCTACTGGCTGGCATGTGTGCTCTGTACTGTATCGTGTCGCTACTGCGTGTTCCTACGGAAGAGCGCTGGCTGACGCAACAGTTCGGCGCTCTCTACGAACGATACCTGGAGGTATGTCGGCTACAAGCTGTGGTGCGGGAATTACTGGGCCACGCTGCTAAAGAGCTGCCGCTGCATGGCATGGTATCGGAGATCGACCGTGACAACCTGAGGCGCGCCATCTATGAGTTAGCCGGACTCACTGGCAATCGCCCGGTCAACCATGAACCGGAGATAGTACAACGCTGGCTGGCGGAGATCGACAGTCACTACGCATGAACAATGTTCCTGGGGCAGATGCAGCAATGCATTGAACGATGTGAGAGCTACCCCCTCACTGATCTGACTGCTTGGATATTCAAGCTGCGAGACTAGTGAGTAGTTGAATTCTACTAAAACCAAAACCCTCCCCGGGATGGGGAGGGTCGAGACGGACGCCTCTATTATTTGGCGGCTGGGGGCATGCTGCCACCAGCTGGTTTTGCGGCACCGACATTCTTATGTTTGACCATGAAGAAGTAGATGATGGAAGCGATCCAACCAAAGCCGAAGAAGACACCGGCAATTAAGATGACTAACCACACGGTGCGTTGTTCAAACTGACGTTTCATACAATCTACAATCATCCAAATTTGGAAGATTAAGAAAGCGAAACCAACCAAGGCCATGACGCCAAATAAGGCAATCATGCCAAAGCCTAGAGCGGTGGAAGCACCAGAATCGTAGGCATAATCATAATCATTATAATAGTAGTCATTATAATAATAATCGTTGTAGTAATCAGTCTGAGCAAAAGTGAGTACAGGAGCCATTAGGCCTGTAGCCATTGCTATTCCACGTGTAATGTATTTAGACATAGACGCATAAGTGCGTTAAATATTAAGTAGAAATATAGTATAGCACTTTTTTAGGTTAAGCGCAATATCCTAAACAAAACTCCCTCCCGGGTGGGAGGGAGTGGTCGCCTTAGGCGACCGAGGGAGGGGTTAAGCAAAGTGAGCAAAAGCCCGGTTGGCTTCGGCCATGCGGTGCACATCTACCTTCTTTTTGATGGCATCACCCAATTCGTTGGAAGCATCCAATAGTTCCATAGCTAGCTTTTCAGCCATGGGCTTACCTTTGCGAGCCCGAGCGGCACCAATAATCCAACGAGAAGCTAGGTTGAAACGACGTTCACCACGCACTTCAATTGGTACCTGGTAGTTAGCTCCACCAATGCGGCGAGCTTTCACTTCCACCAAGGGTGAAACATTCTTCATTGCTTTATCAAAAATATCTAAACCCTTTTCACCTTTTTCAGCAGTTTTCTTTTCAATAGCTGCCATCGCACCATAAAATACCTTTTGGGCGACAGATTTTTTACCATTCACCATAATATAATTGATGAATTTACTGACCGCTGTGCTGTTATACACTGGGTCGGCTAGAATTTCACGATGTACGGCTTGTTTTCCACGCATACTTACTTACCTGTTCTAATACTTATTTAGCTTTAGGACGTTTGGCACCATATAATGACCGACTACCACGGCGGTTCTCTACTCCAGCCGTATCATAGACACCACGAACGATGTGGTAACGCACACCAGGTAGATCATGCACACGACCACCACGGATCAATACAATCGAGTGTTCTTGCAAGTTGTGGCCTTCACCTGGGATATACGCAGTGACTTCCATGCCATTGGATAACCGAACACGGGCAATCTTACGTAAGGCGGAGTTTGGTTTTTTTGGGGTCGTGGTTGTCACCTTGGTGCAGACACCACGTTTAAAAGCACTCCCCTTTGGTAAGTCTTTACGGCGACGTTGAATGGCATTAAAGGTACTTAACAAGGCTGGAACTTTTGATTTCCGTTGCACCTTGGTACGACCTTTACGAGCTAGCTGATTGATTGTAGGCATAACGCGGATTACTCTACCAAAAACCACCCAAACCTGTCAATGCTCACCACGACGATCGTCATAAAGCCGTGAAGGATTTTGGATCGGACCAGCGGCCAATCCCATATTTACTGTCGTTTCTGCCCCGCACCTTAAAGTAATAGCGTCTCCCGGAGGTGAGACCAGTAACGGTCAGATTGTTTTTGCCGTAGACACTATCTTCAAACACTAATTTATCGTTACTTTTTCGATATAACCGGACATTATAGGTCAACGCATCACCTTCCCGCGCCGGTTTATCCCATTTTAATTTAGCGGTGCCCGCTAGACTCTGCTCTACACGTAAGTTCTTGATTTTACCAATCATGGTGTAAAAATAGGTACTGCCATAGTTACTACTGGTCTCATCCGTATACATGGCTCGCACCCGGACATAATACTGCTTGATGCTACGCAACCCTTGATCACGATCCAGTGTGGTGGATAAACGATCAGCTGCATAGGTGTAGGTATCGGCACCACTGAAGGAAAAATTGTCCGCTAAATCTAACTCCCAACTAGCCACGACTTTATCACCATTTTCTGAAGCCTCTGTGGGTACGTCCCACAAGACCGTAGCAATGCGTGGTGCGGTAGCTTCTGCTTCCACCACCGGTTGACTAATCAGCGCCAAGGCTGGTGTAGCCACGCCTAAGGCTACACACACCAAGAGGCCGATTAATTTACTCGGCTGCAGGGGCATTAAATTTTTTCCAAGCAGACCACTGACCAGTACCATATTGATCGTCACGAGCTCTTACTTTTACTTTTAAACTACGTGCTGGTAGATCGGCAATCGTAGCGCTGTTCACATCACTGCCCCAATTATAGTCATCGGCCACTAACCGACTGTTATCATTCGGATACACCACCTTGTAATCGTAATAGATATAGGAGTCACGCAAATTGACCGGCTGTCTCCATTTTACCGTTACGGTCATATCCCCATCATCTTCAAATGTCTTGTCCGTCACGCGCACCTTTTTTAACTTTGGGGGACGAGTATAGAAGGTACCATCAAACCCTTCACTGCTGGTGTCATCCGTATAATATTCGTCGACGCGCACAGTATAGGCACTGTATACCTTTAAATCTGGCACATTCGTCTTGGTCAGTGTGATTGAACGCTGGCTCGTATCCGTTACGGTGAGCGCTGCCAACTCAGCGTCTGTGTCATCCATGACTACTACTACAAAATGATCTAATGTCATGGTACCGTCTTCGGCTTGTTCGGATGCTATCCACGTTACCGTGGTAGGAACTGGTTTGCTACTGGCTGGCTCGGTACTATCAATATTACTGGCTTGTGAATACTGGGTAGCTACGGACGGTGTGACGACACTTAATACCCCAAGCAAGCTGGATAAAAGAATCTGAGTTGACTTCATACTATTCACTCTTAATAATAGATCTCCGGTTAGTATACCACCGTCACTAAATCAGTCCAAACAAGCGATAAACGAGCACAAAGACAAACTGAATCAACCAAGATAAAATCCCTTGGCCGAATAAGATCAAAATCAATAGTAACCATGGACCCTGCGCTTCCAAACGATTAATCAGCTGTTGCCGACTTGGTCCTAGTAACGCGTACAGTAATTTTGAACCATCTAATGGTGGGATCGGGATGAGGTTAAAGACACCCAACATAATATTGAGTTCTGCCATGAACAGCAAAAACACTTCCAATAAATTACTGCTGCCAGTCCAACTGAGCGCCGTATAACCAAGCCCGCGGTAAATGCTCAAAGCGATTGCGGCCATCACAAAATTGGCAGCCGGACCAGCTAGCGCTACTACGGTGCTTCCCCACTTTCTGAACTTCAAGTTATAGGGATTGAATGGTGTCGGTTTACCCCAACCAAAACCAACCAACAAGATCAAACCAAATCCCATCCAATCGATATGAGCGAATGGATTAGCAGTTAAGCGGCCAGCCCGTTGCGCGGTATCATCACCTTGCCAATAACCAGCCAGAGCATGAGAAAATTCGTGCCAACCAATCGATAACAAGACGGCCACTACCCAAGGCAAGATTAATAATGGTGACTCGGTGAGGAGTTGAAACAGCATTATTCTAAGTCAAAGGTGACATCGCCGCCTTGCACTTTGCACTGGCAGGCCAGCCGTTGATCTTCGTAAGCCATTAAGACTTCTAGAGTCTCTTTTTCTTGTGGCGTTTTTTCAGATAAGTGTTCCGCTCCCGATTTAATCGCTACTAAACACGTTCCACACAAGCCATTTTCGCAACCGAACGGTAAGGTAAAATCATTCTTTTGACAAACCTCACGCAGCAGTTCACCATCTTGGGCGTCCGCTGATTTGTCGTCGGTGATAAAGGTTACTTTGGGCATAGAATTACCCCTCTCCCTCGTTCCCTCCCCCATTTGGGGGAGGGATGAAGGGTGGGGGGGTTGTTAAATCAATTTATACTTCTTCCCTAACTTTTTAAAAGCGGCTAACAACGTATCTAATTGTTCTTGATTATGCAAGGCGCTCATTTGTACCCGAATTCTGGCCTTACCCATCGGCACCACCGGAAAACTAAACCCAACCACGTAAATACCTTCGGCCAGCATATCTTTAGCCATATCGCTGGCGATTTTCCCTTCGCCGATCATCACCGGAACAATTGGATGGACAGAAGCCGGCACTGTGAAACCGGCGGCCGTCATGTGCTCCCGGAAGTAATTCGTATTTTTCCATAACTGCTCCCGCAATTCTGGGTGTTGATCGATAAAATCCAGGACAAACATGGTGGTAGCTGCAATCATCGGTGATAATGAATTGGTGAACAAGGTCGTGCGAGCGCGTTGATGGTACAGATCAATCAACGGCTTACTACCAATAATGGCTCCGCCGTTAGACCCCCCTAGAGCCTTGCCAAAGGTCGTCGTAATAAGATCGACACGCTCTAAGACACCAGCTTGCTCGACTGCTCCACGTCCGGTGGCACCCATGAAACCAGAGGCGTGGGAATCATCCACCACCACATAGGCATTATACTTGTCGGCTAAATCACAAATAGCTTGCAATGGAGCGACATCACCATCCATACTGAACACCCCATCCGTTACGACACAACGTAGTCGCTTGCTTTGGGTATCTTTCAAGTGCTGCTCTAAATCGGCCATATCCATGTGCTTGAAAATATGTCGCTCGGCTTTGCACAACCGGATTCCATCAATCAAGCTAGCATGATTCAGTTCATCCGTAATAATGGCATCTTGGTCAGTTAAAACCGTAGCAAAGGCGGCTTCGTTAGCATCCCAACAAGAAGAAAAAGTGATAGCGGCCTCCTTATGAAACCAAGCTGCTAGCTTGGCCTCTAACGCCTGGTGAACAGTCTGGGTACCACAAATAAAACGGACACTCGATAGGCCAAAGCCATATTGCTCCAAGGCTTGTTTGGCAACATCTACCAGCTCTTGCCGACCCGATAGGCCAAGATAATTGTTGGCGCAAAAATTCAAATAATCAGTTCCAGCCACTGTGACGCTGGGGCCCTGACGTGAACTAATCGGTCGTTGCCGTTTGGTTAAGCCAGCCTGTTCGATTTCAGCTAGTGTCTGTTGGGCGATAGTGTTTACGAGTTGGTTCATATATCTTTCGACCTCCCCTAGCCCCTCCTTGCTGGAGGGGGAAGAGATGTCCCCTCTCTCCTGAAAGGAGAGAGGGTTACCTGCCTGCCGGCAGGCAGGGGGTGAGAGGTCGGGTAGGTGTTGTTAATTCTGCAAATCAAATACTAATTTAGGGTGATCCTTCATTTTTTGCTCCATTAATTCCGGAGTATAGTCAGATAGCTTCACCACGGTACCTTGACCACCCTTTAAGATGATATTCCACACTTTATCTTGTACCCCATTGGAGGCATCAGACAAGACGCGCTGGGTAATTTGCCAAGTTTTAAAGATTTGTCGACCAATGACATTGTGCACTGTCAGGCCTTTGACGACCATGCGAGAAAAATTCGGAATGACAAAATCACCATCTTTAATGCCAAACAATACGACACTACCACCAAAACGCGTAGCGGCAATACAGTTATTGACCGAAGAATTAAACCCAGCCATTTCTAAACTGACATCGACCCCTTTACCATAGGTTAACGTGTTGATTTGGTCGATCACAGCTTGGTCAACATTATATGGATTGGCCTTTTGACTAGGTTGAACCAGAATACCTTCGTGCGCCCCCAGCGCTTTGGCCATCGCTACATTGGCTGGATTCGTATCGATGCCAATAATTTTGGCGGCTCCAAAATGGCGCGCTAACAACACCGCAAACAGGCCAATTTGACCGCAACCAAAAATAGCCACCCGGGCACCACGCACATCAGTTTTGGTCAACGCATGAACAGCATTACCAAAAGGATCGAAAATAGCCGCTACTTCTGGACGCACCCGATCAACATCAATTTGCCACAGGTTTTTGGCCGGTAACTTTACTTGCTGCGCAAAAATGCCATCAATACTGATCCCAAGAATAGCTTGATCTTGGCAGACTTCGGCTTCACCCATGCGACACTGGAAACAACTCCCGCAGGTGACATGAGAATCCCCTGACACGACATCTCCTACCTTAATACCGTATAAGGCTTGCACGGATGAGCCGGCGGCTACCACTTCACCCACAAATTCATGTCCCAAAATCCGTAAACTTTTACCCTCTTTAGCCAGGGATTGTTTAAACATTTCCGAAAAAGCGACGCGATTCCAAATGCCACGATCAGAACCACACAATCCAGCATAGCGGATTTTTAAGATCACCGCGGCGGCATCCTTGGCATTACCGGCCTCGTTCAGCTGTGGGGCCGGGACAGTGCGCTTGATAAAGCCACGTGATTTTTCCCAACCATCTTGGGTCAGGTCGAGGGTGAGGGCTTGAAAGGTATCCATAGCCCAGTAGTATAGCAAACTCTATAAAGTCTGCCAGTGTTGCTGCTGGGCGACGCGTTGCAGGTGTTTATCGGGATGAACCGGAATCTTATGCCGACACGTATAGAGCATAGGTAAATCTGAGGTGGCATCCGCATAGGCATAACTGCGCGCCAAATCGACATTAAACAGGCGAGCAAACTTTTCTACCTGTTCAGCCTTAGCGTAACCGTAATTTAGTAATTCAATGTCGCCGGTATAATGACCATGCTGTTGGGCTAAAATCGTATCTAAACAAGCCACACTATCCAAATAGTGCTGGAACAAATGCGCTAAGGGGTGAAAGATTTCAGTCACCACTACGACGATATGCCCTTTGGCTTGGTGGTCTTTAATCACCGGTAATAACGCGTGATTAATTTTATGAATAGCTACTTCTTGAAAAAACTGTTCACACAATCGATTAATCTGTTTGATCGGTAAACCGCTTAAACTGCTATAGGCTAGCTTCATCAATTGGCGGTGCGGTAATAACCGTAAGTGTTCTAATAGAATCCAATACAGTACACGCAAGGGCAAACTACGTGGTAAGAGCTTCTTTTTTAATAAATAGCGAATGAAATCCTGCTGGGCGTAACCCAAGTACAAGGTGTGGTCAATATCCACAAAGGCGGCAATGCCATTAGGTTGTTTGCCATAATAATCCGGTAAATAACGCACTGGCAGCATGGCGACCAAACGGCGTTCAATATCTTGGGCGTACGGTTTAACTACTTTGCGAAATGGTAAATAAACCGATAAGGATGGCGGTTGCATGAGTTTACCAAACCGCAACGTTAAGATTCCTGGCAAAAGGGCGCCATGGCCAAGATACGTATTCTCACCGCCCACCAAGGTCATCACTTGTACTGGTACATGGGCACGCAACGATAACCGCGCTACACCGGTATGAATGTAATGTAATAAATGACCACGCTCGACATGGCCTTCTGGAAACATAAATAAGCTCGTCCCCTGACCGAGATAGTGCAACAACTTAGTGAAGGCAACGGTCTTAGGATTGGCAGTGGGATGATTAGCCTCATCATCACTATCACGCTGAATATCAACAAAGCCCATGCGCTTAAACCAAAATCCAAGTGGAAAAACGAAACTGGTAAAGGGCGCGGTCAACGCCACAACATCCGAACCC
>JACQPW010000009.1 GCA_016207285.1 Candidatus Kerfeldbacteria bacterium | reverse complement strand
GGGTATAGGCCGAGCAACCCGTGTTGTTACACGCTTTGACCCGGAAATCATATTTAGTGGTGGCTTCCAAGTTTTTTAATACTTTCTTGGTATCCAGGACACTTTTATAGGTCTTCCAATGTTTTTTAACCTTACTGCCAAATGGTCTAGTTTGTACCTGGTAATACGTAACCGTCGATGCTTTTGGTTTCTTCCAGGTTGCCTGAGCAGTCGTATCCTGAATCTTCTTGGCAGCCGGCTTTCTTGGCTTCACTGGTAAATCATCAGCTAAGGTACTGATGGTGGTAGCCGAGAACCGAGTTAAGTGAGTTGTGGTCATCACCAATTGATTACCATCTGTTTGTCCAGTCATCCCATCTGATAAATAAGCTTCTAGTTGTGGATCATAAAAGGCGGCACTGATTTCGTCGGCTGAGGCACCAGCTGCCAGAGCATCATCAATAGGTAAAGATACAGTCATAGGCCGATACAACTGAGAAATGCTGCGATCAGAAGTGCTATCAGTAATGTTCACATCATAGGCTAAGCCAACCTGAGCGGTACCCCCATTCACAACCACTTGTGGGTCGGGTACCAACTCGACCGTCATACTACCACTCGTACCCGCAGCATACGCCGGAATACTGACGGTAGCACCGGCTGTGTTACTGACCACCGTACCGCTAGTCATTGATGCACTTACGGACACTGCCGCCGGCATAACCACCCCAGTATTCTCGAGCGCTGGATCATAACTAGTATTGTTCCCAGCTACGGTCACCACTGTTTCATCCGTCCATAGTTTGTCATTTTTGATACCAGCCGTAACAATCGTCCAGTCACCGGCAGTTAAATCACCACTAAATTCATTTGTCTCTGCGTCTACGGTTAACTCTTGCATCCCACTATCAGGATTGTAGGCAATCACTGAGACAGACGCAAAACTGTCACCGACATCACCACTGATGCTTTTACCGGCTTCTTGATAGACACCGTCAACGGTGACTTCCTTATCCGCCTTGATGGTAAAGGTATCGGAAGCTGGTTCAACCAAACTAGTAATCTCTGGATTCGACATAAAGTAAGCCGTGAATTCCCCGGCTGGTAAGTCTTGGCTATAGGAACCATCGCTGGCAGTACTCGTAGACACTTCTACCACCTTACTTTGATCAATCGTTGTGCCTGCTTGCGCGGCTGCTTCCTGGAGGGCTGGTAAATTTGTGAACACCACTGGCACTTCTGACAGAGCTACATCATCAGCATCAGTCAGTGTTCCAGACACTGTACCAACAGTCTCTTGTACCTTCAACGCTACGTCGGTTTTAGTGTCTCCAGCATCTACAGTGACCTCTTTACTACTCATATCATTAGCAATGACGCCAGCTGCTGGATCAGTGACTTGCGGAATAATTTGCCAATCGCCGCTACCCACTTCCATCGTCCACGTACCATCATCACCTACTGCTACTTCTTCAACCGAGCCCGTATCATGATTAATAGCCATCACCTTAGCACGATCACCTAATTCGGTGGTCATGGTATCGCCAGAAAAATTCTTGATCACGCCACTCAGTGTGGCTTCATCATCCGACACCGCTAAATCCTGCGTAATCGTTTGGCCAGCGGATACTTCAACAGACTCGATTTGTTCTAAAAAGACATCAGCACCTTGCTGGGTAACCAATACTAATTCCAGAGTATCACTGGACAATTGATCAGACGGGACATTGAGCTCATACGCACCATCCTGATCAACCGCAGCAGTGTAGGTATGACCAACTGAATCGGTGGCTTTCACTATAGCTGGTAAATAGCTTTGTACAGCACCATCTTTAGTGACATTACCACCAATGACGACGTCTGTAGCGATCACATCAACGATCACGTCAGAGGCATCAGGTGCATCTGCGGACACAGCCGTATACGCCGATTGTGCAGGAACATATCCATCCGTGGAACGAATAGTGACGGCGTAGTCACCGTACGGTAAACCACTCAGGGTAAAGGTACCATCATGGTCACTGTTGTCACTATAAGATCGACGAGTCATTGCATTGGTTGCCACTACTTCAACATCACTCACCGCTTGAATAGCAGCGCCAAAACCAGTTGGACTGGCTGCTACTTCTTGTAATGATCCACGAATGGTGGCCACGTTAGTCTGAGCTTGTACGGTACCAAAGTCATATGCTTGTGCAGCTGTTGGGTCACTATCGTTACGGGTTAATACAAAAGTTGCATCTGTCGGATAAAAAGTTTGAGTTTCGTAAGCCGCACCAAGTTCACCAGTACTAGGCAGCGCTGTCCAAACCCCTGGAATTAATCGAACCGTGGCAATGCCATCAAACCCCACTTTACGACGAGTCGTCAAAATTCCATAGTCCTTGTTATATCCCGTAAAAGTAATATCTGCTTGAAAGCCGCCAGGTTGATAAATATTGTTCCCATCTGCATCCAAAAACTGACCTGTCACTACGGTAGGTGCAAAGGTCAACATAATCGTCACTGCAACCGTCTCGACGACATCATCTGCTTCAACAAATTCAACGACCTGCCCACCAGAAATATTAATGAACGGACACTGACTGGCTTGTGAACTTAAATCACAGTCACCGGTAACCAAGTATTTACCCGACTCAGCCACAGTTAAGGTGGCAGTACTACCGACATGTTCAGACACTCCAGAATTTAAGGTTTGAAATAACGGAGTAACCATCACATCCAATTCTCTTAAATCACCTTGGTCATCAATCACCGTCACGTCAATAAACTTTGTCGCTTCGTTCAGTGTAAAGGTGGCAACGGTCTGAGTACTACCGTTATAGGTAAAGAAAAAGCTATCTAATGCCGGCAATGTATACCCATTAGGAGCATCATCACCTAACCGAACACTAATCTGCTGGCTCAAGATAGTACTCGTGTCTGTCAACGTAATACTGTATACACCCAGACTATTCGTTACACCACTAGCTACCGTACCACCATCAGACGCAATTAAATCCATTTGAAAATCACTGACGCCGGTACCATCCGGATAGACTACGGAACCCGTAGCAACTGTGGCAGCAGAGGCGGCAACACTACTAGCCAAAAAAAGACCTGTAGCTAATACCAAGCCACGCTGTAGAATATGTCTCATCATAGATTATTTTATTTTTAACCTCACTAAAGATCTAAGATTAAACTAGTATAGCAAATTACCAGTGTTTGCGCAAATGATTTAAGTCTTGTTCTAGTTGTCGTTTACGAAATTGCAAACGCGCTAAGTCATCCTTAGCTTCACGCGCTTCCACCACCAAATTTTGGCTGGAGAACTTGTCGATTTCGTGCTGCGCCCTAACCATTTCACCTTGCACCGCATCAATCCGGCCGACCAGTTCAGCTACCTTAGCTTTGGGATCACTTGGCTGCATCGGCTAAACTAGTATCTTCTAAACGGGCTTTGAGTTCACGGTAATGTTCACGTTGATTGCCGCCGAGATTCTTCCAACCTTTTAGGCGATATGACGCAAAAATATCTCGGTCAGATGCCGGCAAACGATTCATGCTAGGTGGATTATAGGGAACTCTGGAGTTGGCTGGAAATTCTACAATTTTAGCATCGGTCTCACGAATAGCTGGGACCATTTCTGCGTAACGCTGTCGAGTTGCATCATATTCGGCTTTTAAGTCCTGGGGCATATCCTTGGGATTGTCCTTATATAAGGCTTCATTTTTTTCCATTTTTTCCCAGCGCGATAAAACGGCATCATGTAATTGTGTCGGAGCATCGCTTAAATCGATTTTGAAACGACGATCCTGTAACTGTGGATCAGTGCTGGCAGTAATTTCAACGTAAGCATCCGGTGTCTGTAATATGTCATCAGTGGCGGCAGCTTCTAGTCTGGCTTGTGCACTGTGACCATGACCGATCATAGCACGTCTAGTCTCTACTTCTCCACCAACTGCTATTGATCTGATGACTTCCGGCAAAACCACAACATCACCGACCTTAATTCCTCCTTGTTGCAGTATACTAGCTTCCAATTGGCGACGGGCTTCAACTGGATCACGACGTTCTACTTTAGCGCGTAGTGGACCTTTTGATTCTATGTTCATAGAGAGATAATAGCAAAAAAATGGCCAAAAGTCAAGCTAGGATGTTAACCTACATGTCTAAAACATGGGGTTAACATAACCCCACACTTCATGTGTGTGGGTTATGATCGGTTGCAAGTGAATTTGTAATTCTTGAAATTATTGGAACGGCTGAATCCGGATAGATAAATTCCTGGCCGGTGATCATTTCGTAGAGTTGAATGTAACGGGCTGATAACTCAATCACTAGTTCTTCCGGTGCGGCAGGCAGTTCTTTATCATGATACGGATCACAATGATCCATAAACCATAAACGCAAAAATTCTTTATCAATATTCTCTGGTTCTTCACCGTGAGCAAATTTTGCTGCGTACGTATTGGCCAGCCAATAGCGGGAAGAATCTGGAGTATGCACTTCATCTACTAAAATAATCGTGCCATCTGGTAATTTCCCAAACTCATATTTTGTGTCGACCAGAATCAGGCCGTGTTGTTGAGCTAAGGCTTGACCGCGCTTAAATAACTCTAAAGTATATTTGGCACATTGATCCCAATCGGCTTGTGACATCAAGCCACGCGCTACCACTTCGTCTGCAGAGACCTTTTCATCATGCGTATCACTTTTGGTAGTCGGTGTAATGATCGGCTGAGCAAACGCTTGGTTCTTCACCATGCCATCCGGTAATAGATTGCCGCAAAACGTACGCTCACCTTTATTGTACGCCATCCAAGCCGAAGTGCTGGTCACACCAGATAAGTAACCACGCACTACAAATTCAACCGGAAACACGGTACATTTTTTAGCTAGTAACGCATTGGGGTCTGGCAAACTGAGCACATGATTAGGCACGATATCTTTAGTCTGTTCAAACCACCAAGCCGATACTTGGTTCAATACCTGCCCCTTAAATGGAATAGCCGCTAGAATCCGATCAAAAGCAGATTGACGATCCGTCGTAATCAACAATAAACGATCACCGAGATCATATGTGTCGCGTACTTTCCCGTGATACTTCGTTCCTAACTGATCGAAATTTGTTTCCGTTAGACAATGACTGACTTGAGCAGCAATGCGATCACGATCGACCATATCAAGTAATCATTTTACAGTCCTGCGAGAACGGATTAAATAAAATATGTGTCTGTAATATTTCTGTCAATAAACGAGTACGTTCGGCAGCATCTTCACTTTGAAACGTCAGCTCCCAGACGACACCCTTATGAATATTAGCAATGCCATTTAAACCAAAGCGACTGCGCAGGGTGTCAGCAACCGCCTTCCCTTCAAAATCATCTGAAAACCGTACTAATAACGAAACTGTTTTTGGCTGAGTGGTTTTATGCTGGGTATAACGCTCTTTATGAGTGTTCAATAACTCGCCACTGTCCACCATGGTTTGAGTGAACCCTTTGAGGTCACTCACCGACTCTTCGTGCCAGACCTCCCAATGGGTTTTTCTGGCCACTGTTACGGCATAGCCTTTTTGTTGTAAGGCTAGTTCAACGGTCTTAGCCGCATTATCAGTAATTTTTAATTCCACATATAACTGTAAGCAATTCTTCGCACATTCATAGGCACCTACGACGGTTGATTCTGGTTTCCACTGCATGGTGTACGGTTCATGTTTGGGTGGGTGTTCTAGCCAAGCACGTAGATTATTAAATAAGGAGTCACCACCACGCTCAAGTCGCTCTGGGTGAGGCATATACGCCACTACATTTCCAGCGGGATTACAAAAACCGGCGATCCCCCAAATGGCACCGTTGGGTGTCGTTGGAAATTCATTGGCCAGCTCACCAGCCTCGGTACAATATTTAAAAATAATCTGTTGGTGTTTATCCAACTCGACTAACAAGTCGGTTGGAAAAATAAACCGACCTTCGCCATTGGCCACGGTAGCCGGAATAATCGTGCCTGGTTCTAAATTCGTCGTGACACAACTACGACCAGCTGGAGCGGTCGTTTGGATATAAATAGTATCATGATAAAAGCCCGTACCAATAATTTTACCAGCCTTTAAGCGCGTATTCACAGCGACGGCACCAGCTAAGATATTACCATCTAAACCTGGAATCAAACCGGTTTCCACTAACACTTGGCAACCATTACAAATACCAATCACGGGTTTACCTTGAGCGGCGGCTTGCTTAATCTGTTCCATTACTGGATCCAGTGCAGCAATGATGCCAGCGCGACTGCGATCTTCGTAGGCAAACCCACCGGGTAAGACATAAGCGTCATAATTACCTTGAGCTAATTTTGCTCCCTCGTTCCAACGAATGTAGTCAGCCGCTAGACCAGCATTAGCCAATGAGCGATTGGTTTCACCTTCACAGTTCGTGCCTGGAAATAGAATGACCGCTACACGAAACATACTTCCCGCTTACCAGCTACCACCTCACCAATAGTGTAGGTATTGAGATCCGAATGTTTCTTCAAGTCTGCCATCACGGCATCGCGTTCAGCGGCTGGTACAACCACCACCATGCCGATTCCCATATTCATGGTGATATACATATCCTTTTCAGGCACGTCACCAAATTGTTGAATGGCTTCAAATACCGGTAAAATTTCCCAACTGCCTTTTTGGATTTGGGCAGTACAACCTTCTGGTAAAATGCGCGGAATGTTTTTGATCAGTCCACCACCGGTAATGTGAGCCAGACCATGCACTTGGTATTTCTCCAATAGCGGCAAGACATAATTCGTATAATTTTTATGGGGCTTCATCAACATGGCACCCACCGATTGCGGCATCTCCGCTACCACATCACGGACGCTGAATTTTTTCAGATCAAAGAATACTTTACGGGCTAAGGAATAACCGTTGGTGTGCAACCCATCTGAGCTCAATCCAATTAAGGCATCCCCTACTTGGATTTTAGAACCATCGATGATTTTGGACTTTTCTACTACCCCTAGTACCGAACCAGCTAAATCCCACTCACCTTCTACATACGTACCAGGCATCTCGGCTGTTTCGCCACCCACCAATGACATCCCGTACTTGGCACACTCTTCGGCCATACCACCGACAATCTCGGCCAAAATAGCCGGATCCAGCTTAGCGGTAGCCACGTAATCCAATAACGTCAATGGTTTGGCACCTTGGCACAAGACATCATTACAACTATGCGCCACCATGTCGCGTCCGGCTTGCGCATACATACCCATCATCCCGGCAATGGCCATTTTTGTACCCACACCATCAATACTTTGCACCAAAACCGGTTCTTTGTATTGCTTCACCAAATCGGTAATTTCGTAAAGCGAACCAAACAGACCTAAACCAGTGAGGACACGATGGTTAAAACTTTTTTTGACCAATGGAATAATGCGACGAATGGCTTCGTCGCCGACTTCTACATCTACTCCGGATTCTTTATAGGTAACGGCCATAGCGTTTATTAAATTTGGGATTAACGACTTTAGCAACGGCAGTGGACACTACAGCGAGGAGACGCGGATCAAATGGTTTGGGCACAATGTAATCGTAACCGAACTGCAATTGTTTGAGACCATAGGCGCGTTTGACACTGGCTGGTACCGACCGATGGGCTAGGTCTGCTAACGCATAGGTAGCAGCTAATTTCATCTCTGTGGTGATGCGTTTGGCACCAGCATCTAGGGCACCACGGAACACAAAGGGAAAACCGAGCACATTATTGATCTGGTTGGGGCGATCGCTCCGACCAGTCGCCACTAGTATATCATGTCGCGCCCGTTTGGCGAGGGTATAGGCGATCTCTGGATCTGGATTCGCCATGGCAAAGACAATGGGGTTTTTAGCCATCGTTTTGATCATTGCCGGAGTTACAATATTAGGTGCCGACACACCCACAAAGACATCTGCATCAACGAAGGCATCTGCTAATGACCCACGCTTGGAAACCGCAAAACTTTTCTTATACACATCAAGATCTTTTCTCTGTTTAGAAACAATCCCCTTAGAGTCACACATGATTATATTGTTCTTGTGTACCCCTAGGCGTACATACTGTTCAGCACACCGAATCCCAGCCGCGCCTGCACCGGAAATAACCAGTTTAATGTGTGACATTTTTTTACCAACCAATTCCACAGCATTTAATAAGGCCGCGCCGGAAATAATGGCGGTGCCGTGCTGATCATCATGAAATACTGGAATATCTAATCGTTTCTGTAATTCGTCTTCAATGTAGAAACACGCCGGCGCTGAAATATCTTCCAAATTGATGCCACCAAAAGTTGGGGCTAGTTTTGTGACGATGTCGACAAATTGATCTGGATCCGTTTCCGCAATTTCCAAATCAAAGGCATCGATACCAGCGAAGCGTTTAAACAAAGCGGCTTTACCTTCCATCACTGGCTTAGCTGCCAGCGGACCAATGTTCCCTAACCCTAATACTGCCGTACCATTAGTAATCACTGCGACCAGGTTACGTTTATTCGTTAATGCATACGCTAACTGAGGTTGCTTAGCAATCTGGCGTGATGGTTCGGCAACACCTGGAGTATACAACATCGACAAATCACGTTGGTTACGTAACGGGTATGGCAATTGGGTAGTAATGCGTTTAGTGATCATGCGTACAATTGTTTACGATTATGGCGCGACTTGCGTTCAACTTCGGCAAATAAACTTTTGCCTTTGCTATCCATCATACAGAAAACTGGAAAATCCTTCACCTCTAGTTCCCAAATGGCATCCGTCATACCAAACTCTTGCTTATAGACTTTATGTACCTTAGTAATACAGTGGGCGTAGTACACTGCCGCTCCACCAATCGCCGCACAATAAATACCAATCCCTTTTAGAGCTGTGCGTACCCCTTGATCCATCCCCCCTTTGCCCATGATGGCGCGGATATTGTACTGCTTAATTAATTGTGGCGTATAGTGGTTGAAACGAGCACTCGTCGTGGGTCCAGCAGCTAAGATATTAATGGAGCCATCTTGGTTATATTCATACATTGGTCCACAGTGATACAAAACTGCATTATGGAGGGGCTTAAAATCATGTTTCAGTAACCAGCGGTGGGCTTTATCTCGCGCCGTCATCACCCGCCCAGAAAAATAAACTTCATCACCCGCCCGCACGCGTTTGATCACTGCCGCTGTTGGTGGTGTAGTGATATGGAGTACTGCCATCTAGGGTAGATGTAACGTAGTACGACGCATACTCCAACAACCAATCGATACACCTACAAACCAGGAAGCTGGATGAACATAGCGCGCAGTAAACTTCATCCCTAAAGCGGTGGTTTTACCACCCACACCCATTGGACCAATATCTAAAGCATTAATCTTCTTCAGAATACGTTTTTCAAAGGCCGCCAGTTTTGGAATAGGATTATGTTGATTAATCGATAACAGGTGCCGATTCTTGGCTCGATAACTGGCTTCTTCCATATTCCCACAGACAGCCGCACCAATAATGTACGGGGGGCAACCTCGACCTTGAGCTTTAATCACGGCATCTAAAATACACTTTTCAATTCCGTCAAAATCTCGATCGGCACCAATGGAACGATCGGGTAGCTGGTAGACACGAGAAACATTTTCTGAACCACCGCCTTTGAGCAATAACTGAATCTGCGATTGATCTTCAGTTTCCTTAAAGTAAATAACCGGATAATTGCCAATCACTTTACCTTGAATCAGATCATAGGCATTGGCACGTAAAGGCACTTCTTTTGTCGCCACGGTAGTGGCATCTTTAATAATTTTCTTTAGTTCCAGTTGCTTATACTTCTTGCTTTGGTATTTAACATACACCAATGGAATACCGGTATCTTGGCATAATGGTTTTGTTTCGCAATCCGCCATGTCAATATTCTGCAACATGGTTTTGAGCACGTGCTTAGCCCGGGGATTGGTTTCTTTCTTCAAACCGGTTTTGAGGCCAGTCACTACATCGGTTGGTAAGTGTGTCACTGCTACCCGATACATTTCCACAATAGCTGAAATCAGGTCATGCCGCTTCGGTTGGCCAGTGAGCGTTAGGATGTTACCGTGGGTTTTTAACATAGGTTTAAAGTTTGCTGCGTAATCCGTTCAACCAAGCGTCGGCTAATGCCCCAACGGTCAGGGTAATATAATCTTCCACTCCTTGCTTAATGATAAACTGTTCATCTGATCGCACCACACCAATCAAGTTGAGCTCCAGACCACGTTCGCTAGCATGACGCTGCACCGCTGGTAAGAGTTGTGGATCAACCTCGAATACAAATCCGCCGGTTTCTGTAAATAACTTCTGGGTAGCGGTTAAGTCTTTGCCTGGGACCATAGTGAGGTCGACTTCAATCCCAGTGCGTAATTCGCCCCGGCCACCAAAGGTCATCTCTGCAAGGGTGGACAGCATACCACCATCACTAATATCGTGGCAAGTCTGCACTAAACCTTGTTCAATCATCTCAATCATGAAGAAAATTTCTTTCTCCGCCAGGGCAAAATCTGGCTGTGGCACATGAGCACCATAGGTACCAAACAGATCATAGAGCACCGAACCACCTAGTTCATTTTTGCGCTCACCGATCAAACAGATGACATTACCAGGCTGGATCAAATCTGGTGTGATGGCGCTGGAGACATCTGCTAAGCGACCAAAGCAACCAATAATAGCGGAGGGGTTAATGGCTTGATCTTGGGCTTGGTTATATAAGGACACATTACCCGACACAATGGGCAGCGGAGCATTATCGTACCCTTTGACATGCAATGCTTTGGCAGCTTCTGCTACACCGCGCACCCCTTCGACGAATTCCCACATCTGCTCTGGTTTCTCAGGATTACCATAGTTCAAACAATCCGTCAGGCACCAGGGCGTCGCACCAACGGCAGCGACATTACGGGCACTTTCGATGACAGCATTAGCGCCTTGCCAATAGGGAGAAATTTTTCCATAGCGTGGATTACCGTCTACACTTAATGCCACTCCTACTTTGGAACCCTCTTCAATCAACGGAGCCATGACACCGGCATCGGCCATCCCTGCTTCGATTTCTACTAACCCCTGAACATTTTTATCGTAATGCTCGAATACCGCTTTCTTACAGGCTACAGCCGGATGCGCCAGGACTTTAAGCACGACTTCCTCAATATCTTTAACCTCTTTCCAATCCGGTTCTTTTCCATCATACTTCTTCGCTTTCACTGCTCGGTCATAACGCAACCCAGCTGTGACCGCAGCTGGTTCTGCATCCACAATTTTTTCACCTTTATAGAACACTGTATAGTTGCCAGCTTGCACCGTACCGATCACGGAAGCTTTAGCACCAAACGACACCTTCGGAAAATCCCAGGTCTCGTTATAATGTTTTACAATGACGGCGGCGGCTTTAGGTGAAGCTACCCACATAAAACGCTCTTGAGTTTCGGCCATCAAGATAACAGCTGGTGATAAATTTTCTATGCCCACATGGACTTGGTCAAGTTCAATTTTAGCGCCATAACCACCGGCTTCGGCCAACTCTACTGAAGCACACAAAATACCACCAGCGCCTAAATCTTTAAACCCAACTTCGCCCATTAAATTTTGTTCTTTCAAAACGCGAAATAAATCATAAGTAGCCAGTAAAATGTGGCGCTCTAAAAAGGCATTTGGTTCTTGCACCGCACCTTTATTGGCTTCGGCATCGGCTTCGTCCAGTTCAATCGAAGAAAAAGACGCTCCGCCAAACCCACTCTGATCAGTTGGTTTACCGATCAAAATAAATTGATAGCCGACACTATTGGCTGGCGCCTTAGAATGGATAATATCCGCCAGTGCTACGGTACCCATAGCGACCACGTTGACTAAACAATTGGTATTAAACGATTCATTAAAAAAAGTATCGCCCGCTAAATTAGGAATACCCAATGGGTTACCATAACCACCCACGCCGGAAATAACGCCATTCGCCAACCACTTCGTTTTGTTTAAATTAAGATCACCAAACCGTAAGGGGTCAGCCACGGCTACTGCCTTGGCACCCATACACACAATATCCCGTACCAACCCACCAATCCCGGTGGCTGCACCTTCATACGGCACTACTTGCGACGGATGGTTGTGTGATTCATGTCCAACAACAATGCCATAATCCTTTTCACCTACCCGATCAATCCACACGACACCGGCATCTTCACCTGGGCCCACTACCACATGGGGGCCGCTGGTATGGAAAGTCGCTAAGTATTTTCGGCTGGAGCGGTACGAGGTATGTTCGCTACCTTCAATACCAAACGCAATCAACTCGGTCTGCGTTGGTGGCCGCTTTAAAATATCCTGCTGCACTTTCCGCGCTTCAGCCACCGTTAATCCAATCTTGAACTTACCCAACAAGGTTTGGACCTCTTTATCGGATAGTTTGGATAAATCAAAAACTGGTTCTGCCATGGCTATGGAACTTGAATAGTGGATTTTCGTTCAGCCCCAACCGATACCAATGAAATTGGTGTATCGACTTGATCAGCAATAAATTTCATGTAGTCTTTCATCTTGTTGGGC
>JACQPW010000069.1 GCA_016207285.1 Candidatus Kerfeldbacteria bacterium | reverse complement strand
TCCGCTTCGATAAATTCGTCCAATTCCCCTCGTTCGAAGATGGTGTCCACTTTCGATGTTTCGACGCCCGTGCGATGGTCCTTCACCATTTTATACGGATGAAGCACGTAGGAGCGAATTTGGTTCCCCCACTCGGCCGAGGTGTACTCGCCACGCAATTTATTTTTTTCAGCTTGTTCGGCTTGCAACTGCAACTGGTTTAACTTGGCCAACAAAATTTTCATGGCGGTGGCTTTATTTTGATGTTGTGAACGTTCGTTCTGACACGTGACGACGATGTTGGTGGGTAAATGCGTAATGCGCACAGCGGAATCCGTCGTGTTCACACCCTGACCGCCCTTACCACCCGCGCGATAAACATCAATGCGCAAATCTTCATCATCGATTTTCACGGGGGATAATTCACCAAGCTCCGGCAACACTTCAATCAGGGCAAACGATGTCTGCCGTAAGGCATCGGCATTAAACGGCGATTGTCGCACTAAGCGATGCACACCATGCTCGCTTTTTAAATAGCCATAGGCATAGCGTCCTACTACTTCCATGGTGGCAGATTTAATTCCCGCTTCATTACCCCGTGACAGGTCTAATACATTCACCTGAAACCCTTTGAGCTCACAATAACGTAACATCATCCGCATCAATATTTCCGCCCAATCCTGTGCATCTACACCACCCGCTCCGGCGTGAATAGCCAACACTGCAGACGCCTCGTCATGTTTTTTGCCAAATAATAAATGAAATTCCAATTCAGTAAACTGCTTCTGAACAGCTGCAAATTGGTTTCGCAATTCGACCGCTAAATCAGCATCTCTTTCTTGCACATTCAACTCCGCCATTTCTTTCAAACCGTTTAACTGCGTTTGCAGTGCTTCCCAAGTACCCACTTCTTTACGTAAATCATTGACCGTCCGGCTGACCGTTTGAGCATGTGTTTGATTTTGCCAAAACTCCGGTTGGGCCATTTCTACCTCCAATGCCAAAACTTTAGCGCGCATACCCGCAATATTTAACTGCTCGCCAATAGTACCAATCCGGCCGAGCATGGTAGTGACTTGATTGATCAATTCCTGCATGACAGTACAGTACCATAATGGTATAATGGATGTCATGTTTGGGCGTCGCGGCATTATTCGTTTAGCTGTCTTGGCTGGCATTGTCTTATTGCTAGGTCTGTCTGCGTTTGCAGCGGTACGTTGGTATCAACGGGACCAAACCGAGCAAGAGACGGTCGATGCGGCTGCCCAAGCAGCGGCTCAACTGGCGGCGGATCGCTTAGCTTTTTTTACGACCACTAACCGTTTGATCCTATTCCATAGTCTTGGAGAAGCCAGTACCACCCTCTATGGGAGCAACACCTTGACCCAAGCGTTAACGCCATTAGAAACTGACCAGTCAGACTTGTACAGCAACTACCTACCTGGCACTCAGCACTGGTATACCGTTACGGGGCAAACCGTATGGCGTCATGGTAGTGATGCGGCCGTAACCGTAGCGTCATTGACGCAAGCACCGGTGGTGGCTGATGCTGTGAGCACACAACCATCGTTAGCGATCGATGCCAGTGAACAGTATTTGGCTTGGGTAAGTCGGTTAGATCGGGTGGAAAGCATTCGCATTTTAAATTTGGAAACCTTAGAAGAGACTGAGCTGTATCAAGGTGAAACGGCCGTGCGTTACTCTAACTTAACTTGGTCTCCGGATGGCACGGAATTAGCCTTTACCGCCAATCATAGTAAACTCATCACCATCACAACGGAGGGTGCCGAAACGCACTCTCCGATTAGTTTGCCATTTCACGAATTCCGCTCTCTTACTTGGTTGACGTATGACCAATTTGGTACAGTGGTCACCAGCACCGATGCTAATCCGGAACCGTTTCAGCCCAAAGTCATCGTACTCAACCGTCAGGGTGATGTGATGGAAGAACATGCCGTCTTTGAAAAAATTGGTGTACCGACGGTATTATGGTCAGCTGATGGAGATCAGTTCATGTTCTATGACCCGTGGCGTAATACCTTTATGGTGTATGACCGCTTTGACCGTCTCATCCAATCCTTGGTGGTAGCGGCACCTGGCAAACTAGTACCATTTGGGTATCAAGCTGGCACCGGACCGATCGTTTTGGAGAATACTACTCAAACTGAACTGACTCCTGATACCACCACTACCACTACCGTCACTGAACCATTTGAAGTCTCGGCAGACGACTGGGAACGCTATAATAACACTGTCCGGAACATTCTTAAGCAATGGGGGGTTGATTTTACCACCTATCGCTTTGCCACTACGGACGAAGGTATCCAAGTTTCTTTTCACCTGACTGCCACCACTGAACCGAATGAACTAGTCTTTATTCAAACGATTTTACAAATTTTTGCAACGTTGCCTAATCTACCCAGCATCAACATCATACTGCAGGATAGTACTGGCAATACCCTGTGGGAAGTAGATCGCTTATCCTTAGGCCGAGTGAACGATGTCAGTCAGCTAGTAACGAACCGAACCGTTGACGAGTTGTTTGTGATCAATACCCGTAATCCAATTGGTAAACGCGTGGCTAAACCAAATCAGCCAGAGCATCATTTTGTGGGCGATTTTGTCTACAGCCAGTTTGGTGATTATAATCCCTATCCAGTGTTAGCTTTGCTGGGCGCCACTACCCCGACCCAACAATTCTTCACTACTGGTCAATTCACGTTGTTGCATCCCAGCACATTGAGCATTAAAACCATCGATGATCGCACCACCTTATTCTATACGACCGAGACTACCTTCTTATCTACGAGCGCTTGGTCTGATTTTGGCATCACGATCGAATCATCCGATGCTCCCAATGTCACTATCGAGCAATGGTTAAGTGTTAGCCGACCGGATCAAGTTGCGGCACTACCTAGTTTTACAGTCCGAGCACCGGCTGACGTTCGCCAGATAGCCACTGGTAACGATTTCAGCGCTGAATATGTCGTGCTCGCTGACAACACAGCATATGTCTTAACCATCCAACGCGATAATGGTTTAACCGATGCCGATCGCGTATTACTACAAAGTTTAACCGAGTCATTTAGTCTACTCTATGCCATTCAACGTTACTAAAGAGTTTACCTTTGCAGCGGCGCATTTCCTGACGAAATATCATGGCAAGTGTGAACAGCTGCATGGCCATAATTATCGGCTACACGTAACGGTAACGGGTTCACTCAATGCCGATGACCTGGTGGTAGATTTTGTGGAATTGAAAGCTATCGTCAAAGCACATGTCATCGACCAGTTGGACCACACGAACTTGAATGACAAATTCCCTAACCCAACCTGTGAATTGCTGGCGCAATGGATCTTCGAACAATTAAAACCAGTGTGTGCGGTGTCGTCGGTCCAATTGTGGGAAACCGATACCTCATCAGTCAGCTATCATGAATAAATACTATCTATCCTTAGGTAGTAATTTAGGTAATCGTGCGCAGTATCTAGAGCAAGCCCGTACTGCCCTTCGACAATTGGGGAACATGACGCGTGCTTCCGCAGTCATCGAAACAAAACCGTTTGGTGCTGCCGACCAGCTGTTCTTAAACCAACTGATTGTCTTACAAACTGAGCTGCCGCCAGCTGAACTGCTCGATTGCCTAAAAACCATCGAACAACGGTTAGGCCGACAGCATCGCCAGCACTGGGATAATCGGGAGATCGATTTGGATATCGTCTTGTGGAGCGGCGGGAAACTTGATACCATGACGCCCCATGGTTACACCCTGACTTTACCTCACCCAGGGTTCACTGACCGACCATTTTTACAAGATCTTTATGAATCCATCACAGGTTGAACAATTGATCCAAAAACTACTGCAAGAAATTGATCCGCAACCACAGCGGGAGGGATTAGTCGATACACCACATCGCGTAGCAGAAAGTTATGCAAAATTATTTTCTGGATACAGTATTGATCCCAGTAGTTTGCTGACTTTTTTTGATAGTGAACACTACGACGAAATGATTACCTGTCGTGAAATTGATTTTTACTCCACCTGCGAACATCATTTACTCCCCTTTTACGGGAAAGCTCACATTGGCTACATTCCTAGTGACAAAATCATTGGCTTATCAAAACTACCCAGAGTGGTGGAAGTATTCGCCCGCCGCTTACAAAACCAAGAGCGCCTGACATCCGACATCACTATCTTTCTGGACCAAGCCTTGGGCGCTAAAGGAATTGGGGTTGTCTTAGAGGCGACGCATTTGTGCATGCAAGCGCGCGGTGTGGAGAAGCAAAATACCATTGTCACCACCTCCTCCTTCCGTGGTTTGTTTAAAAACAATATGAACACCCGAAATGAGTTCCTATCAATTTGCCTTAATCGATAGAACTACAGCACGCATTGGAGTTGGTTTACAAAACATAGTGAGATCATGGTCAGAATTAGAACGCTGGTTTCACAGCAAACCAGCCAGTCGACAGATAGCGATCGGTTATATTAGTTATGAGCAACAGATCTACTTTGGTATTTTTGAATCTATGCAAAAGATTCCCCTGTCTAAACTCATAGCTACTTCCCCGTTTACCTGCTCAAAGTTACGCGGTTTAAACTTTACAACGTATCGTAAAAATTTCAACCGTATTCAAAGACACTTAGCCATCGGAGATATTTACCAGGCTAACTATTGCTATCGCCTCACTGGCCAGACCAACGCCACTCCCAATCAATTACTGTACCATTTTGTCCAGCGTCAACCTACTCCTTATACCGCTTTCATTAACACACCAGATGTACAGATTATAAGTAATTCTCCAGAGCTTGGTTTATCCATCCATGATGATTTGGTGGAGAGTCGGCCAATGAAAGGTACTAGGCCGAGAGGAACCAATACCTATCAAACCTTGCTCCATAGTGCTAAAGATAAAGCTGAACTAGATATGATTGTGGATGTAGTCAGAAACGACTTAGCACAATTTGCTGTGCCTGGTAGTGTGGTGGTTAAAAAGCGGCGTCAGATTGTGGGTTATAATACGGTCTGGCAAGCTCAAGCGGTCATTCAAGCTCGCCGACCGAAATCTGTCAGTACACTAGCGGTGCTAAAAACCATCTTACCATTTGCTTCTGTCACTGGTGCACCTAAATTGCGGGCGGTACAGATTTTAAAACAGTTGGAACCCTATAAACGAGGGGTGTATTGTGGTGGCATTGGCTATATCGCCGGAAAAAATCGAGCTGAATTCAATGTGGCGATTCGTACGGCTACCCTAAGCCATGGACAATTGCACTATTCTGTTGGTGGTGGCATTACCGTTGATTCTGACCCTAAGCAAGAATATCAAGAGACGCTCGATAAAGCGGCTGTGCTATACTGACGAGATGCGTATTTCAATCAACGGAAAATTTGTCCCTCATCTGGTACTGACTGGTGACGAACCAGAATTTAATTTTGCGTATGGTGTCTTTGAAACGATTCGGACTTACCGGCAGCAGCCGTTCGCGTTAACCGAACACCTACAGCGCTTACGCCGATCCGCCGATAGTATTGCATTGCCCATTACCCCAACGAATGAAACGTTAACCCAGTGGGTACAACAGCATTGTGTGGCAACTGACGAGCTGCGCATTAAGCTAATTGCAGCAC
>JACQPW010000068.1 GCA_016207285.1 Candidatus Kerfeldbacteria bacterium | reverse complement strand
GATCCCAAGACCTTGGTAGACTAAGGATAGTTGTTGGAGCCCACGACCAGGATCGAACTGATGACCTACGGTTTACGATACCGTCGCTCTACCAACTGAGCTACGTGGGCCTGCGTTTTATGAGGATTGACGAGCGCCTCTAAAAATAGTATTATTGTGGGCGTATGTCAAGCCAGTTGAAGATTATCTTGATTGAAGACGAGGCCACCTTGGTCTCCCTGTATACCGTTGGTTTGCGTTCTGTGGGCGAGGTAAGCGCTGCCCGGAACAAGGCCGAAGCCTTAACTTTACTGCAAGAGTTAATTGACACCAAGGTAAAACCGGACGTTATTTTGTTAGATTTGATTTTACCCGGCGCTAAAAGTGATGCCTTGATTTTTACTGATCGAGTAGGATTTGAGGTCTTACATTGGTTGCGTGAGCAAAAATGGCTTGAACTCGTACCAGTGATTGTGATGACTAATTTAGATAGCACCGAAGATCGGATCATGGCAGAAAAGTTGGGTGCCAATGGTTACATTGTTAAATCCAATGTTGTGCCTAAACAGATTGTAGAAGCCATTAAAGCAGTTATCTGATGCGCTACCTCGTATTGATTGCCACACTATTCATAGTGCTGGTTTCGCCGGTGTGGGCGGACGATGGTTTGTCCGTGACGACAGTCTTACATCGTGATGCTCTCAGCAGTGGCTATACAGTGGTGAATCCCGCCGGTACCGCCGCGCTTGGTATTCCAGGCAATGCCGTTAAACAAACCGCTAAGGTGCGGGTGAAACTAAGCAAAGTGGCCCATCCAGAAGATTATTATGGTGACGAACAACCGATTTCAGATTTGTACCGCTTTTCGTTGCACAACCAATCTACCTTCAAGCTCAAGAAAAAATTGTGGTTACGGTTATCGTATCCAAGCGCCTATGCAGATCGTGATAAAGTGATTAAGTATTATGATTCAGCCACTGATCGGTGGCGCAAGCTGACGGCCTTCAACGATAACACCACGACCTATAACGTCACGGGGCACCTGAAGAAGAAGCATGGCATTATTGCCGCCTTTGAAAAACCGAGCGACGAAAATATTGTACAGGGGATGGCAAGCTGGTATGATTGGACAGGAGCGGCCTGCAATGCCTTTCCACTTGGTAGCCAGATTAGGGTAACTAATGTGGCTACGGGAGCGTATGTGGATACGACCGTTGTATCCACTGGGCCATTTATCCCCGGACGCGTTGTCGATTTAACCCGCGCAGACTTTGCCGCCATTGCCGATATATCGGCTGGAGTGGTCGAAGTCACTGTGCAACAGCTTGATTGATGCCAGACCATGATCGAATTTAAAAAAGTGACCAAAATATATTCTGACCAAACCTACGCCGCGCGCGATTTGTCGTTGCTGATTCGGCCTGGTGAATTTGTATCGATTGTTGGACAGTCGGGTACGGGCAAAACCACGTTGGCAAAGATGGTGATCGCAGAGGAACATCCGACGCGTGGCCAGGTGGTGGTGGGTGGTTGGGACATTACGAACATTAAACCGGCTGATGTGCCCGTGTTGCGTCGCCAGGTTGGGGTTGTGTTTCAGGATTTTAAATTACTGCCCAAAAAAACGGTCTACGAAAATATTAAATTTGCCTTAGAAGTGTGTGGTGTAGAACAACGTAAGATTGACGCGATCGTACCGCAGGTGTTAAAAGTGGTCGGCTTGGAAGAGAAACGAGATAAATTTCCACACCAGTTATCGGGTGGTCAACAACAACGTGTAGCGATTGGTCGAGCCTTGGTGCATCGTCCTAAAGTATTATTAGCCGATGAACCGACCGGTAGTTTAGATACGATTAACGCCACCGAAATTATTGAGTTGCTGTTAAAAATTAATACGCTTGGTACCACGGTCATGTTGGTGACACATAATAAGGAAATTGTAGACCGGTTGCGGCGGCGAGTAGTAGCGATTGATGATGGGGTGATTATATCTGATCAACAATCGGGTAAATACAATTTGTAATATGCTTGTCACGATTATTCGTACTTCTCACTTTGCCTTCCAGCATTTCTGGCGCAATTTGTGGATTTCAGCTATCACCATTTTTATTTTGACCCTGACTTTATTTATTGTGAGTTTAGTGGGCAGCCTTAATCTGTTGGCTGGTCAGGCGATCAAAGCCGTTGAAGATAAAGTAGATATTGACCTGTATTTTAAACAGGGGACGGATGAAGCGGATATCTTGAAAGCTAAGGTGTATGTAGAAAGTTTACCCGAAGTCAGTAAGGTGCGTTATATTTCCAGGGATGAGGCGTTGGAAAGTTTCACCGCTACGCATACGGATGATCCTGATATCCAAGCTGCGTTAGCTGAATTAGATAGTAATCCCTTGCCGGCTAGCTTAAGCGTCCAAGCGAATGAACTGAACCAATATCAGGCGATTATTACCCAATTCGAAAGTTCAGAATATGATACGTTAGTAGAAGATAAAAATTTTTCCGATCATCAAGCGGTGATTGATCGTCTATCCGGCCTCACCAAGCGTATTTACCAAGGTGGTTTGATCATCAGCTTTATCTTTGTCTTCATTTCGGTGGTGATGATGTACAACACCATTCGGGTGGCGATTTATTCCCACCGTGAAGAGTTGGGGATTATGAAACTGGTCGGTGCCACCGATTGGTTTATTCGGGCTCCATTTATCATCGAAAGTGTGCTCTATGCGTTGTTGTCGAGCATCTTGGCAATGAGTATTTTGTCAGTCATTGCCTTTAGCGCGGCACCCTATGTCAATGCGTTTTTTACTGGCTATGACTTCAGCTTAGATTTGTTCTTTGTTACCAATTTCTGGATTATCGCCCTCGGTCAGTTCCTGATTTCCCTGATTTTGGCTGTCGGCAGCAGTATGTTGTCGATCGGTCGGTACTTGAAAGTGTAAGTAGGCTACCACGGTCTTGACAGCTGTAACTTTTCGCGCTACATTGTAGCCGTATTTTGACAATCTAGTCCCTCGACTCACCACTTGGTGGTTCGCTCGGGGCCGAGTAAGGCGGTTCTCGGTTATCAACACCCGAAACAAAAGGACCATAAGGTCTCTGTTCCCCCACAGAAATTTAGGCAACTAAACACTGTGACGGTTTCCTGGAACAATGACCTCGTGGTCTTTTTTATTTACCACGATTGCTCTTTATTAACCCCCCCGCTGGAGTACCAAGTGAATGCATTCAATTGGGCAACGCTCCCCGATGAAATTCCTCTGCAGCGCTATGGTAGGTCTTATGCACTGATTCGCTGCGTGCAGCCAGTCGAACGATCCATTCCCGGATTCGAACTGCTGCAACGTGCAGCCCTACTCACGGATCACGCGACGGAGAAGGATGCCAGGCGGCTGGCCAAGCTGGGCTTGCCCGGCAGTCTACCGCAGCGTATCTACCTGGTGTTCGCCGGTGTCTGTAGTCCAGACGGTCAGCGCGTGCTTTGCCTCAATGCGCAAGGCAACCGACCAGTGCTGTCCTGGAACCCGTTGTGCTATGACTTTACTACATCCGCTCGGATTGTCCGGCGGATCCACTGAACCACGGAGGATGCCATGAACCCACACTTGTCCACCCCAACCAGGCTGAAGCTTGGTGACCATATCTACGAGTTCCCGGAGCTGATGCTCCCGGGTGATCCTCTGTTCATCACTGGTGAAGTGATGCTCGAGCGGGCAGCACGGCTCCGCGCTGTCCTGGACGGGGAAGACCTGCGGTGCTTCTTCGCACACCAGGGCAAGATGCCGTCCGGTATCCTGCTGGTGACCGACAATCTGCGAGACGGGCTGTGGTGCTGGAGCGGCCAGAAGTGGTTGCAGTACGGTGACCCTCGCTGTGTCAACCACTACCACGGCTTGCTGGTGAAGCGGGTGCACTAAGAGGCCGTAGGTAGGAGGAGAAGACCCCGGCAGTTTCTGTTGACGCAAGTTGATAGAGATTGCCGGGGGTCTAGTTTTTTATGTTTGTTAAGCAACCGTATTGCGATTCAGCAGAGAATATGTTATAAGCAAGGAGCTGTTTTGGGGCGTAGCCAAGCGGTAAGGCAGCGGCCTTTGGCGCCGCCATTCGTAGGTTCGATCCCTACCGCCCCAGCCATTGACAAAACATCCGCCATCCCTTACATTGTTCCCATTGTTCGTCCCTTGAAAACTAAATCACTGGCAAGATCCTTATGCCCGATGTAGAGGAAGTGTCTAGAACTACAATAGTTCCTAACCACTTCGGCTAGCCTTGTATGATGATCTTCACACAACAGAAGATCGCATACCTATGCATAAGTTAACCTTGCCAGAGCCTACCATTCCTTCATAGATTGTTCATGTCAGGAACAGGGTAGTTTCACCACCACAACTTATTGCGGCCATCTTCTTGAGCCGTTTTTTGTTTGCTCCATCCAACACCAGCTACTAACTGTGGGCAGCACACCAGTGATGCACACAGAGAGTAGAGTAAAATTAATAATCTATGTTAAACTTAAGCCTATGAAACAAACATACATTCTGACCTTAGTGGTCATGTCGACAGTAGTGGCAGGTTGTACAACTTCCAATACCAATAGTGCAGATACAAATACAAACACCACCATCAACCGCACGGTGGATGTTCCAACCGAAGATACCAATGACTCTTCAGAAGCCGATGCAGCGGTAACGGCATACTTTTACCAAATTGTTGGTCCATTTATTAATGGTTCCGGCAATAATTCCGTGCGCGTTGGTAAAACCAACGATGGTATGACCGTTGATAGTTATCAGCCAGACGATAGCGGTAATGTGCTTGAATGGACGCAAGGAGCAAACCATAGTTATGCCTACGGCGACCCAGTATTTAGTCGGCTGGCTAGCGGCAGCTGGATAATGACCGCACGCAGTAGTAGTGCAGATCCACGTGGCGCTAATCGTTTATTGTATGCCGAATCTAGCTGTCCATTAGTGGATGATGACACGGTAGTGGCGATTAGTCCGTCTTCCGCCAGCGGCTGCAAACCAGTGAATGCGTTAACCCAGGGTAAAACGTCTCAGGTCTTTACCGATGATGAAGGGCGTAATTTAGTGTTTAGCATGATCTCAGGTGACATTTATTTAACCTACTTAAGTGATGCTAGTCAATCCGCTACAGCACTAGATTCAGTGTGTGTCTTGCAACAGCCAGTGGCATCGATGGATGAGCTGGAACTTGGTTCAGCTACTAGTATCTTTACGGATCAACAAATTGGCAACTTATTACTCAGTGACACCGCCATTGCTCGACGATCTGATATTGACGGTACCTGGGCATTATTTGTTAAAGGGATTCCAAACGATCTAGGCTGCACAGATCGCTCCCTATGTGAGTTATGCGCTCGGTCCATTTATCGTACCACTAGTACAGATTTGATTCATTGGACAGATTTGGAACTAGTAGTAGAGCAAGCCAGCGTTCCAGAAGCGACTACCACACCAGATGGCAATGTGTGGCTGTACTGGCAAGATTTTTCCAACACTTGTGATGCTGGTGATGAGAAGCTGTCAGCGCAATCTCCAATTTCTGGTGCCTATGAGCAGGCTGGTTCAAACGAGTTATCAGATAAAGTAACAGTGAGTTTCCCAGATGAAGAGTTTGAAGGTGATGACAAATTACACTATGCAACTAATGGCAACCCAGTCACTTTACCCGATGCTCAAGCCCAAGCAGCTTTAGAAGCGTGTTTTAATTAATGCAAATGACTTGCGTTAATTGCATCGTCGTGCTATCTTTGGTGTATGCAAAACAGGCTAGTATTGGTGAGCACTGTGGGAATACTGTTGCTCGCTGGATGCACCACTACTCAAACCACCACGACTAATGGTCGGCTGAAGGTCGCGACTTCATTTTATCCGCTGTATTACTTTGCCAGCCAAATTGGCGGTGACTATGCTGCGGTAACAAATTTAACTCCGACTGGGACTGAACCGCACGATTATGAATTGACACCGCAAGATATTGCCGCCATCCAAGATAGTCAACTGTTAGTACTAAATGGTGGTCAACTAGAACCTTGGGTCGAGGACGTCACAGCGGATCTATCTAGTAACACGATCATCGTAGAGGTTGTTACTGGCTTGACTGATCCCCATGTGTGGCTAAGCCCTCAACGAGCTAAAGCTGAAGTGGAAAAAATCACTGATGGTTTTATTCAAGCTGACCCAAGTCATGTCACTGATTACACAACCAATAGCCAAGCCTTACTAGATCGTTTAGATCAGCTAGATACACAATACGCCGACGGCTTAGCCAATTGTGATTCCAATGTTATTATCACTTCCCATGCCGCCTTTAGCTACTTAGCCAGTGACTACGGCCTAGAACAACTATCCATTGCTGGGTTATCTCCAGAAGCCGAACCATCACTGGATGAATTGGCAGACATTACTGATTTTTCTAAACAAAATAATGTCCACTACATTTTTTTTGAAAGTTTAGTTAGTCCCAAATTGGCAGAGACGATTGCGAACGAAATTGGTGCAGCCACGTTGGTGTTGAACCCCATTGAAGGCCTCACCGACGAAGAGGTGGCAGCGGGTGAAGATTATGTTACAGTAATGCAAACTAACCTGATCAATTTGCAAACGGCTTTAGGATGTCAATAACATGCCCAGCAATCATCACGAAAACTTAATCGAAATTGATCACGTTTCATTTGCCTATGGTAAGGAATTGATTCTGAAGGATATTAGTTTTGCCGTCCATCGTGGTGACTATCTGGGGATTGTCGGTCCAAATGGTGGAGGTAAAACCACTCTGCTGAAAATCATTCTGGGTTTACTGACTCCGGCAGCTGGTCACGTTCAGTTATTTGGATCACCTAGTCACCAGTTTAAGCAGCGTTCCAAATTAGGCTACGTACCGCAAAACGCTACTGCTGTCGAACGTTCTTTCCCAGCGACCGTGGAAGAAGTAGTAGCGATGGGGCGTTATGCCAGAGTGGGTTTGTTACGTCGTTTACAAGCCACTGATCGTACGGTGATTACGCGTTCATTAGAACAAGTCGGCATGGCAGATTATCAGCAGCGCTTAATTGGAGATTTATCCGGCGGACAACAACAACGCGTTTTCATGGCTAGAGCCTTAGCGGCTGAACCAGAAATATTGATCTTAGACGAACCAACCGTTGGCGTTGATGTCCATCATCAAGAACAGTTCTACGAATTGTTGCGGGAACTAAACACCACCCTAAACCTCACTCTAGTGTTAGTGACGCACGATTTGGATGTGGTCGCTAAAGAGACCACTGAATTAGCGTGTATCAATCAAACTGTGACGTACCATGGCACACCGGCCGAGTTTGTAAACAGTCCGCAAATGGAAGCGATTTATGGTTCCACGATGCAACGGGTTGCCCATCATCATTCCCAAACAATCGTATGACCAACCTGTTTGAATATTCCTTTATTATCCGAGGGCTTGAAGCCGGCATTATTGTTGCTCTGATTGCCCCACTGATTGGTATTTTTTTAGTCTTACGTCGCTACTCGTTAATGGCAGACACGCTGGCACACACTTCGCTAGTGGGGATCGCACTTGGATTACTCACTGGTATGTCGCCGTTGGTCGCTGCCGTACTCACAGCGACAGCCTCATCCATTGTGATTGAACGGTTACGCTACTCCAGACGGATTTACGGAGAGTCAGCTTTGGCGTTGTTCTTATCTGGTAGTTTGGCTATAGCCATTGTGTTGATTAATGTAGGGAATGGTTTGAAAGCCAACTTATTCAGTTATTTGTTTGGTAGCATCGTCACGGTGCAGCAGAGCGATTTAACAGTGATTGCGATCTTGGGTATCATCGTGGTTGCCGGACTGGTTGGTTTCTATAAAGAATTGGTTTATATTTCCTTTGACGAGGAGTCTGCCCAAGTTAGTGGTATTCCCACCCGCTGGATTAATCAATTATTAATCATCTTGGCCGCGGTGACGATCGCTATCGCCATTCCCATTGTTGGTATCTTGCTGATTTCAGCTTTGATCGTGATTCCAGTTGTGACCGCCTTACAGTTAAAAAAGAGTTTCAAACTAACCTTACTGTGGGCTGAATTGTTTTCTGTCACAGCGGTGGTGCTGGGCATTATTGCTGCTTTCTACTTACAGATCTCCGCTGGCGCCGCCATCATTTTGGTAGCGTTAGGCTTTTTTATTAGTGTATTTTTGTTCAAGGGACGATCGTAATGCATCGCTTGGTTGATCTTATCTGTCATCTGCCCTAAGATGATTCCAATCCTATGTCCATAAAACAACTACTCATCTTAACCTTGCTCCTGGGAGTGACTCTACCCGGTACAGTGCAGGCAACTACCTACATGGTGACCAAGACTGCCGATACCAACGACGGTACCTGTGGTGCTGATTGTTCGTTGCGTGAAGCAGTAGTAGCTGCCAACGCTAGCAGTGGCTCCGATACGATCTCTCTTCCAGGCGGCACATACACATTTACCCTGTCCGGTTCTGGTGAAGATGCCGCCGCTACTGGTGATCTGGATATTACGGATACCAGTGGTACGCTTACCATTACGGGTGCGGGTAGCAGTTCAACGACCATTAGTGCCGGTGCGCTGACTGATCGTGTCTTTGAGGTGCGGTCTTCAGCGTCTGTTTCTATGAGCGCGCTAACGATTACTGGGGGTACCATTTCTGGAATGAGTGGTCTTGGTGCCGGTATCCGCATGGATGGTACGGCGTTGACCCTAAGCAGTGTGATCATTTCCAGTAATACCTTTACCAATACCGACTCATTTGGTTTTTCGCAAGGGGGTGGCGTTTATTGTTCAACGGGAACCTTGACGGTCACGAACAGCACCATAAGCAGCAATGGCGCCGCTAGCGGGGAAATTGATGGCGCCGGAGCCTTTGTTGGCAATAGCTGTGCAGCCAGTTTCGACACAGTGACCTTAAGCAGTAATTTAGGTATTCAACGGGGCGGTGGATTATATATTGGCGTTGATACCGCGGTGACGAAAACGTTTACCAACCTGACGGTGTCAGGGAATGCAGCCAATGTGGGTGGTGGCATCTTTGCGCTGGGTAGCAGTAGTAGCGATCTGCCGGTGACGATTACCAATAGTACCGTGACGAGTAACACTGCCACGCAAGCTGGTGCGGGGGTTGCATTTGCTGGCAAGGTCCAAGCCACTAATTTGACCATTACGAGCAACTCATCTCGAGGTGATGCGGGTGGGGTCTATGTCTATAATGATACGTATGTAGACGCTGTCTTAGCCTTTAGTACCGTTGTCAATAATACTGCCAATTCTGATTCAAGTGGCGGTGGTAATGGTGGCGGCATCTATGTGGAAGGTTCCAGTGCCGATTTTACGTTACAAACCTCACTGGTAGCTGGCAATCTGGCCAATAGTGCCAGCGGACCAAATTGTTATGCCACAGCAGGGTTTACCGCTGCCACCTATACATTCTTTGAAAATACAACGGACTGCACTATTACTACTTCCAGCAACAATGTGACAAACAGTAGTGTATCTTCCATTGTTTCACTATCCTTAGCCAGTAACGGCGGTAGCGTTCAGACGTTAGCTACGACCGGTAGCAATGTTACTGATCAAGTGCCTAGCGCTGCCTGCCTTAGTGCCACCGGAGCTAGCCTCACAGTTGATGCGCGCGGGATGACACGTCCACAAAGCACTATGTGTGATCGCGGGGCATACGAGAAAGATCAAACTAGTCCGACAGTCACCATTACTAGCGGTACCGATACCGTACAATGTGCTACGGGTAGCTGGACCAATGCCGGTGCCACCGCCACGGACAATTTTTCTACTGGGTTGACTGCTTCGACCAGTAATACGGTGAACGTGAATACGTTGGGTGCCCAAACGATTACGTATACCAGCACGGCTGATGTGGATGGCAATACGGGTACCAATACCCGGACGGTAACCGTTGTCGATACGACCGTACCAACGATTACCTTAACTGGTAGCGCCACTGTTACCCAAACAGTTGGCACAACGTACACCGATGCCGGAGCGACGGCCAGTGATACGTGTGATAGTAGTGTGGCGGTAACAACAGCCGGCAGCGTGGATACCAATACTGCCGGGAGCTACACGTTAACCTATAGTGCTCAAGATGACACTGGTAATGCAGCGGTGCAGGTAACGAGAACAGTCACAATAACGGAGGCTAGTACCGAAGATACTGACGAGGAAGAAACCCCTGAAGAGACTACTGAAAACGCCAGTAAAGATATTGTGACTGTTACGCAAGCGGGGACTGATTTGGTGATTGTGTATAGTGACGATACTACGGATACGGTGGAACCGTTCACGGACTCCAGTAACTATCACTATGCTGTTTCGAGTGACGCTAAACGTCTAGTGGTCACCAATGGTAAGTTAGTGAAAGTGTATGTAGCAGGCAGCAAGGTAGCCCAGAAAAAAATTGCCAAGAAAAAACTATCCAAAGCCTTTTACAAACTAGCGGTGAAATCATTCTATGATGGCTACGATAGTATTGTGGTGGTTCGCTCTGTTACCTCTAGTCAAGCGAGTATCATCGTCGCGCGTTTAACGGCCGCCGATCGCATCACTAAGCTCAAAACCAAAAAGACCGCTTTGGTGGAGCGGAAACCGATCCGTTTACGATTTAAGCTGAATAAACATAAATTCACCACCCGCCTTGGGAGCGGCAAACAACAGCGCAGCCAAGTTTGGAAACTGAAGTCATCCGGTGCTTTGGTGAAACTATAACTCATGTACACGGTCTACATCCTAGCTTGCGTGGACGGTACTTTTTACACGGGTATCACCAATGACCTGCCCAAACGTTGGGCATTGCATCAGGCCGGCAAGGCTAGTCGTTACACCCGCTCGCATCCGGTGAAAAAAATCGTCTACACTAAACGGTGTCGTACCAAAAGCACCGCCTTGAAGCGTGAACTGCAAATCAAGCAACTGAACCGAGCAGAAAAAATTGCACTGATCTCTGGTGATGCTATACTGAGTACTATAAGTTAGTGATTTATTCAATGCTATGGCCAAAGGCAACAACGCCCACAAAAAGGAAGCCAAGAAAAAAAAGAAGAGTAAGTAGACGATCCACAGCATGTGGCAGTGGTTAACAGTACGTCGTGTCCGGGTGGTGCGACGACGGGTACAGAGTAGACGGCTAAAAGGAACAACGGCTGACTATCAGCGGCATAAGCTGCGCGCAGTTCGGTTTGTGCAAGACCGCTTAGCGCTACTAAACCAGTCGTACGGTTTTACGTATCATCGCGTCACGATTCGTAATCAAGCGTCACGCTGGGGCAGTTGTTCCAAACAAGGAAACCTAAATTTTCATTATAAAATTGTCTTACTGCCGCCAGCCTTGGCCGACTATGTATTAGTACACGAACTCTGCCATGTACAGGAATTGAACCATTCAAAACGGTTTTGGCAGTTAGTAGCACGGACTGTGCCAGATTATATGGCTAGACGTAAGGCCATACAAACAAGGTTATAATTTGCTATACTACTAGCATGATTTCGTTTGAGCGTACGGTCAGATTATTGGTATGGGGCGTTGCCCTAGCTTCGTTTGCGTTTGGTTTGTACCACTGGTTGGTGCTAGATATTCCTTTTATTTTTGGTGCCGCCATTACGTATATTATCGTTTTATTCTGTATTCCGTTGCTGACATCGTCCCGTCGTTGGGGGGCTATGCTGCAGGTTCTCTTGATGGTCAATATGATCCTGAATGGTTGGGGCTCATTTGGCTGGTATCGGACACTTTATTTTTATGACGATATGGTGCATTTTATTTCTCCCGTGGTAATGATGTGGGGGTTTAGTATTTGGTATGGTCTGAAGCATGGTGGTAACGCGAAGATACCGTGGGAGGTTGTTGCACTGGCATTATTTATTGGTTTTGTCTGGGAGCCGATGGAATATTACGGAGACATGCTCCTGGCCAGTCAAACCTATGGTCAAGTCGGCCAACCATTAGATACCGTGTATGACCTGATCATGGATACAAGCGGCGTGGCGGTCGGGTATGTGATATTCTTGTTTACTCGCCGGCCAGCGCTGCGTTGGATATTAAGTAAGTAACCGTTCAGAGTTATGGAGATCAGTATTCAACCAGAGATCTTTGCTGTCTGGCCACAAGCCCAACTAGGTTTGGTTTTTGTAGATCAGGCTAATAACCAAGCCGATCTATCGGCTTGGCATGATGAACAAATGGCCATGGAAAACTATGTCCGGCAGTTATTTCCCACGGCTGAAGCGGTTGGGCAACATCCTCACATTCAAGCCTGGCGTCGAGCCTATCGCGCCTTTGGTTGTGATCCACATAAGTACCGCTGTTCCAGCGAAGCCTTAGCGCGCCAAGTCTTAAAAGGCAACGCCATTTGGGGGATTAATCCGTTAGTAGATTGTTATAACTATATTTCCCTAAAATATACTGTGCCGGTAGGTGGTGAAGATTGTGCCCACATTCAGGGCGCGGTTGTACTCAAACGAGCTCATGGTACTGAACCATTTGTGCGTTTAGGTGGCAGTGAGAACGAACCACCCGAGGTCGGAGAGGTCGTGTACGCCGATGCCGCCGGAGTGTTATGCCGCCGCTGGAACTGGCGTGAAGCTGATCGCACCAAACTAACTGCCGACACTACAACCGCTGTCTTGGTGATTGAAGCTATTCCTCCCATGACCACCGAGCAGCTCCAAGCCGCTACGGCTGAATTAGCGGATCTGGTGACCAAATGGTGCCAAGCCAAGACGCACTATCAGATTTTGAGTAGTACGCAACCGACCGCCAGTTCATCAGCCGCTTGACGAGGTCAGTAAAATCCAGTAGGATTTGCAACTGTATGTCCGATCAACCGGTTGCGATCCGCTTTAACGATACGTCGTATAGCTATAACATCAAAAAGCCGATCATCACCGCGGCTAATTTTACGATTCGGCAGAATGCCAAGATCACCATCATGGGGCAAAATGGTGCGGGTAAAAGTACCATCTTTAAACTCTTGACCGAAGAGTTAAAGCCAACCGCTGGTAACATCCACATTCAGCCCGGAGCCAGTATTGCCATTGCCCGTCAAGTGTTGCCGCGGCACTGTTTAGAACTGACCGTACGTGGTTTTTTTGAAACCGCCTTTGCTGAAAAGAAATATGATCTCGACCGCAGTATCGCCCAAGCTTTGGATGCAGTTAATTTGGTCGTACCGCTGGAGCGCGAGTTGAAACGGCTGTCGGGTGGTCAGCAAGCCCGCTTATTATTAGCGCATGCCTTGATCCAAAAACCAGATATCTTGCTACTCGATGAGCCGACCAATAATTTAGATACCGCTGGCATTGAACATCTGACTGGGTTTTTGCTGGGGTATGAAAAAACCGTTATTGTGATTTCGCACGATGCTGACTTTTTGAATACCTTTACCGATGGGGTATTGCACTTAGATGTCTTTACCCACCAAGTACACCAATTTGTCGGTAACTACTTTGATGTAGTGGAAGAAATTAGCGCCCAGATTGAACGGGAACAACGCAAAAATGCTCAACTGCAAAAAAATATTCAAGACCGTAAAGACAAAGTGAACTTCTTCTCGCATAAAGGGGGCAAGATGCGGGCTCTCGCTTCCAAGTTACGGGATGAGATTGAAGAGAGTGAATCAGAACTAGTGGATGTGCGTAAAGAAGATAAAACCATTCGACCGTTTATTATTCCGGTGCAAGAAGTGAGCAATCCGATTTTGCATTTGAAATCAGTTGGCATCATGGCCGGCGAAACACCCATCCAGAAAGCGGTTGATATTACTTTGCGTAAAAAAGAAATGCTCCACATTGTTGGCCCCAACGGGATTGGTAAAACAACTTTATTGGAAGCGTTGGCTAGCCAGCAAGAACCTGGCTTACAGATTGTGTCTGGCGTGCGGGTAGGGCATTACCGCCAAGATTTTTCTGGCTTAGATTTTGACCTGACCCCATTTCAAGCGCTGCAGGCGGTGCAAACGCAAGGTGGTCCGCAAGCGATTTTTGAAGCGGCCGCACATTTTTTGTTGACTGGCGATTTACTGCAACAGCCGATTGGTTCCTTATCAGAAGGCCAGAAAGGGTTATTGTGTTATGCCCGGTTTATGGTGCAGGAACCAGCCTTACTGATTTTAGACGAACCCACCAACCATATTAATTTCCGCCATCTACCAGTGATTGCCGAAGCGCTGAACGAATTCGCGGGTGCCATTATTGTGGTGTGTCACGATCAAACCTTTGTCGATCAATTACAGATTACCGAGACCTTAGATTTAGGTGCTTTGCGGTAATACATTGACAAAACTGTTTTTTCTTGATTCACTGTCTCCGCTCTACGGAGCTTTTCAAGGAGTCTACATTTGCTGAGAATTGTTGGCGAAGGGGAACAGGACAACGACGGTACGGAGATCAAGCTCTCCAAGCGCGCGCGTCGGCAGCGGGCGTTGATCGAGTCCTACGCTGGTCTGCTGGATCAGGTGGGTACTCGGATTCTGAGTGGGGACGTCAACCTGCATCGTTGCAGGCCGATGGAACTCAAGTACTTCGATCGCAAGGAACAGAATCCCGAGATCGTCTGCTTCGGCACCAAGAACCGCTGGGTGATCCGGGGGTGGCACGCGGATCTGACGCTGCTCGACCCCTACCTGATCGCGGCGGAGCTGAACAAGAAGCGGCGGCCGGCCGTCCACGTTTTCAAGGATGGAGCGCAAACGCGCATCATCGTCATCTTCCACAGCAAGGCGGGGTTCGCCCTCGTCGCTGAGCGGTACTCCTTGTAGTAGGTTTTTCTACTGCAGTTCCGTTCAGGGCCGCCCCGCTGTATCTAAGTAGAGCAGCGGGGCACCATTCGTATATTGGTCAGAATCACAGCTTGTGGTAAGCTGGCCGATAGACGATTGTAAGTAGATAAAAACATGGAACAGGTATTAACTGTAGACAATTTAAGTAAACACTATGGCCAGATGCGAGCCGTAGACGCTATTTCGTTTTCCGTGCCACGGGGCCAAGCCATTGGCTTACTCGGCCCCAACGGCGCCGGCAAATCGACTACGATCCAGATGTTGTTGGGGATTACCGCGGCTACGACCGGTCACATTACCTATTTTGGGCAAGATTTTAACACTCACCGCCAAGCCTGTTTACAGCGCATTAATTTTGCTTCGACCTTTAATACCTTGCAGGGTCGTATTACGGTGTGGGAAAATTTGTTAGTGTTTGCGCGACTGTATCAGGTAGTCAAAGCGAAGCGAAAAATTATGGAACTGGTGGAGTATTTCCAAATTGAAGCCTTGTTGAACCAACGTTTCTGGGATTTATCCGCCGGGCAAAAAACTCGCGTCAATCTCATTAAGGCATTATTGAATGATCCGGAAATTATTCTGATGGATGAACCAACCGCATCACTTGACCCTGACATTGCGGATAAACTCCTTACCCTGATTGAACAATTAAAGAGCGACCGCCAAATGTCACTGCTGTATACCAGCCATGACATGGCGGAAGTGGAACGGATTTGTGACCAGGTGATCTTTTTAGACCACGGTAAAATAATTGCACAAGATACGCCACTTGGGTTGACCAAGCGTATTACCCATAGTCAATTGACGTTAGCGTTTGATGGTACTCAAGCTCAAGTGCAAACGGTGCTGGGTCGGTTTCAGTTGCAGTATAGTTTTCCGAACCAGAATTTGGTGAAAATGCAAACGCCCGAGCAACTCATACCAAAAGTGATTTTTAGCTTAAGCCAAGCCGGTGTGTGGATTACCGATATTACGATTCAAAAACCGACCCTCGAAGATGTCTTCTTACAATTTAGTCGTAGCACTGACAGTACTATCATATGATCTCTCGGCAACGCATTCAAGCTTTAATTATCCAAGAATGGTACATCTCCAAGCGGTCGTTGGAAGTGATTATGGATTTGCCGGTTTTTTCTTTGGTTGACTTATTACTGTTTGGCTTTGTGTCCGCTTATCTCTTAACAGGCACTACCACCACTGGCAACTTTATACTGTTAGGCGCCATGTTATGGGAAATCGTGCGGGTGACGCAATATTCCATGACGGTCAGCAGTATGTGGAATGTGTGGTCGCGCAATTTAAGCAACATTTTAATCGCACCGATTTCGCTGATTGAATACGTGTTAGCGTCAGCCCTATCAGCCATGCTTAAAAGTACGGTGATCACGGTTGGGTTAGCGGTGGTTGCGTATCTATTATTTGGATTTTCGTTACTACAGATTGGGTTTGGTTCACTGATATGGTATGGAGCAAACCTGATGTTGTTTAGCATCTCGGTTGGATTATTGTTACTCGGTTTAATTTTCCGCTTTGGTACCCGTATTCAAGCGTTGGGTTGGGGATTAATTTACATCTGCCAACCACTCTGTGGCATTTATTTTCCGGTCAGTGTCTTACCGCAGCCGCTGCAGTGGATCTCTTACATTCTACCGCCGACGTACGTGTTTGAAGCCGCCCGCACCAGTTTAAGTGGGGGAGTCGTCACCACCCAACATCAGGTCATTATGGTACTGGTCAATATCGCTGGTGCGCTGGTGTGTATGACGATCTTTCGTTATTTCTATCACAGCGCTCGTACGACTGGTCAATTAGCGCGGTTGGAGAATTAATCCCCAAAACCCCCTTCCCGCCTCTCACTTCGTTCGAGTCACCCTTCCCCCTGCCTACCGGCAGGCAGGCACTTGGGGCAAGGGGTTATTTTATAAGTTCTACTTAGTAGAATGTCTCTCCCATGTGGGAGAGGATGTCCTGCATCTGATGCAGGACAGGAGAGGGGTTGACACCCCGCCCCTTTTTCCGTACCGTGTTTTTGCCTACAAGGAGGCTTTTCAGCATGGCTTCTCACCGTTCTCGTCAACAACGACTGCAGCCCGTCTACGATCTCGTGACGGAGGCTCAGGGTCACCTGCGCGATGCCCGCACCGGCGTGCCCACCGGCTTCGTTGAGCACGACTCACCGGATCTCGACTGGTTGGTGAGTCACCTCGTCCCCGCTCACAAGAGCCCCATGACCGGCAACTTCTGCAGGGTCTACCGCGACAACCTGCCGGTCGATCTGGTCGAACTGATCAGCTGCATCGAGGCGGACATGCGGGGGGTCTACATGATCTTCGCCGGCGAACTCGAGGCCTGCATCGAGCCCCCGGAAATCGAGCCCGGTGATTCCAACCCGATCTGGGCCCACCGGATCGTCGAGGCTGCCAACGATGCACACCGCTGCTACGCGTGCGCGCTGGCGGTGGTGAAGGTGCTCGTCGGCTGGAACCCGCACGAGGAGCGGATCGTGCCGCCCGCGCCCGAAGGTACCGGCATGGCGGCTGGTGGTGGCCCCTAGTACTGGCTGGTGACCAGAACTTCCCCAAGGAGGACAGCTGACGTTCACGTCGCTGCGGGAGTCGAGTGTAGATGTACGCTCCTCCCAGTTCCTGTATGGACAATAGATAAATTGTCTGTAGAGGAACTGAAGACCCTTGACAGCATCGCCCTTCTATATGATAATGTCGCTATGATAAAACACTACCTACAAAAAATAGCGATCGTATCGACTCTATTGCTCACTTCCGCCCAAATTGCTTCCGCCGCTTCGGCTTGGCCAGCAAACAGCACAGCTACAGCTAATATTGCTTCCGGTTTGACTGCGTACAATGCTACCGAAGATGGTTTTGAAGCCAGTGGGGTTGAATATCTTGCTAATTATGGCTATATCGTTAATGGTGATGATGGTGATATTGCGGTGTTGAGCAGTCAAGGAGCGGTGCTGCATTATTGGTTTCCAGGCGGAGATTTGGAAGATGTGACCGTCACCGACACCACAGCCAATGACAATAAAATCTATTTAGCCAACGAATTTGGTAGTAAGATTGAAGAGTTTAGCCTTACCACTGGTGCAAAAACTGGTTTGTCATGGACGCTATCAGATCTGCCAGTGAGTGGTAGTGACGGTCTTGAAGCCTTAGCGTATATACCAGCTGCATACGCTCCGGCCTCGTGGGGAACGGCCCAATCAGGTGGGTTTTTTGTGGCTGCTTCGCAAGCCGAAGCTAAATTACGTGTTTACACCTTTAGTCGTAGTAGCAGTGCCTCTATTACTTCCGTTAAACAGATTACGGTAGATTATACCAATGTGGCAGCTTTAAATTATAGTACCTCGACTGGTTTGTTATATATTGTGTTTGACGGTGCTGATAGATTAAAAGAGTATAATTTGAGCACTGGCACTATTGTCGGTAGTTATTATTTACCGACCTACGGATTATTGACCTCTGATGAGGGCATGGTCATTGTGCCAAACTGTGCAACTGGCAAAGCTGACATTGCGTTAGCCGATGATGCTGTTTCTAGTAGCGTTAAGGTCTATGCGAACTACCCAATCACTTGCACAGCAGCCACACCAACTACGGTTGATGCCGATGCCGATGGCGTTGCCAGTACATCCGATTGTAACGATAACGACGCGACGATTTCAAGTAATCGAACGTATTATCGTGATGCCGATGGCGATGGCTTAGGATTAAGCTCATCCACTACCTCAGTCTGCTCTCTGACTGCTCCAAGTGGTTATGTCTCTAATAGTTCAGATTCCAATGACAGTGACTACGACAATGACGGCGTAGGTACCAGTAGCGATTGTAACGATGCCGACAGTGCTATTTCTGCTTACCAAACCTACTACCGTGACGCTGATGGCGACGGTTTAGGTACCAGTACTACCACCTCCGTGGTCTGTTCTTACACGGTTACCAGTGGCTATGTCACTAATAGTTCAGATAGTAATGATTCGGATTACGATAATGATGGCGTGAGTACCAGTTCTGATTGTAACGATGCCGACAGTGCTATTTCCGCTTACCAAACCTACTATCGCGACGCTGATGGAGATGGTCTGGGTAATCCAGCGGTCACTTCTGTAGTGTGTTCCTATACTATTACGACTGGGTATGTTACTAACTCCACAGACCTGAATGATTCCGATTACGACAATGATGGTGTCAGTACCAGCAGTGATTGTAACGACCTAGATAGTTCTGTGTCGGCGTTGTTAACTGTCTACCAAGATTTTGATGGTGATGGTTTAGGCAATCCAAATGTGTCACAACAAGTCTGTGCGACAACGGCACCAACCGGTTATGTAACCAATAACACCGATACAGACGATTCCGGTGTTGTACCAGAGCCGACTCCTGAACCAACTCCTACGTATTCAGCCGTAGAATACCTCGCTAACAGTATTGATGATGACGGTGATGGTAAGGTTGATGAGTGGAATACACTGGCCGCCCCGGGCGTCCATCCAGTGTATGGCTCATACGATGCTTCCAGCACCTCACTCTATGCCAGTACGGTCACCAGTATTGCTGGAGCCAGTAACGGTGATATTAAAGTGAAATTTGTTGATGGTAGTGGTTATCGCTATAAGGTGTTTTCCGTCAGCACGAGTCGTCTAACCAAAGTTAGTTCCTATAACGGCACTGCTTACCTCTTAGTGAGGAATGCTTCTGGTCGTAAAACCGCTTTGGTCAATGCCTACACTGGTGAAGTGAGCGATGTCATTTCTGCCGCCAAAGGTTCTGCCATCACTTTGCACTGGAAAACACTCACCTTACACCATAAATAAAATTTCCCTCTCCCAAGTGGGAGAGGGATGTCCGTAGGACAGGGAGAGGGGTTGATCTTGACAGGAACGCCCTCTTACGTTATCCTTATTCAGGTTTATTAATTTCTATCGGTACTCTGGATTGTGGTTATGTCCGAGAGCATCGGTAACATAACAACACAACCATCATGAGTACACCTCCTGTGCCAGCGACGTTCGCTGACCTTGGCGTGATTCCAGCCGCTTTAAAGCTCCTGCAACAACGCCATATTAACATTCCTACACCCATCCAACATCAAGCTATCCCGCCAGTGATGCAGGGACATGATGTGATTGGTTTAGCCCAAACCGGTACCGGCAAGACCTTAGCCTTTGTTTTGCCTACCGTAATGAAACTAGCCGGCCGCAGTGGTCAAGCGTTAATTTTAGTACCAACCCGTGAATTGGCCCAGCAAATCGCTGATGTCTGGCAATGGTTTGAACGCGATGCTAACTTACCCTTCGCGGTGATTATTGGTGGTGCCGCCATGGGGCCACAATTGAGTGCCCTCAAACGAAATCCACGTTGTATTATTGCCACCCCTGGTCGCTTGCTCGATCACTTACGGCAGCGCACGGTGCGTTTAAACGAAGTCAATACGGTGGTGTTAGATGAAGCTGACCGGATGTTTGATCTTGGCTTTGCTCCACAAATTCGCGATATTCTTAAACAAGTCCCACCCATCGAACAACGTCAGACGTTATTGTTCTCCGCTACCATGCCCAGCAGTATCGTCTCCTTGGTTAAACAAAACATGCGTACTCCAGTGTCGATCGAAATTGCTGCGAGTGGCAGCACGGCAGACAATGTCGAACAAGAATTTGTCGTGGTTGAACCTGGCCATAAAAATGCGGCTGTCTTTGAACTCATTGCTGATAAAAAAATGACCGCTTTGATTTTTACGCGCACTAAACATGCCGCTAAACGTTTAACGCTGATCTTGCGTGATCGGGGTTGGCGGGCGGAAGAACTACATTCCAATCGTTCACTGCATCAGCGTAAACAGGCTCTGTTAGCCGTCCAGCAAAAGCGTTCTACCGTGCTCGTGGCCACTGATATTGCTGCCCGCGGCATTGATATCGCGCATTTGGATTTAGTCATCAACTACGATTTACCAGAACAAGCCGAAGATTATGTGCATCGCATTGGTCGGGTTGGTCGCGCTGGGCGCAGTGGTAAAGCCGTCTCGCTCGTACAATCCGATCAAGCTGATTTATTACGTCGGATTCAGCGCTTTGTCACCAAGCCATTAGCACAGGCGAATCTGACTACGGTTAAGAGTCCAGAATTATTAGTGACATCCGGTTCCTCCGGTGGCCGCAGTTTTGGTGGTCGTCGCTTTGGCGGCCGTGGTGGTGGAGGATCTCGTGGTGGCGGCGGTGGTCGTCGGCGCCCTTTCCAACGCAGACGTTTTAGCTAAACGATCAATCCAACATAACCCCGCACATAAAGTACGGGGTTATGGTTTATTGTACTTTAACCGTCACAACGTTAGAGGTAGAAGTAGTATATTCTTCTGCCGCGTTACCGATCGGAACATATTTTAATTTATAACGTGTGGTTTTTTTGACGTTAGTTTGGAAGATAGCCTTACCCTTGGAGTTGGTACGATCAGCGTCTACCTTTCTCCAATCACCATGTACTTTTTTCCACAGGGTCACCTTCTTATGTGTCAATTTCTTAGCAGTGGCGGCATCCGTTAACGTGACTGTCAGTTTATGGCTTGACTTCTTGGTACTAAAGGCGACTTTGCCCTTGATATCATAAGCACCACGGGTGTTGCCAGCCACCAAACCATCAAACAACAAGCTATTGAATGTTTCATTTTCTAAGCCCGTGTAATACACACCCCAAGTGTTGCCGCCATCTGTCGATTTCCAAACTGTGCCAGCATTGGTATCTGTGTTGGTTCCAGCCATATACAGGGTGCGGGTAGAGCCTTGCATAGTGATGACGCGATATTTAGAAGCCTTGCCTAAGCCGTTGTCCTCCACGGCAGATAATTCTGTCCAGGTTGTTCCACCATCTGTACTTTTATACACTCCACCATCAGAGTGTTGGTTGCTGCTAAAATCAGCAGCGGTGGCGTAGAGAATATTGGCATCATCGGGATCAACCGCTAAACTGGTCATTTGTTCATCCGGAGAATCCGCCAAATGTGTCCAGCTGCTGCCGTCGTATTTGTAAATGCCAGTGGCCGTTTCCCCATTAATATCTAAAGCACCGGCACCAACATACAAGGTTCCATCTGCAGCCACCGCTAAAGTCTGGCTAGCGGCAGCATCATCAATGGCTAAACTGGTCCAAGTGGCGCCACTATCGGTACTCATCATCACATCACCAACCAAGGCTTCATTCAAACTTTGCACTCCGCCAGCCGCATACAGTACCGTTGGATCGTTCGGGTCAGATGCAATCTGTTTCACCGCATAAGCGCTATTCCAATCGTCAATGGTCTCCCAAGTTTCGCCACCATCAGTAGTGCGATACAAGGCTTCATACCCACCCACTACCACTAGGTTGCTATCGGTTGGGCTCACCCAGACGGCCGAAGGATAATATTCATAGTGAATGGGAAACTCCCAGGTAGGGGATGCGTCGGTAAAATTAGTCGTATGAGCTAGCCCGGCACCAGTCGCAATCCAGACGGTGGTTTTATCGGCGGATTGGCCGACATCATGTACCGTGACAGCCGTGATGCCCTGATTGGAATCTGTCCAGCTAGCACCTTGGTCACTGCTCATAGCAACAGCTCCGAACGTACTGCCGTACAGGCGATCATCATCAGCTGAATCTGGCCAGACATTACTCACCCGGTTGGCTGGAGTTTCAGTGGTGACGGTATTCCAGCTGGCACCATTGTCATCAGAATAGGATGCACCTACATATATTCGACCAGCGGCATCAAAGTTGATGTACACCGGAGTACCATAGGCATCAAATTGGTTCCAGGTGGCACCATGATCAAAGCTTTGCCAGGGTTCCGTCTCTTCGTCGTAACTGAGCATAATGAGATGATCAGGATCATTGGGGTTTACGCCAATGGTTGTGTAGCGATTGGCAATGTCGTCCGTCGTCACTTCTGTCCACGTTTCACCGCGATCGCTCGTCATATACAATGTACCATTGTTGGTATCATCCAGGACGGCGTAGAAGGTATCGGTAGTAGGGGAGGCCGCTAATGATAACACGTAGCTATCGGCTTGAATCACATCACTAACCGTAAAACTATCTCCCTGGTCGGTACTCACCATCACCGTGCCATCATTGCCACCCACCAGCAAAGTGCCTTCATGGTAGATAAAGTTATTACCATTTTGTCCCACCTCATCGGCTCCAATTTCAGTCAGGGTGATACCATGGTCTGTGCTTTTAAATAAACCATCCGTAATCAAAAGATAGACATTGCCGTCTTCATCCAGCTCGACACCGCGTGGTTCACCTAAATCGTAAATAGCAGCATCCAAACCATGCCAAGTAGCACCATCATCGTCAGACCGGAAGAAACCATTAGGTGAGTACATGGTGACATACAGATTAGCACTAGCTGGGTCAGAGGCGACATCGCGGGTTTGTCCCCCATACAGGCCTAAATTAGTGGCTGTGGCGCTATCTTGAATGATGGTCTCGGCACCTCCAACCAGTGGTAAGAGAGCTAAACTAGCGGTGATTAATCCTAGCCAACGTGATCTCATATCGGTTTTTATTATGGATTGTATCTGTACAGTATAGCACAAGGGTGGTATAGTACGGCAGTACGCTTGACAAAATCCGGAATTCATGATAAGTACTATCAGTAAGTATTAAATTCAATTGCATGAAAAAACAACCAGAACGAGCAGTAGAAGCGTCCCGGGCAGAGGTCATCTCATTCCCGGATCGCGTTACCAAAGCTAGGGAGCGAGCCGAAGCCTTGGTGTTATCGGACAATCTCCCGAAAGTATTAGAGGGCGCTGTTCAGTTAGCTGGTTTTGATGATGATTTGACCACAGAAGATGATGTTGAAACTGCTTGGACAACTCGTCAGCAAGAACGTTTAGCTGCTTAATGAAGACTACGTAGGATAGTATGGGGGATCAATTATTTGATGATGAATGGTTAGATGACAGCGCAGTGGAAGCCGATGCCTTTGCGGCTACTGACCCCTTTGACGGTTTGACGCGGCGTGATCAGGATATTTTTTTCAAGGTACTAGATATTATTCCTGATGATAAGCGTGAGGTCGCCATGGACTACTTTTTAGATCATCCCCAAAAGATCCAGGCCGTGATTGCTGGTGTCAAAATGCAAAAGAAAATGTTGGCCGACAAAGATGTGGCTGGCTTAAATAAGCTGTTTGAACAAGAGCGGGTGTTATTCCAAAATGCGGATGTCGTAACGGAAGCTGCTAAAGACGCGGATGATAACTATTAGTCAAGTTGCTCCAGCCTTTACATTACCGGATCATACCGGGACACAACGATCATTAGCGGATTGGGCTGGGCAGTGGGTACTGCTCTATTTTTATCCCAAAGACGACACACCTGGTTGCACGACTGAAGCGTGTAGTTTGCGTGACAATTTGCCAAAGTTTACAGACAGTAAGGCAGTAGTGGTGGGAATTAGTGCCGATTCCGTCAAAAGTCATGCTAAATTTGTGGCTAAATATGGTTTACCCTTTACGTTATTAGCCGACGAAGACAAAACCGTTTGTCAGGCCTATGGTATCTGGGGTGAGAAGAAATTCATGGGTCGCAATTTCTTGGGTATTCAGCGCACTTCTTTCCTTATTGACCCCGCTGGAAAAGTTGCTAAAATCTACGAGCACGTTAAACCGGCCGAACACGCAGCGCAGGTGTTAGCGGATATACAGGCATTGCAATAACGGGGTATGGCGCAGTTGGTAGCGGTCGCCTCAGGCGACCATGGGGTGCATGAATGATTTATGACAGACCAGTATTATGTCTACGTCCTAAGAAGCCAAAAAAGTGGCTACCGCTATATTGGACAAACAAATGATCTGCAAAAGCGGTTGACTGAACACAATGCAGGCCTGACTGCCGCCACTAGAAATCAAAAGCCATATAGTCTAGAATACTCGGAGGTATACAAGACGCGAAAAGAAGCAATGCAAAGAGAACGGTTTCTCAAGAGCGGCCAAGGTAGGGAGTGGCTCAATCAGAATGTTAAGTAATAACTAGCGGGGTATGGCGCAGTTGGTAGCGCGCATGCATGGGGTGCATGAGGTCGTCAGTTCGAGTCTGGCTACCCCGACAACTAAAAAATCAATATGATACCTATTGCCCAGTTCAAAGTAGAGTCGGTAGCGGTCGCCTCAGGCGACCATGGGGTGCATGAGGTCGTCAGTTCGAGTCTGGCTACCCCGACAGAAACAATGCTTAATGATAAATATTGCTCTCATGGACTCCAGACAACACAGAAAGCGATCTGAAGCACTCTTTCCACTGAAGGATGACGATGCTAGCTTGCGCGCAAAAATTGATTCTCATGAATCCACTTTCCGTGGTTGGGGGTGGCATGTGGAAGTGGATAGTAGCAGACCCGTTGTTCGTGGCATGGGTAGAGAAGTTTTCGGCATACCAATTTTAGGTGATCGTTTAGGTGGGGGCGAAGATAGTGAAACAGTCAGCGGCTGGATTTATCGTTCTTATAATACAGCGAATCGCGTTGTTGATTTTATTTGTTCTCTAAATGGCAAGACACTTGAGCAACGACCACTGCCGCCTGAAAAAGATTTTGAAATTAGTCAAAAGCTTGATCGTACCTATAAATCAGTTACAGCACGATCCATGGGTACCTATGCATTTGAATTTGCTTTACCGTATGAAGAAATCTGGCCGCAAAATGCAGACGTGACCGTGGTGGGCGATCCATACCAACTCTGCGATCGTCATCGAGCAACTATTGTTGATTACGAATACATTGATGAGATCTTACCGCCATTTGAGAGATGGAAAGGTTCCACTAACCTACACCAAGAGGTAAGTAGTTGGTTTCGTACCTTACATGCAGGAAATGAGCGGTCATTAGAAATGCTCTACAGTGGATGGGGACACGGTTTTGGTAATCCATACGAAGCATTTATAGATAAATGTGTAGATGCTATGACCACTATCATGGAAACTGGTGGCACCGTATCAGAAGCTATTGATATGAAGCTCAAGGAACTCAAAAGAGAATATCGAGCATTACACAGAGGCTCCTGGTCCACTCAAGATTATGCAAAAGTTTGTGAGGGTGAAGCAGAGGCGCAAGAGCGTATGAGATTACTGTTTGAATGGAAAGAAAGATCCATTCGCTTTGATGAAAAAAGTTGGTCTGACTATTTTCAAGCATGGGATCATTTTTTTGAAAGTATACCGGCAGCAGTCAGTGCTAATAATCAATTTGATGATTATCGCAGACAGGTAGATTGGTGGAAAAAAGAATTGAGCACAATGGTCGGACGCCCAATACCAGAACGTTTGCAACGCTGCTACAATCAGCTACAGGGTATATATGAGCATATGCTCACTACTTTGAGAGCCCTTCCCGAATATGATAGTAATACAATACCCTATAGTTCTGAATTGACCGATGCGCGTAGCACAGGCATGATGTCTGACTCCCCGTTTGGCATTGCTCAGCCTGGTTTACCACTAAACTTCCGAGCGAATAATTATCTCGCTGAAGGAGTGGGTACAGTAGAACGCATTAAAACATATTTTGAAAAAATTAATCCTACCACTGAAGCAGAGCGCCAACGGATAGCCACTCTTGGAATTCCGTTTGATCCAGATACCTTACAAATATACCTTGGTACTTTAGAACAAGCGGCTATCCGTAGTTATTTGTTCACTAAACGGACTGAAAAGGCGGTTGTGCTTCATGGGTATTTTCCACAGCAGGTTGAACTTGATGCAGCGAGTCAAGATCGAATTATCGCCTTGTATTCCGTGAGTACCCATGTATGGGCTAACTATGACCAAGCTGAATTTTTACGAGACATAAAACAGACAGTGTGTTTGTTAAAACCAGGCGGAAAATATATTGTGGGACCGATTAATTATCAAGCATATCGTGCGCAACGTTTTGAAACTCATGGGGATGGATACATTTTTCCTGGCACTGATTTGCAAAAGGCGTTGGAAGAGTTACGAGTAGCTGGAAAGGTCGATTATTATTTTAAGAAATCTCTGTCCGACAATGATGGAGAAGAGCTGGTTGATACCATGGAATTTTCAGATGCCGACTGCGCAGCTGCGCTTGTGGTGACTAGGAAAAGCTAGTTTTGCTTAACTATGAACCGGATAGGTTTTTTGGTATGCTGATATTCATGACCGCTATGCAAGTCCAACAAGCTCTCAAAAAACGCGGTTCGGCGAAAAAAGCCAAAGCATCCGCCTGGTTTTTTAAAACTGGCAAAGGTCAATATGGGTACGGTGACCAGTTTCGCGGTGTCACGGTGCCGGAACAACATCAGGTTGCGAAACAATACAAAGATTTACCGGTATTCGAAATCGATAAACTCTTGAAATCTCCCTGGCACGAAGACCGTCTCACTGGCGTATTCATTCTGGTTCAGCGTTTTCAGAAATCAACATCAGCTGAACAGAAAAAGTTAACTAGCTTTTATCTTCAGCGTACCTCAGCGATTAACAATTGGGACATTGTAGATTCTTCAGCTGCTCAAATTGTTGGCAATCAACCGCTCGCGATACTAAAAAAGTTAGCCAAATCCAAACTGATCTGGGATCGGCGGATTGCGATGATTGCCACGTATACTGGAATCAAACAGGGGAATCCGAAACCGGCTTTGACCATTGCTACATTGTTATTAAAGGATAAGGAGGATTTAATGCACAAAGCAGTTGGTTGGATGTTACGAGAAGTCGGCGAGCGGTGTTCAAAAGCAGATCTCATTGCATTCCTTAGATCTCATGCTGCCACGATGCCTCGAACGGCGTTGCGGTATGCCATTGAGCATTTGTCGCCCAATGAACGGCGCTATTGGCTGACCTTTGGGCGATAACGTTTAGCCTGTCGCCACAACAAGTCGAAATAATCCAAATAGCCTTGCGCCACGGCTTCATTATAAATTTGGATAATGACGATTTCTTTCGTATAAATTTCGATTGAAACCATTTCGGGAGTGATGCGGGTTAAGGTAGGACTACCCAAGCCGTGTTTGAGCGTTTTGAGTTGGGTATTTTTCTCGCGGGCAAACTTTTCCTTAAAAGCCTTTGAGTTAGTGTCAGGAGAGATCTGCAGTTTTTGCACTCTATATTTTTTCAATAATCCCAAATAATCTTCATACCAATCTCCAATTGCATCATAAAAATAATCCGCTTGTGCGCCACCAACAATGCGTAAGGCTTTATCTCGCTTAGCAGCAATTTTGACCAGTTGTTCCAGGTTAGTTGTGAAGCCATTGTGACCATATAAGATCTTCACTTCCAGATTTTCACTGGCTTGTTTTTGCAAATGCTTTAATTCAGGGACAATCGCTTGGGCAATGTGTACTTGGATATTTACTTGATCCAATAGGGCAGAGGGATCAGACGCTTGAAAATGTTTGCGGTTATTCCGGTACACAAAGCTGGCCAAGCGCAGGTCAATTAAGTGGTCGAGCGCAGCATAGACCAGCACGCGATGGAGTTTTGTCTTTTTAATAATGGCTCCAGCCGAGGTTAAGCCGATATGTAATAGGGCTAAGTAGACGTTGGTTTCATTCTTATTTAATCCTAGTTTTTCTAGACCATGCTTGATATCCATACCCACAGTATAGCATAGTTATATATTATTGTCACCATAAAGTGTTGACAATATTTAAATAGGGTGTACACTCCAGTGATGACCGCAACTACTGTCGACATTCACCTCCATCCTAAGCCGGGTTGTGATATTATCGATATCACGTCTAGAGTAGCAACTGCCGTTCAACAGCAGGGTATTCAATCGGGACTAGTCCAGGTGTTTTCGCCCCATACGACTAGTGCTATTCGGATCAACGAGAACGACCCGGCCTTGTTAAATGATTTCAAACACAATATAGATCGAGCTATTCCTAATAATGTCCATTATGATCATAATGACATTGATGTGCGAAAAAATGCTCGCGCGCATCTAGCCAGCTTCATGTACGGAGCCAGTGAAAGTGTGCCAATCGTGGATGGAAAGTTATCACTGGGTCAGTGGCAATCCATTTTCTTTATTGATTTTGATGGTGGGCGTTCGGAGGGTCGACATGTGATTATCAATATGATTACAGCAGTTTAACATGCGTCGTACGGCGTTAAACAAATTAGTTTGGAAAAACCGTTTTACCTATGTAAAAAATGTCGTCTATGAGGCTGACACCTTAGGTCAACGCGGTGCACGTTTCCAAATTGTGCGTTTTAGACCAGGTGCGCGCATTGCCCCACATTATCATCGTAAAGCCTACGAGATTTTCTATATTCATAGTGGTAGCGGCAAATTGTTAATGAATGGAAAATCCTATCGGCTGAAGGCTAATGATATTATTTTATGTCAACCGAAAGATCGTCATGGGTTTGTAAACACCGGCCGCAAGGATCTAACGATTTTAGTGTTTAAAACGAACGAAATCCCAGATCGGGATATCCATTGGCAATAGCGCCAGTGTGTGCTATATTCGATGCGCTCATTGGACATATAGCTCAGTTGGTTAGAGCGCTACATTCACACTGTAGAGGTCGCTGGTTCGAGTCCAGCTATGT
>JACQPW010000067.1 GCA_016207285.1 Candidatus Kerfeldbacteria bacterium | reverse complement strand
GTATCTGGTGCGATGATCGTGACCACTCCTTACGAAGCCTTCTATCACCAAGGTGCTTCGATTACCGGGTCAAAATCGGTCGCTTCCTATTTACTGCAGTGGCGTTTAATTCAAATGGCCAAACAAGCGGGCTGTAAAAAATATAACTTCTGGGGTATTAGTCCGGATGACAAACCGCAGCATCCCTGGGCAGGCCTAAGTTTATTCAAGAAGGGTTTTGGCGGTGCCGCTCACCAATATATTCCCACGCAAGATAAGCCGCTGACCTGGAAATACCAACTGAACAAATTGATTGAGACTCACCGCGCTAAGAAGCGGGGGTACAGTTAGTGCTTTATTTCCGTCACCCCAAACATCCAGGGCTGTAACACTTTCGGAACTGTGATGGAGCCGTCAGCTTGTTGATAGTTTTCCATAATAGCAGCTAAGGTACGGCCAATGGCTATGGCAGTGGCATCGTTCATGTGCACAAAACCAGTACTACCATCTGCCCGCTTCACTTTGGTATTTAACCGCCGCGCTTGGTAATCACTCATGTAATCGGCGGTGTGGGTTTCACGATAGAGATCCTGCCCCGGCATCCAGGTATTGATATCCATCCCCCGGGCATTCGGGTCACCAATGTCGCCAGTACATTTTAATAACAATTGGTACGGTAATTCTAAGGCTTGTAAGATTTCTTCTTCAATCGCTACTAAACCCAGATGTTCAGTGATAGCTTGCTCTGCGGTACTGAACACTTCCATTTCTATTTTATCAAACTGGTGCAAACGCAAGATACCACGGGTATCTTTGCCAGCAGCACCGGCTTCACGACGAAAGGCTGGTGAAAAAGCTGCGTACCGTTTTGGTAACTGCTGCTCGGGCAAGACTTCATCCATATGAATTGGTCCCAAGGTGTGTTCGGCACTACCGATTAAATACAGGTCATCCGTCGGTAAATGATAACGCTCATCCGCTGGATGCAACCGCGCCATTTTTTCAAATACATCCGGTTTAATGAATAGGGGTGGTACCACCATGGTAAAGCCCCGCTTAGTGAGAATCGTCAAAGCTAGTTGAACCAGGGCATTTTGCATGATGGCCAAATCCCCTTTCAAATACGTAAAGCGCGCACCAGCTACCTTAGCGGCGCGTTCGTTATCAATCAAATCCAAGCTGACGCCTAGTTCCCAGTGTGGTTTAGGTTTAAAAGCAAAGCTCGGTTTAGTGCCCCAGTCCTTGACTACTTGGTTTTCAGACTCGTCTTTACCAACCGGCGTATCCTCGGTAGGAATATTTGGCACCTGCCATAACAACTTCTGTAACTGCTCTTCCGCGGTAGTTAGTTCTTTTTGGATCGACTTTACTTTGACGGATAGTTCTTTACCGCCATCCTTACCTAACTTACGTTGTTCTACTCGTAAGGTATCATGTTCGGTTTGTAACTCTTTACGCTTTGTATCCAAGACCAAGATCGCCTCAACATCAACCGTAACATTTTTATTGCGAGCGGCCTGCTGAACAAGATCCGAATGTTCGCGAATGAATTTAATATCGATCATAGGCGGTCTGCATAGCGGTTAAACATAACTGTAAGGCATCATCCAAAGGTACTCCTAACAATTCTTGGCAACGTTGCACGTTATGCCGACTGACTCCTTTGGCAAAGGCTTTATCTTTAAATTTCTTTTTTAAACTAGCCAGTTGTAAACCACGGACATCTTTATCTGGACGTACCAGGGTAGCGGCCATAATTAAACCAGTCACTTGTTCCATACAAAACAGTGCTTTCGACATGATCGTTTTTGGTTCTAATTTATGCATATCACCATTATGTTCTCGCACCGCATCCACAATCAACGGATGTACACCGCGCTTAGCCAGCCAATCTGCACCGATTAATGAATGCTGAGCTGGTTCGGTTTTTTCCCAATCGATATCATGCAATAAACCAGCAATACCCCAAGCCTCCGGTGAGACCGCTTGAAAGTGTTTGGCCCAGGCTTGCATAATGATTTCCGTAGCCAACATATGACGACGTAAATTTTCATCCTTAACTTCTTCTTTCATCCACTCTAACGCGGCCGCTTGATTGATCCCCGGTTGGATCTCTGCTAACGATGCATCAGCACTGGGGGTTGCTGTAGAGGAACTTGGTTTCGGACGTAATAAAGGAAATAAAACACATTCTCGAATCGACTTATCCATGAGAAAAGAGAATAACCGCTCACTCATGCCAAACCCAGAGGTTGGTGGCATCCCATGCTCTAGCGCTTCCACAAAGTCAAAATCATGCATCTGGGCTTCTTCATCACCCGCGGCGCGCATGGCGGCCTGACCCTCAAAGCGTTGAGCTTGGTCTACCGGGTCATTCAACTCTGTATACCCATTACCCAGTTCGCTGCCAGCAATAATCACTTGATAGCGCTCCACCAGTTGCGGCTGGTCGGCTTTGCGCTTAGCCAACGGCGATACTTCCACTGGATGGTTCACTAAAAACACTGGTCCCGCAATCTGCTTGCGGCAATGTTTCCACAATAAATCCATGAGGCGCCCCTTGCCGACATCACCCTTCGGATCAATCTGTAATGATCGGCACTTGGCTGCCAATTCAGCCTCATTACTAGCGAGCACATCTACCCCTAGCTGATCTTTGATAGCGGTGACGTAATCGAGGTGCGGCCAAGGCTGGGAGAAATCAACCGAAAACCCTTTGATCGTAAATTGCAGGGTGCCAAAGGTTTGTTGAATCACATGCTTATAGAGTCGTTCCACCAAATCCATGGTGTCGTTGTAGTTAGCATAGGCCCAGTAGAACTCCATCTGGGTATAATCCTGTAAATGCTCAGCACTGATCCCTTCATTACGAAACTGTCGGCCAATTTCAAAGGTCTTTTCGAAGCCAGCCACCATCAAGCGCTTTTGCCATAACTCACCCATCGAAATGCGTAAATACAAATCCAGATCCAAGGCATTATGATGAGTCACAAAGGGTTTAGCATCGGCACCACCGGGGGTAGTTTCTAACACAGGGGTTTCTACCTCCATAAACCCTGCCGATAACAAAAACTGCCGGATACTATTCCAGAAGGTGGTTTTTTTCAAAAACATCGCCCGTAACTCAGGGTTGAGCAACATGTCCACATAACGCTGGCGGTAGCGCTGCTCTTCATCCTGCAAACCAAACCATTCATCTGGTAACGGCTGCACGGCCTTCGTCAGCATGACAATCCGTTCAACTAAAATCGATCGTTCACCCTTTTGAGTGGTGAAAGGTTTACCAGTCACCTCTACAATATCGGCTACATCAAAATAACTTAACTCCTTATACGTTGGCTGTTTCAAATCGGTTTGCGTCAAGGCAATTTGCATGCGACCGGTGGCGTCTTCAAGATGGGCAAAGATTAATTTACCGTGCTCGCGCCATTGGCGAATACGTCCAGCCAACACAACCGTAGTGGTTGTGAGTTCACTAAAACGATGCAAGACCTGACCAACGGTATGGCTGCGGTGACTGTCTGATGGATAGGTTGGTCCAATGTTCGCTTGGTAAGCCTGAGCTTTAGCGATGCGAACGGACCGTTCTGAATGCGGCTCCGTCATAGCAGGGTCATTATGACACCTTTTTCAAGGTGTAGACAATGGCTCCTTTGGGTACCGTAACGGAAATCTCGTCCCCTACCTTATGGCCCAGGAATGCTTTGCCTAATGGTGATTCATTGGAAATTTTACCGGCAGCGGGATCGGCTTCATTAGAACCAACGACATCAAAGTCTTGCTGTTTACCGGCTGGATCCGTAATGACAATATGCGATCCAATCACCACTGTTTTTGAACCTTTCGGTTTCTGAATGATGGTGACATTACGCAGCGTCTCTTCTAATTCTAGCACCTTGCTCTCTACTAAGGCCTGCTCCTCTTTGGCGTCACTGTATTCCGCATTTTCAGATAAGTCGCCCAATTCTTTGGCACTGGCAATCCGACTGGCGATATCCTTGCGTTTCGTGGTCTTTAAATACTCCAAGTCGCCCTTGAGTTTTTCCAGGCCTTCGGGAGTAACATAGATTTCTTTGTCAGTCATAATGCACGGTATTCTACTGTGGCTAGTGAGAGCTGTCAATACTATAGTTACCCAGGACGGCTTTAGCCACCGGTAAGGCCGTTTCTGTACCATCCCCACCCTCTTCCATCAACACCACGAGCACTAGTTTGGGATCTTCATAAGGCAAAAACGTCGTATACCAAGAATGTTTTTTGCCGGTATCGCCAATTTCAGCCGTACCGGTTTTTCCGGCTGAACTCATTCCCAAACTAGCCATGCTGCGGGCACTACCTGAGGTGACCGCTTGGCGCATCCCAGCCCGTACGACCGCCAAGTTGCTGGGATCAACAAAATCACTCCCCCGCACACTGGGTGCAATTTCATCAGTGATCTCCCCGGATTGATCGGTGACATGATCTACTAATTGCGGTTGATAAAAGGTACCGCCATTGGCCACGATCATCGTATACACGGCAACTTGTAATGGGGTGACTAATAAATCACCTTGCCCAATGGAAACATGGTATGTATCCCCTAAATACCAAGGTTCGCCTTTTACCTCTTCCTTCCAGGCTGGTGTCGGAATAAATCCGTCGGCCTCACCCGGAATATCAATCCCCGTGGCCGCCCCTAAACCAAACGCTTCAGCATAGTCAGCGATGCGATCAATCCCCAGTCCACCGCTAATTTCCAATGTGTCTTTATTATAGGTACCACCGCCAGCCAAATAGAAATACGTATTAACCGATTCTGCTAGCGCTTTATAGATATCGGTCACCCCATGACCGCCGGTTTTCCAATCCGGAAAATCTGGCCGAGTGGTGCAGTTAATACACAAACCACCAACACTATTGACTGTCGTGTGTGGAGTGACCACGCCAGTTTGTAAGGCCGCGGCGGCGACCACCAACTTGAACGTAGAACCAGATGGATACTCGCCCGAGATGGCTTTATCGAAGAGCGGTTTACGCTCATCGTTGAGCAAGTTGCTGTACAGTTCACTGCTGATTCCCTGGATAAACAGATTGGGATCATAGCTAGGGTAGCTCACCAATGCTCGCACCTTGCCTGTCCGTGGATCAAGCGCTACGGCTGCCCCGCCGGGCAAACCCTTTTGATCAGCCACCCGTTTAATTTCATCGTACAATAAGGTTTGTAGGTCAGCATCGATGCTGAGAACGATATTACCACCTGGTATCGCCTGCTCCTCGGCAATGGTGTCTAAGGCTTGTCCAGCAGCCGTCATTTCTTTGGCAATGCTGCCTTTATTACCGCGCAAAACCGTTTCATAGGTAAACTCTAAACCTGTTTTACCAATATGATCGGATAAATCATAATCAGCTGATAATTCCTCTGCTAAATCCTCTGGACTGATCCGACCTAAGTAACCAATGATGGGAGCAAAATATTCGGGTTGTAGATAATGCCGCGCCGCTTGGGCAGAGATGGCGACACCCGGAATGGTTTTGAATTGTAACATTAAATCAAGCGCTTGCTGATGCGGGATAAACTCTTTCAACACTAAAGGCTGACTATAATATAAGGCGGCATGTTCGGCCACCTGCGCTGTCAGTTGGTCGAGTGGTATAGTTAAAGCGGTCGCAATGGTCGTTAAAGCGGCCTGATACTGAGCTGGCTCCGTATCAGGATCGGGTAATGCTATTGGTGACACGGTTGCAACAAAGTTGGGTTCGTTGAGTACTAAGGCTTGACCGGAACGATCGTAAATAATCCCACGTGAAGCTGGGACGGTCACTACTTCAATTCGATTCGCATCAGCCGCTACCCGATAATCAGAGCCGTTGATAATTTGCAACCAAGCTAACCGTATCAGCAAGATGCCACAGACGGCTAACATGATGGTGCTGAGCCAACGGACGCGCCGTTGTGGTAAAGCGCTCGTTAAAAAACTAGCTCGCACCGTGGGGTCAATGGGGGCAGCATCTACCACCCTAGCACTATAATATTGGGATAATTTACCGTCTTTAATCGACCGATCCACCCAGGGATTAAAATAGTCGCTCATAAGGTGATGGGATGATGCGGATAAGGAGTGCCGACAAGACGCTTAACCCCAACCAGCTGATTGGCCAAGACCACCAGGGCACTAACTGAATCACCGGCGACAGCACTGCCGAACGATACGATAAAATCAACCAGAACCAGATCGGAATCGTTGCAGCCATCATGCCACAACCAATCGCAGCAAAGGCAGCTAACGCTGAAGCTTGTTTTACCCAGGTAGTCTTTACCCATTGACTCACTACTACTAACAGGGCTAACATCAGCATCCAAATTCCAAACGGAGCCGGAGCAAATAGATCCAGTACAAACCCTAAGCCTACGGCCACATACAGCGATCGCGGCCAGGATAATACACTCGTAATGATGGCTACATACACCCAGCTAGGATAAATGCGCCAGGCCAATGATGGAATGGACCAACTAACGATCTCCACGATCACTGTGGCTGCGCCTAACGCTATGAGGAGGGCGGTCCGCAGCCGACTCATAGTCCGGTTGGTAACACGACCGAGACAATGGCATTGTTTCCGTATCGCACCATCGGATTAACCAGAGCGGATTTAAATAACTCGCTGGGTTCGTCAGTGACCTGTCCAACCGTACCAATAATAAAGCCCGCTGGAATCAATCGATCTTGGTCATTGGTTACAATCACATCTCCCACTGCAATCGGCTGATCTTTTACGATATAGTTCATCATTAAACTGGTACCAAACTGACCTTGCAAAATGCCCGTGGTGGCTGCTGTTGTCTGGGTTTGCCCTTGGATGGTGGTGCCATCATTCGTTAACAGTTCTACTTGGCTGTAGGATTCATGCACCGTATCCACTACTCCTAACAACATGCCTGGACCATAGATGACCGGGTAACCAACTGCAATGCCATCCGTTGAACCACGGTTGATATATAACCACTGACCCACGGTGCTGCTACCCAGCCGAGTGGTTACTTTCGCAGGCAAAATAGTATACTCGCGCTGTTGGGCAAACTTCAACTCAGCCTGATAATCATCGTACTGCTGTAACTGAACCTGCAAGTCCTGATTCTGCTGCACCACACTAGTCAATTGATCTTTTAAGGTGCGGTTTTCAGCGAGCAGTGTACTGTCGGTAGTACTATACAATGGACTGTAGGAATCAATCGTGGCATAGGCTAATCCTAACCACGGTTGGGCCACCGTACTAGCCCAATGCTCAACCGGGCGTAGCCAACCGGCATAATAGAGCACCACGGCAATGAGGATTACGCCCAGCACCAGCCCTAGTTGGCGCGCTTGGTCGCGAAAAAACTTCATGTGCTACTGGTAAAGAGGATAGTCTTTTTCAGTTGGTCAAGATTTTCTAACACCACACCGGTACCACGTGCTACCGCCGTTAAGGGATCATCCACCACATGCACTGGAATATTGGTCGCCGTAGCGATCCGTTCGTTAATACGTTTCAATAAAGAACCGCCGCCGGTCAGCATAATGCCGCGTTCATAGATGTCAGCTAATAATTCTGGTGGTGTGGTTTCAATCGTCGTACAGATATTTTCGATCACCAAGTTCATGGTACGTTCTAGAGCGGCGCGCACATGACGGCTCGTCAAGGTCAGTTCGCGCGGCAAACCAGTAATGAGGTCACGCCCACGAATGGTCGTTTCTAATTCTTCTTCTAACGGTAAGGCTGACCCCAATTGGATTTTAGCCAGTTCCGCAGTGCGCTCCCCAATCAATAAATTGAACTCATCCCGGCAGAAGTTAATGATGTCCTGGTTGAGATCATCTCCGGCTGTGCGTAGCGATCGCCAGTTCACTACCCCACCCAAAGAGATAATAGCCATTTCGGTAGTACCGCCACCAATATCCACAATCATCGTACCGGTGGATTCCTGTATGGGTAAGCGCGAGCCAATCGCGGCCGCCATCGGTTCTTCGATCAAAATCACCTCTCTGGCACCCGCATTCTTGGCTGCATCTTCGACCGCTTTACGCTCTACTTCCGTGACGCCTAGTGGAATAGCAATCACCACTCTGGGTCGTGGAAAGATGGAAAAGGATTCGCGGTGCACTTTGTCGATGAAATGTTTCAGCATTTTTTCAGTCACTTCAAAATCTGACACCACCCCATTCACCAACGGACGCGTCGCCACAATATGTGCCGGTGTCTTCCCTACCATGGCTTTGGCTTCTTGACCAACGGCCAAAATTTGATCGGTCAGTGTATTGACTGCCACCACCGATGGCTCATTAATCACAATGCCACGATCACGCACATACACTAAGGTATTGGCCGTACCGAGGTCGATACCAATATCTTTTGAAACACTGCCGAATAAACGATTAAACATTGGGGGTAGTGAGGGTAGCTAATAATTGATCAAATGGTATTAATTGACTGTCTGGTTGTGAGCGTAATTTTACTTCTACATTTGTCCCGGTTTTTTGGCTAATCACCACGCGTTGTGGCAAACCAAGTAAGTCAGCGTCCCCTAGTTTTACACCTGGGGAGACCAAACGGTCATCATACAGTACCGAAACACCTGCTGCCTGTAAAGAGGCGTAAGCCGCATCTGCTTGAACACTATCTTTACTCAAATTCAGGAGGTGCACCCGATACGGGGCAACCGCCTCCGGCCAAATAATCCCCTTCTCATCATGATCAATCTCCACGATCGTACCCAATAAACGAGTCAAACCCATTCCATAACAGCCCATGATCACCGGTAAACGAGCCCCGCTGGCGTCCGTAAAGCCCAGCCCAAATGGCTCTGAAAACTTGGTCATCAATTTGAAGATATTCCCCACTTCAATCGCTTTCGCCGTCGTAAATTGATCCTTACCGCAACTAGGACAGTGGGGTGTCTCATGGCGAATTTCATGATTAATGGCTAAACGACAACCGTCACAAATATAAATAGTATCTTCACCCGCTGGCGTCACGGTCTGAAATTCATGTGAATATTTTGAAAAGACTCCGCCGGAGGCATAGGTTAAATACGTCACGTCCTGTAAACCGAGACGCGTAAAGACTCGCAGGTAGGCGGCAGTGACCCGCTCATAATACGCATCTAAATCCTCTACCGTAGCGTGAAAGGAGTACATGTCTTTCATCAAAAATTCCCGACCACGCAGAATACCCGATTTAGGGCGCAACTCTTTACGAAACTTCGATTGGAACTGGTAAATAGAGATCGGTAAATCTTTATAGGATTGAATAAACTGTTTTGCTAAAGGCACAACAATTTCCTCGTGGGTTGGACCAAGTGTATATTCATGACCCGCTTCATCCTTAATGGTATACAGAATATCGCGCATACTGTCCCAGCGGCCGGTCTTCACCCAGTTATCCTTGGGCTGCAGAGCTGGCATAGAGACTTCCTGACCAGCGACCGCATCCATCTCTTCACGAATAATCTGTTCAATGTGGTCGACTACACGCCTTCCTAATGGTAACAAGGTGTACACTCCGGCCATCAGCTTATCAATATAACCACCGCGCACCAATAATTGAGCATTGGCGCTGGTTTCTTCCTGATTTAACTGCTTACTGGTTTTAGTGAAAAGCTGTGTTTGACGCATATTAAGATACGAGACCGATGACGTCTTTGACGGTTACGGCCATGATAAAAATAAGAAAGATGATAAACCCAATGTTATGGACAGCGATTTGCCAACGCATTGGTACGGGTCGACGGACAATAGCCTCCAGTACCACAAAAATAAGTTTGCCACCATCGAGTGGTGGGAACGGCAAGAGGTTGAAGACGGCCAAATTCAAAGACAGTAGGGCGGCAAATTGAATCAAATACACAAACCCTAATTGAGTGGCTTGATAGGTTAAGGTGGCGATACCAACCGGACCCGAGACAGCTGCCGACACATCTTCACCTTGAAAAGCGCTGCGCAGTAACCCCACAAAAGCCAGCGCTAGCCCTTTGGTTAATTGCCAGGTTTGTTGACTGGCCTGGAGGATGGCTTGGCCGACCGGCAATTGTACCCGACCGGTCTCCACAAAATAGGCGCCAATCCCAGGCACACCATCCGCTAACGCGATGGTGGTGGCTGTGATGCCAACGGTTTCACCATTACGCTGTACGGTTAAGGTTACGCTGTCTCCAGGCAGCCCGACCACCAACTGCTGCTTGACCTCACTGAGTGTGGTGACGGTCGTACCATTGACTGCGGTAATGGCGTCTCCAGTGGTTAATCCAGCCACCGCGGCTGGCACATCTGGGGTAATATCGGCTACCGTAATGGCACGATCCATGATTCTGGCACTGGCTGGCAACTGATCCAAATAGGATGGCATCCCGACACTATACCCAACCGCCAACAGCGCAATCGTTAAGAGATAATTCATCACAATACCAGCAATCAAAATGCTGAATCGTTTCCAGAGTGGCTGGGCTGTAAAGTGGTCTGCGTGTGGTGTGTGTGCATTCGTTCCGTCTTCCTCAATAATCCCTTTAATTTTTACAAACCCACCGATCGGAATGGCATTAATAGAGTAGACGGTTTGACCAATGGTTTTTCCGAACAGCCGGGGCGGGAAACCAAATCCAAATTCATCCACACCCACTTTAAATAACCGGGCTACCAAAAAATGACCTAACTCGTGCACCAATACCAACAAACCGAGGATGACCACAAAACTGACGGCCGATTGCCAAATCATAACTGCATGATGTCCGCTGACTTGGCTGCTGCCACTTCAGTGACTAATTGGTTGAAATGATCCACTTGTTTTTGAATCTCCTTTTGCTCAGCAAAGGCTTGGTCTTCGGAGATGGTTTTGTCGGCCTTATTCGATTTTACGGTGTGCATTAACTCTTCGCGCACCAGTTTAATGTGCACTTTAGCTTCATCCGCCCGTTCACCGACTAACTTCACCAACTCTTTGCGCTTGTCTTCGGTCAAGGGAGGAAATGGCAAACGAATAGTGACGCCATCTACCACTGGGTTATAATCGCGACCACAGGTACGTAACGCACGCTCGACATCTTTGGTAATACTTTGATCCCAGGCTTGAATCAATAAGGCTTGGGCCCCCTGACTCGTAATGCTGGCCAGCTGTTCTAAGGGTGTTTTGGTGCCATAGGCCTCCACCATAATCCCTTCCAACAACACTGGACTAGCTCGACCCACCTGAATGGTAGAGAGTGATTTGCGTAAATGTTCAACGATTGGTTCAAAAGCTGTTGCCATAATTAGTTCTTTGCTTTAAGGAGACCGCCCTCTTCTTCTACTTTGTACATTCCAGCATACATGACATTGGGTGTCTGTGGGTCAATCAATAGTTGTTGGATAGTTCTACTGGATGGAAAATCTTCAATTACTTTCCAAGTGACACCGCCATCGACGGATTTATGCAGTACATGACCAAGGGTAAAATACAGTTCATTGGGTTTACCCGGCACCGAAGCTACATTCAGGATCCCATCATTTTGTTTGTCAGATACGCCCAATAAGGTAATCATATCCTGCCAGTCATCCCCATTATTGGTTCCTTTCATCAATCCCCGACGGGTGACTAAATAAACGATGCTAGAATCATTGACGTCTAGGCTCATGGCAAAGATCTTGTCGATATCATCGAATTCTGTTTTGACCTCTTTCGTAATCAACTCTGCCCAACCGGAATTGATGTTGTCGGCCGTTTCCGCAGCGGTAAATTCTCCGGCTGATAACGAGCGGTACAATTCTTCATCATTCGTTAAGGCGTAGATAATGCGCGTATCATGTGGGGCAATCAATAGCTGTTTGATACCGTCGCCAAGCTGTAGACGTAAATCCCAATTGACTCCGTAGTCAAAGCTTTTTAATACTGTACCGGTAGACGTGGCCGCATACACCCGACTGTGTTCAAAGCTATCCACCGCCACTACGGTAATGCTACCACCTTGCACATCCGTATAAACTGTTTCCCAGGTTAAGCCTTCGTCAGTCGATTTTTGGACAGACTTATCCTTGGCAATGTACACATTGCTTGGGTCTACTGGATCAACCACAATGCTACGAATATTGCCACTATCTACCTTGGACTGAATCCAGCGTTCACCGCCCGTCAAACTAATATACAAACCATTAGCCTTGGTACCTAAATAAATAATATTGGGATCTTCTGGATGAAACACCATCGACACCACATCCACTTCACTGATTGTTTCCGTGCGCTTGCCATCAGAACTAACAAACACCGCCTGTTCCCAGGTCTCACCTGAGTCGAGTGATTGATACACTCCCCCATCAGAGGATTCACTGCAACTCACACCCAGTAATAGGGTTGGAATCAAGAAGAGAAAAAAACGCTTCATACGCTTGGATAGATATTCAAAAGTAAATTGGTCATGACTAACTTTGGTTGGACTTGTCTGACTAGGCTGCGGCGGGCTGTTGCCAGCTGGTGCAGGGCTGCCACGGTGTGGCGTAGATCATACTGCTGAGCGGCCTGTCCAAGCTGCTGGTGCAGAGCCGGATCAATCGTAGTGGTTAAGCCAGTTTGACTGGCTAACAACAATTGAATCACTAGTTCGAGTTGATCTAACTGCCGATTCAGATCAACCGCTTTGGCACGGTCAGGGAGTAGGCGGGCCGCTGGCTGCAGACGCTCAACGGGCACACTATGCACAATGGCCAACCAATCTTGTAATTGCTGCACAGACTGCTGACGTTGAGTTGGTTTCTGCCAGCGCAACAACTTTCCTGGTAAACCATTCGCCAACCCAATGTACTCAGCCAGATCTGGGAAGGCAACGCTTAACTCATCCACTGGCACCGGCTGAAAGTAGATCACACTACACCGTGACTGCACGGTCGCCGGTAAGGGATCCAAGCTCGTGGTTAACAAATAGATCGTGATCTGATTACGCGGCTCTTCGAGCAGTTTGAGTAACGCATTGTAGACTTGAATACCGAGCTGCTCCGCTTGTGTGATGACAATGGCACGGTGCTGGGCGGAGAGGCTTGTTTCGGCTGCTTCTTGGATAACGGACCGTACAGTAGCCATATCCAAGGCACTACCCTCTAACCAGCGTAAGCCAGCGTAATGATCATGCTGCAGTTGACGACAGGTCAGGCATTTTAAACACGCCTTACCCTGCGCACACCAGCGCTCGAACAAATGATTGGCAAGGAACGTTTTTTTTCCGATCTGATTTGGGCCAACCCAAATTTGGGCGTGAGGGACTATACCATTTTTTACAACTTTCTGCAAGTAATGCATCACGGCGGCATTACCAATCAACGGACGGGTGTAGTGCATACGATCTAGTGTACGTTGCCTAACAAAACTTGCCAAGTTTCCGTACCGCACCGTTGCCAGGAAAACGGCTTCACTTGAGCCAAGGCACGCTGGCGGAATGTTGCGAGATCAGCCGCCAATGCCTGCTGCATCACTGCTGCCATCGCTGCGGGATCAGTTTGGTCATAATACCAACAAGCCGCGCCACCAATTTCTCGCAATGGTGGAATGTCCGAACAAGCTACTTTAGTACCACAGGCTAGCGCTTCAATCACCGGAATGCCAAAACCTTCATACTGCGACGGAAAGACAAACAAGTCGGCTTGCTGCAATAACTTTAATTTGTCTGCCTCAGTAATATAGCCGAGCAGTTTGATATCGGCAGTGGGTTGGAAGTCTTCAAACCCATACCCCAAGTGACCGGCCAACCATAATTGATGTGGCAAATGATACTGGGTTTTGAGTAACGCAAAGGCTTGCAGTAAATGATTAATATTTTTTTTACGTTCAATGCGACCAACATAAAACAAATAGGGCACCGCCGCGGGACTCGTCGTGGGCGCAGCTGGTACATACTGGGTTTGATCATACCCATTATGCACCACCGCAATACGCTCATCCGCTACTGCATAACAGGCTTGCAATTCGCGTTTTGTAAACTGAGAAATGGTAATAATCCGACTAGCGTGGTGCACCGCATAACGCATCGACCAGCGATGGTAATCTAGTTCGGTGGTACCATACCGTCCCAACGTGAACAGTTTGATCAACCAATGTAGCCACCGCCCACCAATATAAGTATTAGCATACAGCTGTGGATCCCGTTCAAAGCCCAAGTCATGTGCCACATAGATCGTGTGCTTGGGATGGATGATAGGAATGGTATGGGCTGGGATAAACAACAGGTCGGGACGTTGCCAGGGTAAACACATCTGTAATGATAGACGCAGTTGCGTCCATAATAATTTAGGTGGCCAGTGCAACACCCGCACCGACCAATCTTTAGGTAAGGTTTGCAAATCCTCTACCAGTGGCTCTTTGACATATAAAATCACCCTATGCTGCTTGGGGTCGTACAACTGAGCAAACTGCTGCAATAGATAATAGCAGTACCACTCCGTCCCAGTGCGCTGGCGAACATTGGCACGTGAAGCATCGATACCAATGGTGATCATCGGGTAGACAAAATGGATCGCTTGTAGGATTCTAGATTTTCCAATGCCACCCCTGTCCCCTTTACCACGTTTTGTAACGGATCATCCGCTACGTAAGCCGGTACGTTAATCGACCGAGCTAATAATTCATCTAAGTTGCGCAACAGGCCGGTGCCACCAGAAATGACCATACCCTTATCAATCACATCGGCGGATAACTCTGGCGGTGTGTCTTGCAACACGGTTTTAACCGCCTGCACAATACCTTGCAACTCATCTTGGATGGCTTCAGTGATATCATCCGAGGTGACGGTAGCTGTGCGTGGTAATCCACTAATCATATCGCGTCCCCGAATATCCATGGATAATTTCTCCGTTAACGGCAACGCTGAGCCAATTTTAATTTTCAGCTCTTCCGCACTGCGCTCACCAATCGCTAAATTGTATTGTTTGCGCACATACTCCTGAATAGCTGCATCAAATTTAGTACCACCAATGCGTACCGAAGTATTGGCCACAATCCCACCCAGTGAAATCACCGCGATCTCACTGGTACCACCGCCAATTTCAATAATCATATGGCCAGAGGCCGAACCAATCGGAATACCGGCCCCAATGGCGGAGGCAACGGGCTGTTTAATAATGAAAGCCGCTTTCGCTCCGGCTTGCAAGGTGGCATCAATCACTGCGCGCCGTTCAGTAGAGGTAATCCCGGCCGGTACGGCAATCATCACTTCTGGACTGATGAACCGGACACCTCCCAGCGCCTTATTAATGAAATAGCGCAACATACTTTCAGTGGTTTTATAATCCGCAATCACCCCTTCTTTCAACGGTCGCTTAGCCACAATGGTGTCTGGTGTGCGCCCTAACATCTCTCTGGCTTCACTGCCAACGGCTAACACTTTGCCATCCCGTTGACTGACGGCTACTACCGATGGCTCGTTAATCGCAATACCACGCTTGGGCACGTAGACCAGCGTATTGACGGTTCCTAAATCGATCCCAAT
>JACQPW010000066.1 GCA_016207285.1 Candidatus Kerfeldbacteria bacterium | reverse complement strand
GGTAGGAACGTATCGGTAATGCGGCGCAGGCCAGCATCACGTAACTCGGCTTCTTGTTCGGGGGTGAGTTCCGTATAGCGTGGAATGTTAGCGTAGTGAGAATGTGCCACATAACGATAATACGATTCTTCGTGGTTAGCGCCGGTCGCCGAAATCATATGCACTTTATTTTGGCGGATCAACTCGGCCAGCATGATGCCGACTTCAAAGGAACTCAAAGCACCAGCGATCGTCACTACCAGTTTTCCACCATTGGCCAGGTGTTGCTTCAACCACAAGGCAGCTTCTAGGGTGCTGCCGCCATTGGTGTGCTTGAGGGTGCGTTCCGCATAGGCACTGACCGAGGTGCCACGCTTCAAGCTAGATTTACCCGCACTGGCTTGAGGCAAGATTAACTTGCGTAAGTTTGGTGATAATTTTTTGAGGGTTTTTTGGTTCATAACGTACCTAGGTTATCACAAGGTTGCGTTTTCTTCAACTTATTATAAGCCCTCTGTCGCGCTTGACGTCCACCCCATTGTAGGCTACTCTGCGGAGTCCATTCACTCGTGAAGAATGGTCAAAAATGGCATTGTTCTTTTTAAGACATCCCTTGCGGCTGCCAGCAGCTATACACATTCTTCCATCACGATCGCTGTTGACACCCGCAATGGGAATGACAATTATACTCAGTTGAGGATCGCACACTCAACTTTCTGTCCTAAGGAGGACATCATGACCATGCCCGCCCACGCGGACATCCGCTACGAGCTCACCCTCGGAGGCCAGGCCTTCGAGGCCGTCGGCTTCCTCGCGGCCGGAGAGGAGTCGGTCCGCGGCGAGGAGGCCATCCGGCGCTGCGACAATGGCCACCTCATCCGGTCGGAGGACGACTGGCATCTGCTGTACAAGCACCGCAGCCAGCTCCCCCAGGGGCTGGTGGCGTACTGGCTCGTGACCGCCAGGCCGAACCCCGGCTACCCGCGCGACGTCTCGAGCCTCGACTTCGACAGCCTCGAGTGGTACGACCGCTGGAACGACCTCGACAACCGGTGGGACCGGGACAGCCTCGTCGTGCGCCGTCGCATGTGAGCATTGGCTCTTGGTCGCAGTTCGGTCGCGCAGATACTCCCTTCGGGTGAGTCATCTGCGCGGCCACCCTTCCCCTTTGCATTATGCCTTTACGGCATTTTTTGATATCGTTTTTATGAATATCTACTGATTACTGCGCGAACAAGAAGAAATTTACCTACTTTTTGTTGAGCCGTTTAATCTCATCCCGCAACCGGGCGGCTTCTTCGAATTGCAGGTTTTGGGAGGCTAGTTGCATCTGTTGTTCCAGAGCATCAATATACCAAGCCAACTCTTGTTTCGACATGGTGGAAGTACTGGGTTTGACTCCTTCCACCTGATCTTTAGCACCGGCTAAGCGATCATCCCGCACTTGTTTCACGATACTGTGTGGAGTAATGCCATGGGCAGTATTATATTCGGCTTGGCTAGTGCGGCGCCGCTCCGTTTCTGATAGAGCAAATTTCATCGAATCGGTAATGCGATCGGCGTACATAATCACGCGGCCTTCCTCGTGCCGCGCGGCTCGGCCAATAGTTTGAATCAACGCGGTGGCGCTGCGCAAGAAGCCTTCTTTGTCGGCATCTAAAATAGCCACCAGTGACACTTCCGGTAAATCTAACCCTTCGCGCAACAAATTAATCCCCACTAACACATCGAATACGCCCAGGCGTAGGTCACGCAGGATTTCTAAACGCTCTAGCGTATCGACATCGGAATGTAAGTACTGCACCGCGATGTTACGCTCGCGTAAAAATTCCGTTAATTCTTCCGCCATCCGTTTGGTGAGTGTGGTCACTAAAACGCGTTGCCCAACTTTAACCCGCTGTTCAATCTGGGCAATCAGGTGTGTCACTTGGTCTTGAGTACTATGGAGCTCAATGATCGGATCTAATAAACCAGTCGGGCGAATCAGTTGCTCTGCAACTACGCTGGATTGGTCCAGTTCAAATTTAGCCGGTGTGGCCGACACGTATACTACTTGATTGACATGACGCTCAAACTCATCAAATTGTAGCGGACGATTATCTAACGCCGCTTTTAACCGGAAGCCATAGTTCACCAAAGTCTGTTTGCGTGATTGGTCACCCTTATACATTCCACCAATTTGCGGAATGGTCATGTGCGATTCATCCACCATCATCAGGAAATCTTTCGGGAAATAATCTAATAAGGTATAAGGTGGCTCTCCGGTAGAGCGGCGATCAAAGTAACGTGAATAGTTTTCAATGCCATTGACATAACCGGTTTCCCGCAACATTTCTAGATCGTGCCGGGTGCGTTGTTCCAATCGATGTGCCTCCAATGGTTTCTCTGATTTTTTTAAGTGGGCGACTTCTGCCAGCATATCCGTTTCAATCTGGTTTAAGATCACATGGCGATTTTCTTCCGGAGCTACATAATGGGTGGCTGGATAAATATCAACAGTCTTAAGACTATTATGGACGGTGTTGTTGAGGACATGAAATTCTTCGATCTTCTCGATCTCATCACCAAAGTAGCGAATGCGTAGTCCCAGGGTATCGGCCTCGGCTGGAAAGATTTCTACGATTTCACCCTTCACGCGAAAGCTGCCACGTTTGAACACCAAGTCATTACGTTGATACTGCATATCTACTAACTTCACGAGCAGGCTGCGGCGCGGGTATTCCTGTCCAGTATGAATAGTAGTGCTAAAGGATTTATACACCACTGGCGAACCTAAACCGTAAATGCACGATACTGAGGCCACAATTACCACATCACGGCGTGAGAGCAATGCTTGGGTAGCGGCATGGCGGAGACGGTTAATTTCTTCATTCAGTGCAGTGGTTTTTTCAATGTAGGTGTCGGTGCGCGGTAGGTAACTTTCTGGTTGATAGTAATCGTAGAAAGAGACAAAATAGTGTACAGCGTGTGTCGGGAAAAATTCTCGGAACTCGGATGCCAGTTGAGCAGCTAAAGTTTTGTTGTGGGAGATCACTAAAGTAGGTCGCTCTAACTGGGCGATGACATTAGCCATGGTGAAGGTTTTGCCCGAACCAGTGACACCTAGTAGTGTTTGCGCTCGGTGACCGGCGCGTAAACTGTTGACCAGTTCCGTAATGGCCCGGGGTTGATCGCCGGTAGGCTTAAACTGACTGTGCAGTTGGAAAACGCCCATGCTCTAATTCTTCAGCTAAATAATGCAAGGTAATCGATTCCGGATGCAGGACATACGTTGCGCCAGCGGCATAATACTGTTCGACATCCATAATGAAGTTGGCAGTAACAATCACCTTACAGGTCAATTTAAAGTGTTCAATATATTGTAACAAGCTCATGGTGGCTTCATGGTAGGGCACAATCGAGATGATCATTTTGGCACTACTTAAGTTGGCGAGTTTTAAGATATCATCTTCACGCATGTCACCATAGACGTAGTAGACTCCTTTGTGTTTGATGAGATCAGTGTTCTCTGGATTGTAATCTACCACTATGACTGGTTCACCAGCCGTCTTGAGCTGATCCAAGAGGGGGTCAACGGTCTCATGGTAACCAAAAATGACAATGTGCCCTTTCAGATCAACTGGAATCACATCAGCAATGTCCGCATCTGACTTGGGAAGTGGTAACCAACGGAGCAGTGGTGCTAGCCAACGGTAGATCTTCTCATTGTAGGTAATCATATAGGTCGATATGACCATAGTGATCAAACCGACTACTGCGATCATCGATACTAACGCCTGATCGATAAACCCTTGTTCCAAACCTCGATTAGCGATGATGAATGAAAATTCACTAATTTGTGCCATGGTGAGACCAGCATAAAATGCCGTGCGTTCGTGATGACGTAGTAGCCGCAGGATGATGAAGACAATAATTGGGTTGCCAACTAGTACAAATAAGGCAAATACTACGGCGCTAATTAGTAAACGTGCATCCAGATTTAGG
>JACQPW010000065.1 GCA_016207285.1 Candidatus Kerfeldbacteria bacterium | reverse complement strand
GCACCACACCCAGCAGCTCTGGCGACCCTACCTCTAGCTCAGCGTGAACGCATTAAACAGAAAATTGGCCGAGGTTATTTTTACTTTTTAGCGCAGCGGCGTGTTGAACAAGCTGGCCTTGCTAGCGGACAAGTTGAAAGTCAACCCACAACTCAAGAAAAAACTACTATGGAGAGATTTCAAGCCATTATTGAATTACCAGAGGATGAGCGATCAACCGCTTTATTTGATCTAGTCAGGAGGTATGGCGCGGAGTATATCCCTGATGCTTTGTTAGATCAATTAGGATATGAAAAATATAAAATCAGGGGCAAGAAAGGACAGTCTGATACTTTTGGTATTAGAGGCGTAAGAAGATAGTTGCGTCAGAACAAAAAAGCCCAACTAATGCAGGACTTTCTCGTTAAAATTTCGTTTGAGCGGGTGAGGAGAATCGAACTCCTGGCAACTGCTTGGAAAGCAGTGGTATTACCATTATACGACGCCCGCCAAGGCATTCCCTTGTTGAGGGGATATGCTATGGTCTAGCTGGCGTAGTGGAAGTGTCATAATTGTAACCTCCATTACGTCAGAAATGACAACTAACAGCGTACGTCTTTTTTATCAACAGGGCAATACACCATACACAGATAATGTGCATAGACCTGTGCAGAACTAGTGGATAACTCCAATTTAGACTGATTTTGTTAGTCCTCCGTCCACTGCTAGGCTGACCCCATTGATATAGCCACCCGGTTCAGAAGCCAAAAACACCACCGTGGCAGCTAATTCGGCTGGATCGCCAAACCGGCGTACCGGTATGGTTCGACGCAATATATCTTTCTCCTCATCAAACATATAGCCAGAAGCGTCAGCGCGGGATTGAATCAACTTTTGTAACCGATCAGTTTCAAACATGCCTGGAGCAACTACATTCACCGTAATGCCATCTTGACCATATTCGTTGGCTAAACTTTTTGCCAAGTTGGCAACGGCGGCGCGAATAGCATTAGATGTAATGAGATTATCCAGCGGTTGTTTTACAGAAGTTGAAGTTAAACAAATAATTCTACCCCAGTGTTGTTGTTGCATGTGTGGCAACACGCCGCGAATCAAATGTATGGCACTCATAAAGGTAAGCTGAAACGTGGCTTCCCAATCGGCATCACTAATGGCAGAAAACGTTCCTGGTTTAGGGCCACCGGCATTGGTGACCAATACATCTATTGGTCCAATCGTTTCTAACAGTTGGCGAATCTGCTCTGGATTAGTCAGATCACATTGAATCGGAGTATGTCGGCTGCACGTAAATACCTTGGCTCCTTCGGCCGTGAAGCCTTCAGCAATAGCTTTGCCTAAACCTTGCGAGGCAGCTGCCACTAAGACAGTCTTGTTGTTTAATCCTAAATCCATGCTTCCATCATACTGAAATTTGTGGTATAATTCAACAATGGAACAAACTACTACACAGGCAACCCCTGAATTATCGCAACCTAAAAAAACCAGTTGGGGCTGTATCATTGGGGCCGGTCTGGGCTGTTTATGGCTGCTCGTCATGGCTGCCATCGGCATCGGTGCAGTGGTGTATTTGATCTATTCGGAAGATAAAACCGACTATTCGTATGATGACTATAGTTACGACGATTACGATTATGATGACATCTACTACGACGATGTAGTAGAGGGTACGACTGATGTTGGTATTAATGATGGCATTGCCATTACCGATCCACTACCAGAAGACGCGTATGCGTATCAAGTGATTGCCTACCCAACCGATAGTTTCACAGCAGCAGAATATCCATCTGTACAAGCGACGATTGAAAATATTGACATGCAACCGCTCGCTAACCCTGACGACACAGTATTTGCTTGGGTTGGGGCTACTTTAGATAATGACTATTTTATTCAAGTGGGGATCTCCTCTAGTCAGATCGTTGATGACAGCGGTAATATGGAGTGGAACTATTTCTGGGAAATGTGGGATGCCCAAGGCAACTATTTATATGGTTACCAAGAACTGTTGAGCACCTACGGTTGGGCTGACAACGCGGAGAACAAATTTACGATCACATGCCAAGACCCTGCTACCGGCCAATGGGAGTTCTGGGTTAATGATGAAGTGGTTGGAACAACCAATACAGACAGTTGTGCGCTGGATGTCTCCAATACTAGTTTAGTGTGGGAGCTAGTAACGACCAGCCCGGCCGGAGATAGTAATCTACCAGTTGTCACTCCGATTCATTTACAGAGCATGCAATACTGGGATGGCTATGATTGGCTTGATGTGGCTGAAGCAACCCTAACCTATGGCTATGGCTTGGTCAGTGTTGGTACGGAATCTGATCCAGCCAGTGTGTGCCCACCCTATGGAGCCGTAGGGTCAAAAAAAGGCTTTAAGGCTGGTTCTAATCTAGAGTGTTTACCGGGTGAGACTGCACTTTGGAGCTTGTAATGTTCGTTTTGAGTGTTTTCCAGACGAAGTAAGCGATAACAATAGCTACTAAAGTGAGCATCACGAAACGGTACTCTGGAATGGCAATCCCGGCTCCCACGAAGTTCAGTATCAGCATGTTTGGTATAAATCCCAGTAGCATAACTTTAAAAAAAGTTTTGTGGTTAATGCCGCTGATGCCGAGCAATAGACTGACAATGTCGATTGGAAACAGCGGAATGGCATAGAGTAAACCAAGACCGAACTTTGAAGTCGATACTTTGGCGCTGTAACGAGCGTATTTGGTTTCACTGACAAAGCGCCTAACAAATGGTTGTCCAAAAATCCGAGCTAGCTCAAAGGCAATGTACGAACCGATCACATTGCCGGCATAGGCATAGAGTGAACCAAGCACCGAACCGAATAGATAGCCGGTGGCAATCGCCAACCAACCACCAGGCAAAGGAGCAATGATCACTTCGGCTGTAATTAACCCAATCATGACCAACGGCGCCGCCACCCCAAATTGTGCAATCCAGTGGTCAAAACCTTGGACGTCTAAGGAGAACACTAAAGAATCCAGCAACCAATAGCTGACGCCTAGTACGATCAGGGTGGCCACCAGTGCCAAGGTATAGCGCCAAGTCAGAATAATGCGTGTCATTGACGGGAGGTTATTTTTTTAGTATGTTTAGTGTAATTGATTGACCATCTCTTGTCACTATCCTCGTTACTATGTCATTGGCCGAAGAGCCTTCACCGTCAGCCTTATCTGACGCATTCGCACAACTGACCGAAGCGGTTTTAAGCAAACGACCCATTTTGCGTGAATTGGTGCAGAAGCATGGTCGCAAAACACTCGTTGAATATGCTTCCTTATATACCGACGTCAATTTAAATCCGCCCATCCAAAGTCGCCAAGATGAATTAATTTCTACGTTCACGGAAGAGGTGGCGAAACGGTTCGGTCAAACTACTGCTCAGGCGGCAGCCCGGCAATTGATTCAACATTATTTTGTTTCCACGACTGATCACATGGGGATGATTGTTAATCAATCCTTTACCAATGCCAACCTACTGACGACCGCTTCCTACGTTAACCATAACGATCCAGACTTACAATACGTCATCGTACTTCCCTGCGCGAATATTACGTTTAGTAATATTACCTTTCCACGCGGCCTGATTTTTAATAGTGTTGTGGATGGGCAAGTAAAGCTGCAACGGTTATCGTTTATTCCCAGTAATGCCCATAACTCCATTGTCTATAACTTTCGACCCTATACGAAGCAAGATGTTGAAAAAGTCCATGGTGTGGTGTGCGATAAAAAGAGTGCGCAAGAAATTTCTACCGAGACGGCCGATAAATTACACAGTTTATTAGATGAAGTCTACGCGCAGCCAGCGGTACTGGAGCAGCCGAGTTACTCTGAGCAAGTCATCCAAACGAATGATCAACTGTGGCAGAAATTTGCACCATCGCGTTTAATTTACTTAGAACAAGAAACTTTAACCACAGCCCTGTTGATTAAATACCACCTCCATGTGGATACGATCATCAGCAATATTATTTTGAAGGAAGAATATACGCATTTATTAGAGCACTATTTTTCTGGAATCATGGGAGCGTTTGATGAAGCCAAAAAATATGGTACGTTCTTTTTTTGGGGAATCACTCCCGACAAACATTATCGCATACAACTATGGCGTGTCGGCAATGAGTTGCGCTCAGATGACGGTAGTATTGTAGTGCCACTCACTCCCGATGGATTGGAAGCGGCCCTGCAGGCTAAGACTATTATTCCTAGTTTGTTACTGGTCTTTACCACCTTATGCTTCTACTACGGCTTAAAGTGCTTAGGTGGATTTAATCAGATCAATTATTTAACTGCCATGAAGAATGCCTACATTAAGATGAATGTAGACCGGGGGAACTATCGTAGTATTGAAGTGTGTGCCCGTGCTCAAACCAAGGAGATGAATGATGGCTATTTAATGGCATTTGGCTTATCACCGAATGGTGGTCATATTCCAGCCACTGGCTTAGACCTATACCTGTATGGTACTGATCAGACCTGGCCGACGATTCAAAACGTAGCGCGCAACTTAACCGTTGAACAATCACTGCAGCCTGCTTTGGTCGAATTTTACCGCTTTGTGTATTCGGAGCCAGAACGTTTGGGTGCTCTCACTGCTTTGACTGCCGAACAAGTCGTGGCGCATGCTGGGATTGATGAGGTTTTACAACCATGTCTACGTTATATATAATAGCCGCTTATGCCTAGCGATACGTTTCGAGCTTTACGAGATAGCGTTTTATCAAAACGGCCGGTTTTGAATGAACTCATTCAGAAACGTGGGCAGAAATCACTCTATGACTATACCAAAGACTATATTAGCGTTAACTTAAACCCACCCATTCAGCAACGCCAAGATGAGTTGGTGGGAACATTTCGTAAAGAAGTCGCTAAGTTATTGGGTGATGAGGTAGCTCAAAAAGCCGCCAAGCAGCTGGAGCGCTATTATTATGTATCTACAGCCGATCACCATGGTCCTATCTGCCATCCCTTTTTTATCAATGCCAATTTACTGTTAGCTGCGCCGTATAAAGAAATCAATGACCCAGATTTACAGTATGTCATCGTATTGGCTTGTGCCAGTATTTCATTTCGTAATTCTTCCTTTCCGCGTGGCCTCCTATTTCACAATCCGGCGGACAAGAAATTTGAAGTAGAACGCGTAGCCTTCTTTCCAGCTAGTATGCGTGCCTGTCCAGTATTTAACTGGCGAGCGTTTGTTCAGGAAGAAATTGAGACGATTAAACGTGACATTAGCAATAAGGTCAAAGCGAAGAAGATGGCACCAATGGTAGGCACAAAAATTAATAGTTTGATGGATGAGGTCTACTTACAGCCGGATGTACTAGCGTGTAAAACATTTTCAGAGCAAGTCACCAAAACAAACTATATGCTCTGGCAGAAGTTTTTTGGTGGGGCAGCCCAAACACCAGCCAACCTCATCTGTTTAGAGCAGGAGACATTAGTAATGCAGTTGTTACTAGATTACCACTTAGAACAAGATACCATTTTGAATCATGTGCTCTTTGACGTCAGCTATGATCCATTGATGCAGCAGTACTTTGAAGGTGTCATGGGGGCATTTTCTATCAAGGATCACTGGGGTAGTTATCTATTTTGGGCTATTCCACCTGGACAAAAATACCGCGTGCAGTTGTGGAAGCAAGGCAACAAGTTAGTGACCGATGACGGTTCTTACCAACTAGAACTCACGCCCGCTGCTTTACGTGTGGCGATGGAACAACGAGAAATCTTCCCAACCACGTTGTTAGATTTTTTTGTGCTGTCATTTTACTACGGGCTGAAGTGTGTTGGTGGGTTCAACCAGATCAACTATCTGACAGACATGAAGAATGCGTACATTAAGATGAATGTAGATCGGGGTAACTACCGGAGTATTGAAGTCTGTGCCCGTGCTCAGACTAAAGAAATGAATGATGGATTTACCCTAGCCTTTGTGGCTGGTAGTGATCAGAAAACGTACGCCGCCACAGGGTTGGATTTTATTCTCTATGGTGATACAACTACCTGGCCACGCTTAGTAGAAACGATCAAACAGATTAGTGTGGAAGAGGCTTTTAATCCATTACTGCCGGAACTCTATCGTGTTATTTATAATGAAAAAGATCGCCAGCCAGAATTATCAGCCATCACGGATGAACAGATTATGCAACTGACCGGTTTGGACAAAAAGATTACGCCTTGCGCCCAAGTTGGCTAAGATTTTGATTAGTCGGGGATATCAGACTCGAACTGATGACCTTCTGGTCCCAAACCAGACGCGCTACCAACTGCGCTAATCCCCGTAGGCTGGGATACTATAATGGATTACCCCACAAAAAGCAAGATCGCCAAATTAGTGCTATGATAAAAGGATGAAATACATACTACACAAACTCATTCTGAGTCTCGTTGCAGTGCTAGGCTTAATCGCTGTTGGTCAGCCAGCCTTCGCTGCTGACGCTACCATTACTGGTACGGTCACACATGCGGCAGACGGGACTCCGGTGACCACATTATTGATTTATGCCGAAGATGCGGTGACAGGAGATTACAGCTATGGGTATACCGATGCTACGACCGGTATCTATACAATTACGATCACTGACAACGGTTCCGGCACTGCTGGTGAGTACTTGGTCTACAATTACGTGATCACCGGTGACGAGGATAATGTTACGTTTATCCGATCACAGGAAGCGGTAGTGTTGACTGAGGGAGAAAATAAAACGGGGATTAACCTTAGTCTCACAAGACGAGCGCGTTTTATTGGTACTGTGTATGAATCAGATGGTACAACTCCCATCTATAATGCTTATGCCTATTTCACCCAGGACAGTGGTTGGACTGCCGGTTACGGTACAGACTATTCAGCCTATTCAGGAGCCTACTATGTGACACCTACTCCCTATCCAGATACTACTCAATCGGCAGTCGGGAAGTACTATGTCACGGTAACGGCTGCGGGATTTTTTGGTACGCTGGTTAATGATCTGGCACTGACGGCAGATGAAACTGACACCGCTCAAAATTTTACCTTAACTGGTCAAAGCACAGTGTCTGGCACAGTGACGGATCGACAAGGGGATCCCATCGCTGGTGCCACTGTAACGCTGGATGAACTGAATTCTAACTACACCTATACTGCTACTACGGATTCAGCTGGTGGCTACACTCTGGAGGTGTATGATTTGTATGATTACGATGGTACAGCGATTGGTGACTACAGCCTAATTTTTGCTGCCGATGGGTATGTGACAAAATCACGGTTATTGTCCATTACCACAGAGGAATCTGCCTTAACTGGAGAAGATGCAACCTTACGTCAGGCTGCCACCATGACAGGGACGATTTACGAAACAAATGGTACAACGGTAGTGGCTGGTGCAACTATCCAAGCAGACAATGGTCTAGGCAATGTGTACACGACCACTTCTGAGGATGACGGTAGTTTTACCTTTGCCAGTTTACAAGCTGGAGCAAAGTACGATCTCACAGTAACGAAAACTGGGTACGTGAAAAATGTCGTTTATAACGTTGCCGTATCTGCAGGCGAGACAACTGCTGATCAAGATGTACTGTTAACCACCACAATTACGTTATCCGGTACCGTACTAGCTCGGGCTGACGGTAGCGAGATCAACGGTGCCACTATTCGTCTATTTGATCTCAGTAAGCCACGCTCAAGCACTGCCGATTACACCACTACTGCTCTGACTGACGGAACGTTTCTGCTGAGCAATATTGATCCTGGACACTATCGCGTGCATGTTAGTCAGGCTGGTTATATTAAGCTTAAAGTCAGTGATCTGGATTTGACCACGGCGGTTAGTGGACGAGATTTTAAGCTAGAAGCAGCTGCCACCATTTTTGGAAACGTTACCAACAAGAACGGTGAACCGGTTCACAATGCCTATGTCAGTGTATCCAGTAAAGCCGCTAGTGATATTGGTTACGGTACTGCCTACACTGATATGAATGGTAACTATCAGATCAGTAGTCTCAAGGCCGGGAAGTATATCGTGAAGGTGTGGACGACAGGTTATGTGGAAAAGGTGGTGCAAACGCGCGCTCGTCAGGGAAAGAAAACAGAGTTAGATGTCACCTTGCGAACTGCCGGATCAATCTCCGGACAAATCAATGATGACGCTACCGGCTTGCCGTTGAGCGGTTACCAGGTGCGCGTCAAAGGGGAATCGGTAACAGCGTATACGGATACCAACGGCTACTATATCTTGGATGGTTTAGCGTCAGGCAAGTATACGGTCTATGTGATCAGTACAGCTTATCAAACCATGCAGCGTTCAGGCGTACAGGTGCGCACGAATAAAGAAACGAAGTACGTCAACTTTGCCCTCGATTATAAATAATTACTTGGCGGTTGCAACAGGAGCCACCGGTTGTGCTGGAGGAGCGGATTGTGGCGGTTGGTTTTTCCCTGTGATGTGATGCTTGACGATGGCACGAATAATGAACCAGACAATAGTGCTGGTCAACAAACCGGCTACTACCCAAATCAATGGCCAGAGATAGGTGGCTAATAGTGCAGAACTGGCTTTGTTGATGACAGCAACGATCACACTGTCAAAACTACCAGAAATCCACGGGAGAATAAATCGTGGTGCTAACCAAACCATCAAGGTTACCGGTAACAACTCAAGTATCTGCAGTAGCTTCAGCCACGCTAGCCAGCCGAATGGGGCATAGCCAGGATGTAAGCGTAATAGAATAATCAACAAGAAACAGAAACCAATCATAGCCCAACCAATCCAGACGATCCAATGTAGTGCGCCCCAGTAGGTGCGGAACATATCTACTTGTTGGTTCACTAGAGCTAACTGACTAGCGCCACCATTTTTTACTAACTGTTCTTGGAGCAGGTCTTGAACGTTCACTGTATCTGGAATATTCTTCATCAGTTCATCTGTAAAGCCAGCACTATCTGTTGGGCAGTTGAAGTCAGCTGGTATGCCACTGTCATCAAATGCCCCTGTGTCGAATTCAAACATATTAAAATCACACGTCGGCAGCTCCATTCCAGATGAGTTAATTTGTTCAGCAATGGCTGGGGCTAGTTTTGTTTTTAGGTTCGTGATATTCACAGTTAAATCTAATTGTTCAATTGGTTTGTCAGTTCCAAACCAGCTACCAACACCATCAACCAATGGGTCAGTTAAGCCATAGACATCCTCAGCGGAAAAGGTTGTGCCCACAAACTCGGCGGTGGCAGTGATATCGAACTCCGCACTGTTTTCGGCTTGGTCAGCTGCTAGTGCCAAAATTAAACCAGGTAAATTCTCACCAATTTCACTGGCGTGAATTATTTTTTTAATGGTACCTGGCGTGAAGACCCAATAGATGGTGATTGTGCTTAATAACACAATCGGAAAAGCGACTAAGATGATGAAGGCAAGGAAACCAGCCAAGAATTTTTTCATACCTATAGTATACAGCAAATTGTTACTTTACTATAATAACCCCATGACTTTTGATTACAAACGTCTCGTACACTGGCAACTGGCTGGCTTAGGCTGGTCCTGTTTGATTACCGTGTTAGCAACCGTCAGTACCGGTTTGGCGGTCATTATCGGTATTGTAGTTGCTATGTTTGTACCGCTGCCAGCCGACTTAGATGACTGGCGGTTTGTAGGGGGTTTAATAGTTGGGGTATTACTGAACTGTTTGCTGTTGGTAGCCATAGCCGTTGTAGTAGTAGTCATGCGTCAGCGCAAACTCAATACTATCCTACAGGTATTTAATGCTAATTTCCGCTCCTCCTTTTTGGGCCAGCGGCAACAGACTGAAATTACGGTAGAAGGTATGCCGGTTAATGTGTTGCTGCAAAAGGGTCCGATGTTGACACTATCGATCCCAGTGCATACCGGAGTGAAGGCTGGGTTACGGAATTTGGTGTATGGGCAATTACCCACTTGGGAACAACTGACGGTTCAGTCCAGTGATGCTGTGTGGCTGGAGCAATGGTCGAAGCCAGCTCAGACACGACATCACCTGTTACAGTTATTACAACTGCAATCACAATATGAAGTACGTACTGTCACGGTGTTACCAGAATTGCTCACGGTGCAACTGTACCGTTTTCCATTATCCACTTTAACTGCTGATGCAGCACAACAACTGGTGACTGCGACTGTAGCATTAGCTAAAGCAGCTCAAGCCGTGACCCCATCACGAACGCCGGTACAAATGACAGCGTTAGATAAAACGGCTGTCATCGCAATGCAAAACCCATCTCGCCTGGTTGGATGGGTATTGCTGGGTCTGTTGGCTATCCTGATCGGTGGAGGGATGTTTGTAGCCCTACTGGTTTTTTTGTCTGTCCTATTATCGTTATAAGTGCCGAAGGCCAGGATTGAACTGGCGACGCAAGGATTTTCAGTCCTTCGCTCTACCACTGAGCTACTTCGGCTTACCAGTGGGCAATGATGGACTCGAACCATCGACCTCAGCATTATCAGTGCTGCGCTCTGACCACCTGAGCTAATTGCCCTATAATGAAAGGCCTCGGGAGTATATCAAAAAGCTTAATTTATGCAAGGGTGATATGATAACACTATGATCTTGTTTCTATTGATTTTGGTAGGGTTAGGGCTGCGTTTATGGCAGTTAGGCGAACCCTCTTACTGGATGGACGAGAGTTTTTCTATTGCTACTGCTCAGACGTTAGCACGTTCACCCTTATACCACGCACTGCTTGCCCTGGTGGGGGCAAGTTCGAACTGGCAGATAGTGGCCATCCGTGGGTTGTCGGTAGGGTTTGGTGTCGGCATGGTGGTAGCCAGTTACAGTACGTTGAAGCGCTGGGTCAACGTACCTGTTGCTATCGTCACAGCGTCACTTATTACCTTTTCCACCATTGAAATTGCTTGGTCGCGTCAAGTGCGCATGTATGCTTTATTGCAACTCTGTTTCTGGTTAAGTCTCTATTGTTACGAGCGCTGGCGTGGTGGCAAAATGCATTGGGTCTTTCCCTTAATCACAACACTAGCAACAGTCTTCACGCATGAGCTTGGTTGGTTTCTGTTATTAGGTTACATCTGGTATGAAGTGATACGACGTGGTCGTCATACCTTGTTCTCTATCATTACTAGTCTAGTAGTAGTATTCATTGTCATCCACATTGTCGTTCCAACCTTACCCTTGGTCAATTATTGGTGGCACTACCTTTATTACCTAACTACTAACTACTATGTACTAGTACCCTTGGCACTGCTAGGCAGTTGGTGGTTAGCAAAAACTCACCAGCGCTTAGTGACCTGGTTAGTGATCGTATGGCTTGGTTGGTTATTCTGCATCAGTTTTATTGTACCGCTACTGCAATACCGGTATTTATTCATGACCCTACCGATTCTGTTCATGTTGGCCGCTGCCGGGTTAGTCTGGCTGTGGCGGCAGCATTGGGCAGGCAAGCTAGCAGTTGGCCTTAGTGTTGGAATAGTACTGTGGCAACAACAACTGACTGTCCTACCCCAAGTATTTTATCCATTAGAATCCGATACAGCCACGGCTCCATTTGAGTATAAGACCTTTACTCCGCAACCTAACTTCACAGATGCCTATACTGTGATCAAGAACTATCAGTCACAACATGATGATATTGTTATTGCAACGCCGTACCCAATTATTCACCAACTCTACATGGGCACAGCACCTGATCATGTGATCTTTGTAAATTTAACTGGCGGGACGTATCCAACAATACCAGCCACGGAGTACTATAGTGGTCTGCCGTATAGTGCGCCAGAACAATTGCCGGCTGATAAAGAGCTACTCATTATTCTGGATCAGTTTGCTGAATACAGATTAGATGCCCGCTGGCAGGGGATACTAGGACAGGCAGAAGTACTGTGGCAGGATGATACTCGGCCATGGTCTCGATTAACAATTTATCGTATACTGTAGATCATGCGTAAATTACTAGTAGTTAGTTTTAATCTGATCTTAGTGGGTTCCATCTTGGCTATCACCTTTGACCAAGTTGGTCCCGCGTTAGGATATGGCTATGGTTACGGAGCCTGTGCAGCAGATCGTCCCAATGAGTTAGCTGCTACCTATGTAAACAATGATCGTCGGATTCAGTTTAGTTGGAGTGCAATTGAGTTTGAAGAGTGTGAAGATGGCACAGCCACCTATCGCCTGCAAGTGCGCAAAACTGATGCCACATTAATACAAGAATATACCGGGTTAACCGACACCACTAAAACGATTTCCGCTAGTGGCTTACAAACCAATCTGGCGTATAAGTTTCGGGTCAAAGCCACCGCCAGCGATGATGAAGAAACCGACTGGTCGTTGTATAAAGCCTTCCGTACATTACCAGATGAACCTACTAAACTGCGCATTCGTAAACTTTCGGACAGCAGCGCTTATATTAGTTGGAAGAATATCGTGCGCAGTAAAAAGTTGCGCTATTACCAAATGACGGTGAAGCGGGGAGAGCACGTGGTATTTAGTAAGCGCATTAAACTGGGATTACGTCACAATCGTACCGGCGCTACCGTGACTGGCTTAAAATCTACTGTCCGTTACCGCGTAAAAGTGCGAGCCGTTGCCAGAGCGACCAGTAAGAGTGATTTTGCCAAGAAGTATTTTCGGTTAAACTAACCCCTCCCCTATCTTTCACTTCGTTCAAGATG
>JACQPW010000064.1 GCA_016207285.1 Candidatus Kerfeldbacteria bacterium | reverse complement strand
AGGTGCTTGCGCACGGTGTTGAGGGCAGTAATATTGGCACCGCGGTGCATTAATTTTTTTGTGAGATTTTTCTTGAGCTGCAAAGTGACTCCCGCCCGAGGTAACGTTAACATGCTGGATCCTCCGCCACTGATTAAACAGATGATCAAATCGTCTGGGGCTGCCGCTTGTACACATTGAAGAATGCGCTTACTGGCAATAACCGTAGCACGATTAGGAAACGGATGGGCAGTGTGCTGTACAATAATCTTGCCAACCCGCTGCTGTCCGGTAGCCGGTACATTAATGTAACCAGCCGTAATATGCTTACCAAGAATGGCGTTTAATTGTTTGGCCATCGCTAACGTAGCTTTGCCAGCTCCGACAACATAGACCCGCTGATGCTTACGTAAATCGTAACGCTGGCCGGCAATAGTTAATTGGGAACCACGCAACGCGACGGCATCGCTGATCATCGCTTCCGGCCGCAGTGCTGCTAACGCCACCTGCGCAAATTGTTTCAGTATGGAAATGCTCATGCACTGCGAACCAGGCGCGGTGGATTGACGCAATTGGGCAAGCTGCGCCGCTGAATAAACGCAATGATATTTTTGGCTGCAACCATCGCCATAGCTGTACGTGTATCAATGGTAGCTGAACCGATGTGTGGTAACAAAACAGCATTCGATAATTTAGCTAGACCAGGTGCCATGGCTGGTTCATGTTCATAGACATCTAACCCAGCACCGGCAATGCGCCGTTTGGTTAAGGCTTGCACTAAAGCCGCTTCATCGACCACTGGACCACGGGAGGTATTAATCAAATAAGCCGATGGCTTCATCAGTGCCAACTGTTTGCGACTAATTAAGTGTTTGGTCTGTGGTATTAATGGCACATGCAGGGTGACCACATCGGCTTTACGTAACAAGGTAGACAAACCGACTTTACGTGCACCGAGGGATAGTTCTACCTCGCGCTCTTTATGCTTGGTGTAATACAACACATGCATCCCAAAACCATGGTGGGCAATTTCTGCTACGCGCGTACCAATCCGCCCCATCCCAATGACGCCTAAGGTTTTTCCGGAAATACCGTGACCAAGATACATTAACGGTCCCCAACCAGGATAGTTGCCGGCACGCATTACCTTATCCGTCTCCACTAGGCGTCGCGATACAGCCAACATCAAAGCCACGGCTAGCTCGGCAGTAGTTTCAGTTAAGACATCTGGAGTATTGGTTACCGGAATACCACGCCGGGTAGCCGATTCCACATCGACATTGTTATAACCGGCACCATAGTTAGCGATTAATTTTAAGCGCGGTGTTTGCGCCAATAACGCATCATCAATCTTATCTGTGAGGATCGGTAACAAAATATCACACTGTTTGGCGCCAGCTAGCAACTCGGCACGCGGAATAATGCTATCAGTTTTGCGCAAGCGGACCGTAGCATATTTGCTGATGGCTTTCAGGGCAGCCTGGGGTAATGGTCTGGTGACAAAAACGACAGGACGTTTGATCATAGAGTTTTGCTTAAGGCTTTAAGATCGATTTGTTTATTAGCCAGATGATGAATGATGCTGCGTTCCAAAGTAGCCTGCCCGAAATAATGTACAAATAATGCGTTCCACATATCTTCTCGCCAGTGGTAGGTAAACTGGCGGTGTTCAGACAATACATTGTCCACTATATTCAATGTCACCAGCTTGCCCTGGACAGATTCGGCTACAGTATAACATGTTTCCCAAAAGGCTACACGATGGTATTGCGGATGATGACGCAACAGTGCAAAAAATGTGGTCATCGCTTTACGCCAGTGTAATGCTTCTGGCATGACATGTGGCTCTAACGCACAAGAGTTAGGATGAGCGGTTTTAAGATGATATTGTTGAATAATAGGCAAGTGATAGTCGTCCACCGCACAAAAATCAGTATCACCTCGTAACACATCAATGAACACGGCGCTAAAATGGCTATCCTGTTTAACACTGTGTTCAAACCAACGACTATAAAAATGAACCTCATACAGATAATGCAACAGCATGAACAAGACAATCAAGGTTTGATCTTGCAGTTGTTGCGACTGTGGGCTGGGATACCAAAAAATGATGCCCGCTTCTTTAAGGTGACTAAAGTGGTGTTTTTTCTTGAGTGCAAACGGCTCAGCTAACTTCCACCATTTGGCCGGTTCTAAGGTCAAAAATTGTACCGGTCGACGCTCAAAGTCCGCAGCAGTTAAGACCTGGTAACTGCGTAAAAATGTTTCCATCCAGTGATGGTTCTCGGCAAAACGTAAGGCGGCCATGATTTCAAATAGCGGTTCTTGTTGTAAACACTGTGCCACTGTGGTGTAACCCAGATGTGCCAATACGTGTTGTGGTGGATGAGCTTCCAACAGCCGCTGCAGGACTGCTGGCTTAATGGCATAACACTCCAACACTGCAGCAGCTAAGTGCGGACGGAGCAAGCTTAAAACGGATTCCCAGGAGAATGTTCCTACCACATCATTCACCATCCCTCCTAGCACCGTGGTGTGGTATTGCAACGCCGGCTGAATATCGTTGGCTTGGGCAGTAATCCCCAACTGCTGCATGGCTGTCTGCCAAGCCGCTTGCTGGGCTTGTTCAAAACTGGCCAAATGATCCGGTTGGCCGGTGAGTTCTTCTACGATGCGAATGTAGTGTGGAAACCGTTTTGATTGCAGTAGCTGTTTAAGCATAGCACTGTCGGTTTAACGCTGAATCAACAAACGAGCTAATTTAGCATGCAGTTTAGGGTTGGCCACTAGAATGTGCTGATTATCCTCCCGCCAATCCCAGGTCCGACCATCTAAGTGGCTAATCTTACCACCCGCTTCTTTCACCAGTAACGCTCCAGCGGTAATATCCCACGGATAAGCCCCACCAATAATATAGGCATCAATTTTACCTGACGCTAACGCCATCATCGATTGAGCCGCTGAACCATATGATTTGTAATACGTGGTATATAAAGCCAACAATGAACGCCAATGGGCAAATTGCTCTAGTGAACTGCGCATGCGCACATTACTGATGACCACGACCATCTCCTCCAGTTGAGATTCAGTGCTGACGTAAATGCGCTTGCCGTTACAATAACTGCCTTGCCCTTTTTTGGCATAATACATCTGATCATGGATGGGATCATAAATGGCAGCATGCGTGACCGTGTTATCTTTTAGAAAGGCCACAATCACTCCAAACAATGGGATTTCGCGGGCAAAATTGGCAGTGCCATCGAGTGGATCAATCACCCACGTATACCGGCTTTTGCCGGCTAAGGCGCCACTCTCTTCGCTTAAAATATGGTGATAAGGAAATTTCTTGCGGATGGCGGAAATGAGAATGCGTTCGGCTTCATAGTCGGCTGCCGTGACGATATCATGTTGACTCGTTTTGGCCTGACCAGTGGTCACAACACCGTAATTACGCTTCAGGCTGGTTCCGGCAGAACGGACAATTCTTTGGATAAAGTGATCAAAAGGTGTCAGGCGCATTTACGCACGCTTACGTTTGATGACCCGGTGAATAGCACCCACGATATCAACGGCTTTCATGTGATAGGTTTCCAACAACTCTTCAGCGGTACCAGATTGTCCATAACAGTCTTGCATGCCAACATACTCCAGCGGTGCCGGATAGTGCTGGCCCAGCGCTTCGGCCACAGCGCCGCCTAACCCACCAATCACCGTAGCTTCTTCGGCCGTGACGACGGCGTTCGTCTTACGCACAGATTTAATAATCGTCTCTACATCTAGTGGTTTCACTGTCGTCGCATCAATCACCTCTACTCCAATCCCCTGTTGTTCTAGCTGATGAGCCGCTTGTAACGCTTCATAGACTAACGGACCACACGCTATGACGGTCACATCATTGCCCGTATAAAAGAGTTCAGCTTTACCAGGCGCAAAGGGGGTTTGCTCCGTGGTGAAGACTGGATATTTATCGCGACCAAAACGGATATACCACAAGTGCGGCTCGGACAGTGTTGCCATGGTGGCTTGTTTGGCGCGCACCGCATCACTCGGCGCTAACACAGTACAACTAGCAATGGTGCGCATGGTGGCAATGTCTTCCACCGCTTGATGAGTGGCACCGTCTGGACCAACCGAGACCCCCGCATGAGCACCGGCGACAATGCCATGTAAATGATTGTAGCCAAATGTCGTGCGAATTTGCTCCCAGCAGCGACCAGGTGCAAACGCTGCATAAGAAGCCATGAATGGTATTTTTCCGGCGGCAGATAAACCGGCACCGACCGTAATTAAATTCTGTTCAGCCACACCAATTTGCACATAGCGTTCTGGAAAGGCTTTTTGAAATAAATGTGACCGGGTAGATTCACTTAAATCAGCGCATAACACGACCACGCGTGGATCTTGCTTGCCTAATTCAACCAGGGCGGCACCGTAGCCATCCCGGGTGCCGGAAGCTTTGATCGTTTTGGCATCGAATAGATTGGGAACTAAGTTGGCGGTAGTGACAATAGGCATAACGTTATTGAATGTGATCCTGTTCAATTAAAGTGCGCTCGGCAGTCAGCTCAACTAATGCCTTAGCCAACTCATCCTTGGTGGGTGGTTTACCGTGCCAGACGTAATCATTTTGCATAAAGCTGACCCCTTTGCCAGGAACGACATCCGCTAAAATCAGAGTCGGCTTATCGTGCATGTGTTTACTCTGGTTCATGGCATCGATCAGGGCTTCCATGTTATGGCCATCTACTTCCAATACATTCCAGTTAAATGACCGGTACTTATCTGCCAAAGGGTCTAATGGCATAATGTCTTCCGTGTTACCATCAATTTGGATGTAATTGCGATCCATAATCACAGTCAGGTTGTCTAAATGTTTGGCGGCTGCAAACATCACCCCTTCCCACGTATTACCTTCTTGCTGTTCACCGTCACTCGTTAAACACCAAACGTGCTGATTGGTCTTGTCCATTTTAAAGGCCAGCGCCATGCCAGCGGCTTGTGATGTACCAGACCCTAACGGACCACTGGTATTTTCTAAGCCAGGCAACGTTTCACGGTGTGGGTGCCCCTGCAAACGGGTGCCTAGTTTGCGTAATGTCATCAATTCTTCTTTTGGAAAAAAACCGGCATGCGCCATGGTAGTATAGAGTACCGGGCAAATATGACCGTTCGATAACACAATCCGGTCACGCTCTGGCCAATGTGGTTCTGCTGGATTAAAATTAGCCACATTAAAAAATAGGGCGGTAAACACATCGGCCATCCCCAACGGGCCAGCCGTATGACCAGAATTAGCCGCCACTAACGCTTTCAACAGATCCATCCGGATATCATTGGCTTTTAAGCGTAGTGTTTTTAAATCTGTTAAACGTTCCATACTTATTCTCGTAAACGTTGATAAGCCATCGGGAGATCGTCAGCCTTAAACAGGTAACTATTCGCGCATAAAATGTTAGCTCCTGCTTCTACCATAGCTGCTTTAGTCTTTAAACTCACCCCACCATCCACGGCAATGGACAAAGTCGGTGACTGTTCGCGTAGATAGCGAATTTTTTCCAACACATCGCTGTTGAACCCCTGAGCCGCAAAACCGGGTTCCACTCCCATCACCATCACAAAGGCTAACTGATCTAAATATTCAGTAATTTCATAACTAGGTGTATGGGGGTTAAGCGCAATGGCTAATGGTACATGAATATCCTGCATCAATTGAATCAGGCTAGCCATGTTATTAACCGCTTCACGATGAATCACCATGCTGGATACAAACGGCAAGGCCCAACTACTGACGTGTAATTCGGGATGTTTGATCATGAGATGGAGTGACACCTTGATCCCCTTCCAATCTAAACTGCCCAGCCCGGCCGGATCATTAACGGTAGTGTTCGGGACAAATTCACCATCCATGATATCGACATGCACCTCCTCCACTAAACCAGCTACCGCATCGATGCGCTGTTGAATGGATTGTAGATCGTGTTCTAAAATAGCTGGCCAAACGGTAATCATGACTGTTGTTCAAAAGCAGTAATTTTATCTAACCGCCGTTGGTGGCGTTCGGCCTTAGAAAACGGCGTAGTCAACCAACGCTGCACGATCGCTTTGGCGGCTGCATCATCTAACCAGTCACCGGATAAACCGAGCACATTAGCGTCGTTATGTTCGCGTGAATGTTGAGCAGCTTCTTCAGTTAAGGGCGCTACTGCCCTGACCCCACGCACTTTGTTGGCAGCAATCACTACCCCGGCAGCGGAGCGACAAGCCAAAATCCCGACATCTTGACCGCTACCAACAGCTTGCGCAACTGCAAAGGCATAATCCGGATAGTCATCCTCTGGGTCTAACATCTTGGCACCAAGATCGGTGTACGTCATCTGCCAGTCGTGCAACCACGTTTTGAGCTGTTCTTTTAATGCAAAGCCGCCGTGATCGGCACCAAGGTAGATCATGGCTCTAGTATAGCATAGCCGATCAATTCGCCAAGGCTGCTTCGATCAACTCTATCCACTCGGCTTCGGATTGAATACCCAGCACACGCTGACCGTTGATAAAAAAAGTGGGAGTGGCACTGACCCCAGCTAAAAACCCTTCGTTGAGGTCTTTTTGCACTTCGTCAGCATACCGTTCGGCGACTACACAAGCCTCAAAAGTGGTTACATCTAATCCGGCCGTCTCTGCCCAAACAGAAAAAACGGCTGGGGCTGCCGCTAAGGCCGATTGATTGGCAAACGCTTCGTCATGCCAGGCCCAGAATTTACCCTGTTCATCAGCACACTCACCGGCTTGAGCAGCCGCAACCGCTTGATCGTGAATAGTATACAGCGGAAAGTCACGATACACTACCTTAACATCATTTGGATATAATCGGTACACATCTTCTAGAATGGGTTCGGCTGTTTTGCAAAACGGGCACTGAAAATCTTCAAAGGCAATGATTTCCACCGCTGCATCGACGTGTCCAAGATAGGGGTCGTCATCAGCATCTGGCGCTACATAACCTAAACTAGCCTGGTTAGCATTCGTTGTATTACCTGTTTGCACAGGCAGGGTGTTGGTAGTATTCAGATCGTAGTATTGGCTAAAGACGAGTAAACCAAAGGCTACCCCTAGTAACAAGACAAAACACAATACGATCACCAGTACTACTTTACCAAAACTATTGTACCACATAGCTCATGACCGCTTTACACATGGTTTGGACAGACAAACATTGGCCAAAGGCTTGGGCAGCTGGTTCGGCGGCAAAAGCCCGATAGCTCGTCAGCAAGACTACCGCAATAACGATAGCGCCCAACGCTGCCCAGCGGAAGGAAGGTAAGGGAGTTTGTTCACCTAGCCAGTGGTTAATTCTAGCTTGGCTCGTAGAAAACCAGGTGGCCGCCAAACGGGATTGCTGTGGTTGCGCTAGTTCTGTTAGTTTCACAAAAGCGGATCGGATGGACGCCGCGTCAGTCACCGCATCATCTGCCACAATTTCTTGAGCAGAAAAATAGTGCTCAATAGAATTTCTCCAATATGGGATTCGGTTCGGCAAAGCACTAAGGACTAAACGCTGCAGTGGGTCGTAGCGTTTGGCGTGAGCTACTTCATGTTGAATGACGGCAAATAGTTCAAAACCAGACAGCTGTTCAATCAATGACTGACTAATAAACACCTTCGGTTTAAAGTAACCAACACACACCGCTAGTGGCTCGTTATGGGTGATGGTATAAATGGCAACTCCTTGATACCGCGTGCGTTGAGTAATGTATTGCGATAGAACTTCTTTAAATTGCCTAGTTGCTCTCAACATCCACCCTACCCGCCAAGTCATGACGATGCCCAACAGGGATAAAATCAAGATACTGGTTATGAGCATCCAGCCAGTGGGGCTGCTCGTCAAGGTAGAAAACTGTGCACAACCACAGACCGTATCGGCTTGCTGTTGGAGATACGGAAAAATAGCCACTACAATACTCAGGGTGAGCAAAACTAAACTAATCATGCCAACACTGTAGACGATCAAGAATCGCTTAAGGGTGCGCCTAGTGTTCACCGCGGTGTTCGTTAACGAGCCGTTTTAATTCAGCAAATTTTTCGGCATTAATCTGATCAACGGTATCCACAAATTGAGCAATCGCTAAATCGCCATACCGCCGTACCAGCATATCAATCATTGCTTTGGTTGTGGACAGACTTAAGTCGGCTTCAGTTTGGACAGATTGGTACGCATACGCTTTACCGATTTTGCTACGTTTTAGAATACCTTTTTTACTTAAACGATCCATCGTCGTCATCACTGTGGTATAAGCGATAATGCGCTGCTTGACTAGTTGCTCAAAAACACAACGCACCGTAGCAGAGCGTTTTTTCCACACCACATCCATAATGTTCTGCTCTAATTCTCCTAATGGTTT
>JACQPW010000063.1 GCA_016207285.1 Candidatus Kerfeldbacteria bacterium | reverse complement strand
TGGTTAACTCATGGTGAAGAAGATAAAGCCAACAACTTAGCTAAGTTGTTGGCTTTATCTTCTTCACCATGAGTTAACCACATGCGCTGTGGCAGCTGTGGTGCACTGCCTAACCAGGCTAATAATTTTGGCTGATCGGCATGGGCGGAATACGCACCAATGGCCCGAACTTTAGCATGGACATCTACCCCATCCCCATCAATCACCACATGTTTGGCTTTATCTAACAATTGCCGCCCGAGTGAGCCCTTCACTTGGTAACCCACAATTAACACTTGATTACGAAAATCCGATAAATAGTTTTTAGCATGGTAGCGCACCCGCCCGCCTTGCATCATTCCTGAACCAGCCAGGATCACTTTGGGTGCCTTCACGCGTAAAATATCGCGGGATTCTGCCGAACTACTGGTAAACTTTAAGCCATTAAACTTAAAAACGTCATCCCCCTTGGCAATTAAATACTGCGTTTCCTTATTAAACCAATGATTATATTTTGGATAAATGCGCGTAGCTTTGATGGCTAAAGGGCTATCGATAAAAATCGGTACCGGTGGGATGTCTTTGTGTTCGACTAAATCATTCAGCTCAAACAGCAACTCTTGGGTGCGTTCTAACGCGAACGCTGGAATGAGCAATGTCCCTTGCATAGTGACCGTTTCATAAATCGCTGATCGTAACAGTAATTTACGTTCACGGGCTGGTTCATGCGTAGTGCTGCCATAGGTCGATTCCATCACCACATAATCGGTAGCTGGCAAGGCTTCCGTTGGCTTCAATAATGGTACGGGTGGATTACCAAGATCACCAGAAAAGACAATGCGTTTTCCGCCAGCGGTAATACGGATAAAAGCTGATCCTAGAATATGGCCAGCATCCCATAACTCAATGGTAAATGGACCCACCTGCATCGGTTCGTGGTAATTCACACCATGGAACAAAGTGGCGGCTTCTTGGACATCTTCTTGAACATATAATGGTGGATAACCGGCCGCTTCGGCATCCATTTGAATGACATGAGCGCTATCTTCCAACATCAGATACGCTAAGTCCAAGGTAGCATGGGACGAGATAATTTTTCCCCGAAAGCCTTCTCGCACTAAACGTGGTATTCGACCGCAATGATCAATGTGGGCGTGAGTAATCACTACGGCCGCTACCTGAGTGGGATCAAAGGCAAAATCATCATAGTTCTTATCCTCGGTAAATTGTTCACCTTGAATCATCCCGCAGTCAACCAACAGTCGCACGTTATCTTGCTCCAGCAAATATTGTGAACCGGTTACCATCCGACAAGCACCTAAGAATGTAATCTTCATAGTTGGTTTAGATAATAACGGGCAAATTTACGCACGGCTTTTGAACGGTGGTCATAACGCTGCTTACCAGTCACCCCTAATTGTGCAAACGTCTGGGTGTCTCCATCCGGAATAAAAATATTGTCGTAAGGCATTTTTGGCTTGCTAGGACCACGTACAGTGCGCAACAAACGTCCCCGACAGACTCCCTTGAACAGCACTGGCTTAGCCTTGGCGGAAGTTTTCAAGGCGAGGTAGCTGCAAAAATAAGCCCGCTGACCAGGCGTAATTAACTTGAACAAACCAGCAAACCCGAGCGACATAAAAGCATAGCGCGAAAAAATACCCGGGAAATGGTTGTAACCAACAAAAAAGATGCCAGTGTCATCCACCAGCACCGGTCGCTGAACCAGTGCATACGCCTGCTCCACTTTGTGGGTAACCACAGTGGCAATGTCTAAGGCTTGGATTTCGTCGAGTTCAATGGCGCGGGGTTTAACGCTGATCCCATACGGGCGCAAGGCCTGCCCAATTTCGTAGGCTTTCTGGTGGTTACTGGTCACCAATGTAACGGGTAGCAGCTGCTTCATGCCAGCTTATCCACTAACAGTTTGCCACACATCTGACACGATCCTAGTGGCACTCGGTTGTCGCCGATGCCGACATTATATTTTTTATAGTGCTGTCCAGCAAAATAGACAATGTAGGTTGACCGATGTGAACGTCGAATCGTCACCCGATCCTTGTTGTGCAGCGGTAAGTATACATCATTATTATCAGCCGCGACTACAGCCGGACCACGGTCAATTCTGACTTTGACAATCGTATCTTCTGGCACCACCAAGCTACCAATAGTAAAAATAGAGTTATTAAAAGCAATACCCAACCCCTGCTGAAAGGTACTACGCGTAATACTTTGATAGTAGCCGGTACTCCCTAGTGGAGTGGCCACCACCAATCCATCTCCTAACAGCTCACCGCCAAAATGTTCTCCGTTCAACCACAAGTGATACCGTAATCCAGTATTGACATGAGCGTGAGCCACCAAAATATCGTTGATGGCATACAGCGTTTTACCGCCATGACTCGTTTCTAACAAAGGCTGCTCCACCAAACTGTACTGCCCACGCACCATCAGCTCTAAAATGGTCTGCTTGGCCAAGGTAGCACATTTGGCACAAACGCGGCTGTGTCGGATCATTACTTTAGGAACCAGCGGGTAATGCCGCTCGGCATACAACAGTGTGCCATCGCCACCATAACACAAGACAAACTCCGGCTTAGTCTTCACAATCTGAATTGTGCGTCGATAATGCTTGCGAATATAAGCCGCTAACTCCTGCTTGGCTAATCCGCTAATAACGACTTTCATTGTGATAGTATAGCACAAAATTGATCCATTCGCTCTAATGCAACCCTAATCCGGTCTGGGCTATTGGCAAAGGATAAACGGACAAAGCCATCACGGCCAAAATAGCTCCCTGGAACCAAGGCCACATGGTGATCCGTTAACAAGCGCTGACAAAACGTAACGGAATCCATTTTGAATGCTCGGATATCCAGAAAACAGTAGAACGCCCCTTGCGGTGATACGAGTTGCACAGCCGGATGTTGTACTACCCAATCTAAGACCAATTGGCGGCGCAGCTGCAATTGTTGCAACCAATCGGCCGCTAAACCGTTACTCAGGGCTGGCGGCAAAGCGGCCTGCATAACGTTTGAAACATTACCAGTTAAATGACTCTGCAATGCCGTCATCGCTTGAATGATGGCGACTGGCCCAGCAGCATACCCGACTCGCCAACCGGTCACTGCCGCTGCCTTGGAGATACCATTGACCACTACGGTATGAGGATACAACTTGGCAAAGGAAATAAACGGCACATCACCATAGATAATATGTTCATAGATTTCATCAGAAATTACCCAGAGTTTTTTTTCTTGGGCTAATTGAGCTACGTTCTGTAGCAGAGCAGCGGTGTAGACAGCTCCAGTAGGATTATTAGGGTAATTGAGTATCAGCCCCACCGTCCGGTCAGTCATAGCTCGTTCCATGGCGGTGATATCTAGTGAAAATTGATCGGTGGTTTCAACACTCACTGGTACACCACCGGCTAGTTTGATCTGTTCGATGTAACTTACCCAGGCTGGTTGCAGCACTAACACCTCATCACCTGGCTGCACTAAAGCTAAAAAGGTTGTATAGAGTGCCTGCTTAGCACCATTGGTAATTAACACCTGCTCGGGTAGATAGGTCACCCCGTGCTGCGCTTGTTCGTAAGCACAAACCGCTTGCTTACTAGCTTGTAAACCGGCTACCGGAGAATAATGGTTACTAGCGTTACCAACGGCTTGACTAACTGCTTGTTGCACTACTGTGGGTGGGTCAAAATCTAGTTCACCGACACTGAGATTAATAACATCATGCCCAGCGGCTAACAAGGCCTTGGCTTGGGTATCCAGTGCAATGGTTTGAGAGGCGGTCACAAGACGCATGACCGTTAATCGTAAATCTCTTCACGTTTCTCTCGCATGTAGGCAAACCAATCCTCAAACAAGTCCACAATGAGTTTAAAGGGGGCTTCAATGATGACATCGAGCACAAAGACAAAGACATTGACCTTAGAGAAGTTGACCGATAACCAACGGCCAGCACGCACAATTGGGATGGAAAAAAAGTCGATGGTGACACTGAGTAAATTATCGCGCCGATCCAGCACGACTAAATCCTTAGCCAACTGTCGCACCCGCAGACCAAAGAAGCTGACTAAGGTTAAGAAGACGGTAAAGAGTGCCACTCCTAACCAATTAAAGCCAACGGCGGTTAAGACCATGATCAGGCCACCAAACGTAATCAGGAAGGCACCCAAATATAAGGCACGGAAAATAAAATTTAAAAACCAACCACGGGCAATGTTGGGTCGAATGCGGTAGACAATATCTTTACCATCATACGCATAGACTAAATCTTTAATGCCTTCGATGACTTTTTGCGTGTTTTCTTTGGCCGGGATATGTACCGCTAACGCAATGACAAACAATAACAGCGGGTGAAAGACTACATTGATGCCTAACGGAATATAGTTCAAATGCCCGAAGACAAACCAATCATATGGCAGTTCAATAATCAAGGCCAAGAGCATTTTAGTAATAAATAAATAGATGATACTACGTAAGCTGGTACGACGGAGTTTAATTTTGACCTGTTTGTAGCGCTGATTAGTTGTTAACTCAATTGCATCCGCCAATTGTTCAGGATTCTGCATCACCGCCATTGGGTCAGTCTCTTTGAGCAACCAATCCGACAACACCACAAATAAAATATTGATTTTCTTGATTTGCCGTACCACTTTATCTTGTAACGGACTACGGATCTGCTTCATAATCGTCGTCCGAACATTTAACACATTGCGTGCCACCCGATTCAAGGTATCCTCCTTGCCTTCCACCCACTCTGGATAAAAATATTTCAACAAACTATACTGCATTAATTCTAAATCGTATTGGGAGTACGCCTTCAGAACGGCGGCATAAATCTGCACTTTACGTTCATCTTCCGTAATCCGCTTCGAGGTAATATCGGTGCGCTCCAACATGGTGACATAGACAAACTCAATCATCCCCTCTTTATGGGGTGATGGGGCCAACACCTCTTCTAATTCGCAGGCCAGCATGGTCAACGCCCAATCGAAGGTTTCCTCGCGCTGGCGGCCTTCTAAGGCTGGAATGGCTTTACCTAAAAAGCGCGCATACTTCACTAACGATTTAGCAGCGTCATCGATACGACTCTCCGGTAAGGTATTGTTGCGAATGTAACCACCCCGAATCAGCTCAATCACTAACGGCCGGGCAATTGATACGGGATCAACTCCGGGCAAAAACTTTCGCTTCAACACGCGCACAATGGCCGATTTAATCAGCAAATGCTCTTCCTTATAATCCAGAGCATTCCGAACTTTTTCGTAGATAAAGGCCACCCGACTAATGGCTTCGGAAATCTTGAATTTCGGCTGATGTTCCAGCTCTGCTTTACCCGCTAATTCGCGCTGTTTGGCCTTAATTAGGCGTTGAACGCTGATCGGAATAGTAAACGATGACACATCAGACATATGGCTGAAATGGTAACAGATTTTCGGCTATTTGTCTAGGCCCTCATCATTCTCCTTAATCCATTCCCAAATGATTTCCAGATGATCAAAGGCCATCTCCGCTGCTGCCGGCAAGGCATCGAGTGGGAACCATTTTAGTTCCGTGACTTCATCATCGTGTTCTTGCACCTTAGCAATCGGTTTGGCCACAAACACAAAGCTGACATTTTGGCGGTCATCACCACGCCGATCTGGTTTATCTAGTACCGTCAACAACTGTTCAATCTCACAGGTGTACCCTGTTTCTTCTAACACCTCCCGCATCACCGCTTCTAGCGTGGTCTCATCACGATCCATAAACCCACCCGGTATCGCCCACTTACCACCTTCCCGTAACCGTTCCGCGCGGCGCGTGAGCAATACCTGGTTGTCTTGGATCAAGAGTGCATCAACTACGACATGGCGTAGGTTGGCAGCAGTGCCACGTTCAAATGTACACTCGATCATGACTTGAGGACTAGTTGTTGTTTAAGTAATAACGAGTATTGGCGTCCGTTGTACCAGTGATTTGCAAGAAGTTATCTGTTTGATAACGCACTAAGGCTTCCTCCGTAATGCTATCAAAATCTGTATCTGGGTCAGCGTCGAAATAACCATAGTTTTTCAACCGTTTCTCTAAGGCTAACACTTGGTCGTGTGTATCTCCGACTGCTAACGTTTCTGTGAAGCCAACGCGCACCGTGAAGCCACTCCGTTTGGCTTTAGTACCATCCGGGTTCGTGAGCTTGATCTTGTAATTACCTGGTGCAAAGCCTTCCGGAATCGTCACGGTCAGCGAACTGGAGCCATTGCGGGTTACCTCAGTCATCTCGGTCGTACCAAAGAAGACACTGACCCCAGCATTGAAATGGCCACCACTCACAGTTAACTCTCGGTCACTATTATTGGAAGCAATCGTGGTGGATAAACTATCAATGAAGATCTCACCAGTGGTTACCTGAACTGCTTTAGACTTGGTGGCTTTACGGCCATCGGGACGAATCACTTTTAGACTATAACTTCTAGGCGTCAGGCCGGCCGGTACCGTGGCGGTAATTTTGGTGCGGCTATACACCACCACATCACTTAATTCTAGTTTACGTAATTTGACCGTCGTTTCACCAACCAATTGAAAGTTGGTACCACGAATGGTAATGGTTTGAGCACGATTATTATCTAGTTTTTTGGCTGTTACCTTACTGATGGTTGGGGCATTGCCCAGTAACCAATCGGCTAGCGTATCCAGCAGTTCAGCTTTTGTGGCCGTACCAGAATCATTAATGGATTCGATGCCAAAGGTGAGGTAAGCTGCCCGGTAAGTACTGTTCGAGACACGCACACCAGCTACCATATCATCCGTTTCTCCACGAGTATAGGCAAATAATGGTTCGACCGCATTACTATTCGGATCGACTTGCAATTCATCACCTAGGTACATGGCCTGAACGCCATCACCATCTAAGTTATAGGTGTTGATATCATAACTGACCCCTGCAAAATCTGATCCCGTAAAGCCATTCACCACGGCCGGTTGTGAAACGTTGGAAGCAAAGTTCACGTGTAGATAGTTCCAGAGGAAATCACTCGGCTGACCATACGTATTGTTGTACGCCAACATTTCTGAAGTGATCAACAAATTACCACCGGCATCCAGATAGTCACTTAACACTGTAGTGTCAGCGTAGGAAAAGGTTCCATCCACCACAATCACTAATGGGAAGAGAGCCAAATCAGCTGCTGTGGGGTACCCGTGGCGAGCCACATTCCACACTAAACTATCATGGCCAGCAGCGTCTAAGGCGGTGGCTACCGTCTGCCCAGCACTGATACAATAGGCGACATAACCAAAGTCTAGCCCTTCAATCGGGGTGTCATAACAATACCCGTCGTCATCGATAATTAACGCTTCCGGCAATTCATCTACCCAGAAATTAGTCGTGGCAGTAGAGGTTTCACTACTATCCAAGTCAGTCACCGTCACACTGACAGTATATTCGCCAGCCACAGCAGAATTTGGAATTTTTAGTGGATTCGACTCAACCGTTGTCTGTGGTAAATACCAGATCCAAATCGGGTAACCAGCTTCAGTTGTTGGCATCGTACCGGTCATGCCAGTAATCGCCTCGCCATCAGGATCAGTGACGGTATAGCTGACTTCAATATCGTGCGTCTCCCGATCGAATCCTGTTGGATGCGCCCAAATAGTTAATTTATCTCCGGCGGTAAATAAGTTGGCTGAGATATCGCTATCTGCAAATATTTCAATCTCTTCTTCTCCACTAGTATCTTCAGTCGTATTGTAGGCGGTCACACCAATACTTTCTGGATGCACGGTATCATCTAAGAAAGCGAGTTGAATGGTGTTGGCAGCATAATTGGCTGGGTCAGCGGTAATGGTTGCTAAACCGCTGGTATCATCCGCCGTAAATGTAATGGTCGCTTCACCATTGGCATTCGTCGTGGAAGTCGCTGCAGATACTGTTCCTTTCGTTGTGGACCAAGTCACCGTTTCGCTCGCCACAGCGGCATTACCAGCCGTGCGCACTGAAGCTGTCACGATAACATCATCCGATGCATCGGTGATGACATAACCTTGATCAGCAAACAGATAGGTAGATCCCGCGGTGGGAGTGGTGGTAGCGTCTAAGGCATTCACCATCCCATAACCGGACATATAGTCTACCCCCGTCATTGGACCGAAATCATCGGCAGTGGTTTCTAACAAGTGACGCACGGTGCGCGCATCTGTCGTGGAAAATTTTTGCATAATTAACGCTGCCACACCAGCCACGTGTGGTGAAGCCATCGAGGTGCCTGAATAGGAGTCATACAGATTACCTGGAATGGAAGAGACAATATCATTACCTGGTGCCATCACATCTACCTTACCCCAGTTGGACCATTCGGTTTTATAACCATCTTCATCGGTAGCGCCGACGGATACGACACTACTGTACGCGGCCGGATAAGACGGTGATGAAAAACTCCCTGAATTACCAGAGGCAGCCACCACTAAGACATTGTTCGTGGCAGCGTAATCAATCGCCTCTTTAATGGTATTGGAACCAATCGAGGAACCGAGACTTAAGTTAATAATATCGGCCCCTTCATCAACCGCATAGCGGATCCCATCCGCAATGGTACTGTCAAAGCCATAACCACTGGAATCAAGTACTTTTACTGGCATAATTTGGGCGGACGGTGCGACACCACGTACACCAACGGTATTATTTTCTGCCGCAATAATGCCCGACACATGTGTGCCATGACCATATTCATCTTGAGGGTCGCTGTCGGGTGTGACTGCGGTATATAAACTGCCAATAAAATCATAGCCGTAATAATCGTCGACGTACCCATTACCATCATCATCAATATTGTTACTAGCGGTCTCGCCCGTATTCACCCAGTTATTTGCATCTAAATCTTCATGGACATAATCCACGCCTGTGTCTACTACGGCTACCACAATACCACTACCGGTTACGCTGTTCGTGGTTGCGGCTTCACTGGCTTTGACGGTCGACCAACCCCAGGAGGTTTCTTGACCCAACACTTGATAGACACCGTCTGGTTCAGCGTATTCGACATCAGCCTGTTGTTTCCAGTACGACAGCGCATCAGCCACTGTGGTATCAACAGCCACACTTTCTACACTCAACCCAACCCGTTTGACCAAAATATGATCGGTCGCAAAGTGCTCATCATCACCACCCCAACCGGCAATGCTGCGGTCGGCAGCTGACTGCCACGGTGTGATGTCAGGTGTGGTACTGGCTGCGGTGACAGCGCCGACGACGGCTTGGCTGGCATTCAGCGGTAAACTAATTAACGCAAACAAACCAAGGAGGTTAAATCCCAGGCGTACTAAACGAGTAGGTTGTACTTTCATAAGAAATATGAAAAATAAATATAGCTAAGTGTATCACAGGCG
>JACQPW010000008.1 GCA_016207285.1 Candidatus Kerfeldbacteria bacterium | reverse complement strand
ATGCTCCTGATCGCCTTCTTCACCTACCTCACCGATCCGGGCTTTTAATAAGCGGGCTTGGGCATCTGCAATTACTTGGTGTATTTTTTCAACTGCTGCTAAAACAGCCTTGTTGGCGGTATCTTTATCGGGGTCTGCAGCGGTCAGCTCAGCCGCTTTGGCGTTACGTAGCAGGGTCACGCCGTCTACTAACTCTTTATTAATGACACTAGCCTTTTTGATAACGGTATCATCAATGGCACCAAAAGCAGCTTCTAGGCGTCGCCGCTTAATGCGATCTTTGGCATTCATACTCTCGCGTACATATCCAGCCGCGGCACCAGCACCGACTGCAATGCCTAAACCAAACCACAACGCTGGCCCACCAGCGATTCCACCGGCCACGGCAGCGGCACCAAACCCGATGCGGGTAGCAACCCGGGTAGTAGCGCCCAAGAAGGTACCGGAAGTGACAATGCCTTTACCCAGTTCTAGAGCTTTTTGTAAAGTAGTTTTGTGGGTAACGTCATACTCATCGGAACTAAGTACCGTCAATTCTTGAGCGTCCAGCATCTTAATGATCTTCGGGTACATGAAAAATTTCAAATGGTGTTTGATGGCAGCCAGGACATGTTCGTTCTCAATGTCAACGTCAATGACTATGTTTCCAGCTTTGTCTTTTGCTTGAAAATGCCCACCTACCCTCAGGTCTAGCGGTTTCCATAAATGATCCAAAACTTGGTCAAATTGTTTACCCCTAGATGTATTGGTATCTAATAACTCACTACTATTGACCAGACCACCCCGATACTCTTTCATCAGTTCACGCAGGTGGGGTTGATGCCCAGGAGTTGGTTCGTCATCTAACTGAGCGAAGCGTTCTAAGCGATGGCGCAGAATAGCAAGTTCAACCGCCCCTTTAATCATCGCTTGCAACTCTGTATGCCCAGAAAAAAACTGTTGTTCTTTGCTGCGCACATCGTTGGCGACACCACGGCCAAATCTGGTGGCGGCATCTTTCATGTTTAAAGCCAAATGTTCATGTACCTTCCATTTACTAGTGGCAGCGCGTTTAGCCTCATGTTCGCGACTGGCACCAAAATGAGACTGAGCAGAAACATGACGACGCACTTCTTTAAAAACAACCTGCAACTCTTCTTTGGTTAAACCTTCAGCAGTAGCGTCCTGTACAATGTCGCGTAAGGTACTTTCAAAAGCAGCCCCCGTAAAGAACTCTGCCTGACCATACTCACCAAAAGCCGTCTTAGCCTCGACCCGCAAATCGTCAACGTTAAAACCAGGACTGTCATGGACTTCAATCTTCTCCCGGATGACACGCAGTAATGGCTCGCGTCCTATTTCTGGCATATGCGTAGATATTCCGATCGAAATTGCATAAAGACATCACGTAATACCGTAGTATAATCCGGAATGTTCTGCTGCATGATCTGTTCGACCAGTCTAAAATCAGCCGGTGGTACTAAGGCGCTCTGTAAGCGTAACCGATCTACGTGGCTTAACTGGTCTGCTACGGTGCTAAATAGGCGTTGCTCTAACTCTATCGCCAAGTCAGTAATCATCCCATTTTTCAGCACATCAGGTAACCCAATGTCTTTACCATGGGCTTCTTCTACTAATTGTTCCAATAAATCGTAGAATTTATTCATAAAACGCTACAGGATAGGTGATTTTTCATTTTTTGTCAATACCTAATCATAATGCTGCATTATTGTAACATAAAATTGACATTATAGCAACTCAAAATAAGTTCCGAAGTTAATGTGATCTCCTGCCCGATAGGAATAGAATGTATCACTATGACATTTGGTGCAAAAACGCATGACCTCGATATGGCTCCGGGGAACACCGGCTTGCAGCGCTTGCATCAAGTTCTCTTTTTGAATATCAATGTCATCGTAACATTCTGGTCCAACGGCCGGGCCAATGCCTAGATAGACATGGCGCGCACTAAACTCTTGCAACACAGCGGCTAAAATTTCTTGAGTGGTGCCTTTAAACCCAGCATGAATGATTCCACCCCGCCTAGTGCGTGGCTCATACACAATAATCGGCACACAATCAGACGTACCAATCCGTACACGTACACCCGGTGTATCGGTTAACAACGCATCCACACCAGGTACGGGTTGTAAGCGTGGACCATCTACCCAAGCAAAGCGCGTACCATGTACTTGCTGGGCGACGACATCATGCTTTTGATCACGTTCGGAATGGCGGGTCGCGATACCGTGTTGGATGTCAGGAAACTTTTGAAAAATGGAGAATTGAATCATACACCTTTAACGTCTCCTTAGCGCACCGTTCCCAACTGAACTGTTTGGCTTGGCGCTTACCACGTTTACTATACATCATCCGTACTTTAGCGGACATGAATTTATCCATGGCCGTTTGCAAGGCCAAGGATGAAGTTGGATTGATCAAGAGTGCCGCTTTGCCGGCTACTTCTGGTAACGAAGCTACAGTAGAAGTGATCACTGGGGTGCCGGCAGCCATCGCTTCTAACACGGGTAAGCCAAAGCCTTCATATAAAGATGGAAAGACAAATCCCAAGGCTCCCTGCAGCAACGCTTGTTTATCCTTACTAGATAAATAGCCCACATAACGCACACTCCCCGATTTCACCGCTTGGATCGCTTTATAGTTGTCTTGAAACTGATACCCTTTGGCGCCGGCCAATACCAACTGCACATTTTTATAGCGCCGTGGTTTGTGTCGCACCAAGGTATCAAAGGCTTGAATCATGCCCGCAATATTCTTGCGTGGTTCTAAGGTGCCCACATAGAAAAAATACTGCTCGCTCAACTTGAATTTCTTCCGCACGGCATGGGTGGCTAACTTACTGGGCAGCTTGGCTGGTTCATACCCTTCATGAATCACGCTCACGTGGTTAGCCGGAATATGAAACTGTTTTTTGATATCGTTGGCGGTCGATTGTGAGACGGCGATAATTTTTTTAGCTTTGGCTAAACTGCGTGGCACTAGCACTTTGACGGAAAAATCCTGCTTCGGTGGAAACCATTCTGGATGTTGGTAAATGGCTAAATCATGTACGGTGACCACCGCTGGTTTGGTGTACTGTAATGGGATGACATTGGCTGGCGAGTGAAATAAATCCAAGTTAGCTTGGTTCAACACTCGCGTTACAAAGACGTGGGAATAGGCATAGGGTAGATACCGTTTGTATTCTGAAAAAGGAAAGCGGATAATTTCTACTTGTTTACGCTTGAACTCCTGTACCGAATTGGAGCGATGATCAAAAAACAACACATACTTATTTTTCTTATCCAGTTTCAGTAAATGCTTCACCAAGTAGTATGTATAATGCCCTACTCCAGCCTTTTCTCCAGCACTCGGATTCAAAATGGTTCTACAATCAATGCCTATTCTCATAATGACCTTACATTTTTTCCGGTGCGGTAATGCCCATTAACAACAAGGCATTGCGCAATACGACTTGGGTAGCTTGCACTAACTGGTAGCGACTGACATTAATACTGCCGTCGGCTTCAATGACCCGGTTCATCGTATAAAAGCGGTGGAAAGCGCGCGCTACTTCGATGGCATACTGCGGTAATTTGTGGACACCATACTGCTGGGCGATATCAACCACCACATCCGGTAACTGGAATAACTGCTTGGCTAATTGTTCTTCCGCATCACTGACAAATTGAATCGGGCCCGGCGCTTGCTGACCGGCTTTAGCCAATAAGCTGCAAATCCGCGCATAGGCATACTGCACATAAAACACTGGGTTGTTATCCGATTGTTCCCGCGCTAGGTTCAAATCAAAATCCATATGGGTGTTGGCATCGTACATCAGAAAAAACCACCGGACGACATCCACGCCCACTTCATCCACCAACTCTTCTAACGTCACAAAAGTGCCCTTGCGTTTCGACATGCGCATCTCTTTACCGTTAAACATCAAGCGCACTAATTGCACAAAAATAATATCTAGTTTCCCGGCGTGACCCAGAGCGGTTAAGGCAGCTTGCATTCGATTTTCATACCCATGATGGTCGGCTCCTAAATACCAAATCCAATGCTCGATCTTACGGTCTTCAAACTTATCAAACAAATAGAGGATGTCGGAAAAGAAATAGGTATTTTCGCCGTTGGCTTTGGTGATTACTCTGTCTTTATCGTCGCCAAATTTAGTGGAAGCAAACCAAGTGGCACCATCCGCTACATACGTCAGCTCGTGTTTGGTGAGAAAGGCTCTGGCGGCCGCGACTTTCTTGTCATCGTACAAACTGCGCTCGGATTTCCAAACGTCATAATGAATGTGCAGTTTATGTTCTACAAAATCCTGAATCTGTTTGACCATTTCCTCTAACGCCCAAGCTTTTACTTCATTGCGCATCTCCACCATGGCGTTGGCATTGCCTAGTTTCACATCTTTTAGTTGCACTTTGCCTGCTAGATCTTTAATGTAGTCGCCTTTATATAGTTCTTCCGGGTAATCAATGTTAATCCCTTGTAGTTGCAAGTAACGTCGTAACACCGATTCTGCTAACGTATCCAGCTGCTTGCCGTAATCATTAATAATGTATTCCGCAATCACGTCGTAACCACTGGCGCGCAACACCCGCACCAAGACATCGCCAGTAAACCCAGCCCGACCGTTACCCAAGTGGATTGGCCCAGTAGGATTGGCAGATAAAAATTCCACCATGATTTTTTTAGGCTGACCATTGACCACGCCAAGACTATGT
>JACQPW010000070.1 GCA_016207285.1 Candidatus Kerfeldbacteria bacterium | reverse complement strand
TAGTTGTACACCGTCGGTCCGCAGGTATAGAGACCAACCTTGGTAGGATGGATCGGTTGGAATGGTTCCACTTGGTGGGTTAGGGTGTTATACAGCCTCATCGCGCTACCTTAGCAAGAAAAACCCTTGAAGTAAAGTCAAATTTATGGTATAGTAATCCCATGCCTGCCGCCGAACATAGTTCTGATCACGTTGAACACCCGCTCCATCAGCCGCATCAGGAGCGACCGGTGGTGGTTCCCGAGGTGCCGCACCAGCCAGAGGCACCAAAACCCACAGAGCAAGCCTTTGATCAGTATAAAGCGGTTCATGACGAAAAACCGGATGAATCACCCTATGTTGTCAAGCAAGCCGCCCGTGCGAAGACCGATCAGGTAATGACCGATGACGTTGGTAAAAGTGCCCTCCAAGTAAAAGTAGAAGAGGTGATGGCCAACGGGCTAGATGCCAGTTATCAAACCATGACACCAGTCCAGCAAGAGCGTTTCCGTAAAAAAGGGGAAGAGATTGCCAAACAGATCGAAGACCTCACAGCACGTTTCAAGCTGACAGCCCGTAAAGTGTTGCACCTGTTGCGTTCCTGGCTCAAGCTGATCCCAGGCATTAATAAGTTTTTTTTGGAACAAGAAGCTAAACTGAAAGCCGATGCGATTATGAAATTAGGGCAAGAAGAGATGCTAAAGCGTAAAATTGGCTAGTGCTATGATGGCGTTCTTGGGTATCGTCTGGGACTTTTTACTGGCTTACCCGATTATTTTATTTAGCCTGTATGTGTTGTTGGCTGTGTTGTTGGCCGTAATTTTTGTGCACTACATTCGGCACTACACCCGTTCAGCCGTGCATCGTTCGGACAGTATGAAGCGGGCGGTGTTGATGATTCGGGTACCGAAAGAAGACCTCAAAGAAAAACAATCCGGTGATAACCCCTCCTTCCGTAAGCAATCAGAAGAACAGCGCATTAGTATTGCGGAAGCCTTCTATACGGCGGTGCATCAAATTCCACACGGTAGTTGGTGGGAGGAGTTTTGGTTTGGCCGTAATGACCATTTGAGTTTTGAAATTGTAGCTGATAAGGATCAGCTGATTACTTTCTATGTCACGGTGCCACATTATTTGCGCACTTATTTTGAGCAGCAGTTTCAAGCCCAATACGATGCCGCCGTGATTGATGAGGTCGATGATTATAATGTCTTTGAACCGAATGGCGTAGTGGTAGCTTCACGGGTCAGTTTAAAAAAACCGGAAGAGTTTCCGCTGTTAGTCTACAACAAACTGGAGATTGATCCGCTCAATGCCTTGACGAACGTGTTGTCGAAGTTTGAAAAGCATGAGGGTGCCGCGGTGCAAATGGTGATTCGACCCGCCCGCAGTCACTGGGCGCGCAAACCGGCGCACATTGCGGCCGTCATGCACCAAGGTAAGAAATATGAACAGGCCCACGCCGAAGTAGCTGGATTTTTTTTATATCGAGAATGGATTGCCTTTAAATACATTTTTTTTAAGGATCGCGCTAAACGTGAACAGGGTATTGATATTCGCACTGAACGGGAATATCGCTTGTCGCCAATGGAAGAAGAGATGGTCAAAGGTTTCGAAGAGAAGGCTGGTAATCCTGGGTTCGATGTCAACATTCGGGTGATTGTGTCGGCTGCCACTAAGGAAGTGGCGGAGTATAAAGCCTATACTATCTTAGGTGCCTTTGCGCAATATTCTGGTACGCTCTACGCCAACGAATTTAAAGTCAGCAAACCAAGCGTCAACAAAAAGGAGATCGAGCATTTTATTTATCGCACGTTTGATGGCCATAAAGCGTTTGTCTTGAATACGAAAGAACTGTGTACCTTGTACCACATGCCTTTACCGACTACGGAAACACCAAATATCCGCTGGTTGCTATCCAAAAAAGCCGCGCCACCGTTTAACATGCCTAAAGACGGCGTCATCTTAGGCGAGGTCGAGTATCGTGGCATTGTCACCCCAGTCCGGATTAAACGGGCTGATCGGCAACGGCACATGTACGTGATTGGTCAGACCGGTTCTGGTAAGTCTGTCTTATTATCACAATTGGCCATGCAAGATATCGCCAATGGGGAAGGGGTCTGTATTATTGATCCGCACGGTGATTTGGTGCAAGACGTGTTGGAACGTATTCCTAAAGAGCGCGCCGACGATGTGGTTATTTTTTCCCCATCTGATTCTGATCGGCCATTGGGGTTAAATATGTTGGAATACGAAACCGATGACCAGAAAGATTTCGCGGTGCAAGAAATGGTCGCCATTTTTTATAAGTTGTTTGGTCAGGAAATGATCGGACCAATGTTTGAACATTACATGCGTAATGCCATGTTGGCCTTGATGGATGATAAGGAATCGGGTGCGACCTTGATTGAAATTCCACGCATGTTTACGGATGCTAAGTTCCGCAAGGAGAAGTTGAAGCATGTCAAGAACTTGATCGTAAAAAACTTCTGGGAGCAAGAGTATGAACAATCTCAAGCCGGTCAACAGGCGGCCGATATGTTATCGTACGTGATTTCCAAAATTGGTCGGTTTTTGACCAACGACATGATGCGTAATATTGTTGGGCAGCCACGCTCTGGCTTTAATGTGCGTGAAGTGATGGATAACCAGAAGATTTTGTTGGTGAACTTATCCAAAGGTTCAATTGGTGAAGTGAATAGTAACCTACTAGGTTTGATCATGGTATCCAAAATTCAGATGGCCGCTATGGCGCGAGCCAATATGCCCAAGGAGCAGCGTAAAGATTTCTATTGCTATATTGATGAGTTCCAAAACTATACCACTGATTCGATTGCGATCATTTTGTCTGAAGCCCGTAAATATCGCTTGAACATGATTTTGGCTCACCAGTATATTTCCCAATTAGTAAAAGATCAAAATACCCAAGTGCGTGATGCCGTGTTTGGTAACGTTGGTACTAAAATAGCCTTCCGCATCGGTGTCGAAGATGCCGAAATGATTGCGAAAGAATTTGCCCCAGTGTTTGACGAGAACGATGTCATTAACGTGGAAAAGTATACGGCCAACATTAAGTTGTTAATTGATAACACTGCCTGCCGGCCGTTTAATATGCGCGCTGTGTTGCCACCAGACGGGAACGTTCAATTAGCCGATCAACTGAAGCAATTGTCACGCTTGAAGTTTGGCCGTGATCGCAGTATTGTCGAAGCGGAAGTGATTGAACGTGGTCAGCTTGATAAGCTGGGTGGCGGTTCCGATTTAACTAGCCCAGATTCATTCTTTTAAAGATCTCTCTCGTAATTCGACCTCTCTCCCTACCCTCTCTCCTTTCAGGGAAGAGGTAACATCTCCCCCTAATTTACTAACTACTAATTACTACACAGATGGCTCAAGTCCTCCCATTCAAAAAACCAGGAAAAGTTCCAGCTGAAGAACGTGCCTTTGAGAAAGATTTTTATAGGAAAGAAGGGAGAAGCGCTTTGTCATTTGGTGATACGATGAAGGCGAAAGAAGTGAGTACGGGTGAACAAGTAGAAATTGATCCGGTGCGGATGAATAGTGCAAACAGTATTTTTAAGATCATCGAACGGAACTTTAAGCAGAAAGATGCAGCCGACCAAGCGGCGGGTTTACAAGCCTTAGAAAAAAATATGGGAGTGAAGATCACTGCAGAGATCCCATCTGAGCAGCCAGTTGATTCCATGGTTGACAATGATAGTGAACAAGATCCAAGCGATCAAAATCATGAGTTAAAACAGTTCATGCGCAAGTTAGCTGAAAAAATCTTTCAGACACTGGAAAACACAACTAAAAAATTAGCTGCTATTCGGGCAGAAAGTATTGGGAGTAAAACTATCCAACTTTTAGATGAAAAAGGGGATGCTAATTTTGTGGTTGATAGTACTGAAGGTAAAAATTTATTCAATGCACTGCAGTCTTCAGACCTCGGTCTGAGTGATGTCAAAAAGAATAAGTATGGTTTTTCGTTGGAAAATAAAGCAGTTGGTTTAAAAATAATGTTTATCTATGATCGGGTATTACATCAAGATGGGACGCCCAAGTCACTCGAAGAATTGAAGGATGAAGACACTCCCGATGAAGACGCCACTCAAGACGATACTGTCCGCATTCAGAATCAAAAAGCTGCCAATCAATCGAATATGGGTCAAGGTGGCTCCTTGGCTGCCTAGCAGACCTATGGGAAAATATTCCGAAGCTTTGCGTAAACGATTACGTAGGGATCCTAAACCTGCATCACCACGGCAAGAACAACGTGAGATTGAGCCTCATGTGCATTTTTTCTTTGGACCCCATGGTACCCCAGCTGACATTGCGGCAATGGAGCCAGCTTTTGCTCAGTGTGACATTTATGTACCAGAAGCCCTTGGTCATACGCCAGCTAACTTGGCATTTTATCAGGCAGTAGCTGACGGAAAGATCCAACCAGATGACTCCACTGCTCTCAAACAGTACGGTATGAACACTGGACCGTTTGCATTGGCACAATATCGTTTGATCGCTGGTTCAGGCAAGCGCATCGCGTTTATTGATCAACCGATCTATACTGACTTGGCTTTAGATCAACTCAAAGTTTCCAGTTTGCCTTATTATGCAATGGGAGAATTATTTAATGGCAACGCTGATCGCAGTATCAACCTGATGGGAGCAACCTTACGCCATTATGCCGATCGACAATCCGAGCGGGAGCAACTCATTATACGCAATCTAAAACAATTCTTGAAGACTCTTAAACCACAAGGCAAACCAGCTCAGATATTGGTTCGCTTAGGTTCATCACATACCAATGTTGCACACACCTTAGAAACTGATCATGCAGTGACTCACAAGCATCAACTGTCACCGGTCCTATTTGGACCGCTTGACCAAGCTATGCGTCGGGCAACCTTTGGTAAAGAACCAGCCGTGACGCTTGAATTGGCTAAAGGGCTATTACTAGAACACCTATTGATGTCGTATATGCAAGTTACTTTTCAACCGGACGATGTGCAGCGTGTTGATCCCATAGGCGACTATAGAAGAAAAGTGGTGCAGCGTTATACACGTGATCTGTCTGTAGATGACCTCACAACCTTTGCTCAACACTGTGCGGCTCTACAACTACCGCTCGATGTTAAGGCATTTGCTCAGCGCCCTGCTATTCCGCATAGTCAGTTTATGGCCTATATGGCTGAATTGGATGCAGCTTTACAAACGCATCAATTGGCATTACCAAAAACGCTGGATGATCTTGTAAAGATGGCAACCTAGTGCTATAGTAAGCCCCCCAGAGTAGTTAAAGAGCAGTTTAAAACAAAAAGAAACGTATGGATTCCGAACAAACCCTCCACGATTTGCGGCAGGCTTTAGCCAATGCCAACGCCCAATTACACCACGCCCAGCAACTGTTGGCTGCCTTAGATAGTGGTGAGGTCACACCGTCGGTGCGGCAACGCAGCACTGAATTGGCCGAACCAACCTTCCAAGGCAATAGCCAGATTGTGGAAGGGGTGTTTAATGGTCAAAACATGGTGGGCGCAGATGGCAAGGTCTATACCATTCCGGCCAACTACGCTTCTAAATCCAAGTTAGTAGAAGGAGATATCTTAAAGCTGACGATCAAAGCCGACGGCAGTTTTGTGTACAAACAGATTGGTCCAGTGGAACGCAAGCGCATGGTCGGTACCTTGGTACGGGATGCGGTGACGGGTGAATTTAGTGTCGTTATTGGTGGTAAGTCCTATAAAGTGATTTTAGCCGCTGTCACCTATTATAAAGGTGAAGCCGGTGATGAAGTGGTGATTCTGACCCCAGAAGATGGTGAAAGCGTTTGGGCGGCGGTGGAAAACTTGATCCACAACGCAACGGACGATACTGAACTGTTACCAGCCGGGGATGCAGCGGAATTACCAGCCGGGGATGAGGCCGAACTACCCAGCGGTAGTGCCGCCGAGCTGTCTGGTTAGACCCTTGCCAGCCATACATTTTTTCCATATACTAAGGCTCCTATGAGCCAAGCCTTATACCGAACGTATCGTCCCACTACCTTTGATCAGGTCATTAGTCAAGAGCACATTAAGCTCACCTTACAGAACCAAATCAAGTCACAGCGCATTGCCCATGCCTATTTGTTTGCCGGTCCACGTGGAGTAGGGAAGACCACCCTAGCGCGGATTTTTGCTAAAGCCATTAATGCGGAGGCGATTGCTAAGCATACACTACAAGACACCAACCTGATCGATATCATTGAAATTGATGCGGCCAGCCATACCGGAGTCGATAACGTGCGCGAGAATATTATTCAGAATTCGTATGTGGCCCCGGCGCAAATTACGTATAAAGTCTTCATCATCGATGAAGTACATATGTTGTCCGCCTCGGCCTTCAATGCCCTGTTAAAGATTTTGGAAGAACCACCGGCTCACGTGGTCTTTATTCTCGCGACGACCGAAGTACATAAATTACCGGCTACGGTGATTTCACGTTGCCAACGTTTTGATTTTCACGCCATTAAACTGCCAGAGATGGTGAAGCGGTTGCAATGGTTATGTGCACAAGAGAAAGTTGAAGTAGAACCGGTCGTGTTGGAACGGATCGCGCGTAAAGCCCAGGGAGCGGTACGTGATGCTGATAGCCTGCTGGGGCAAATGTTAGCGGCGGGTGATGCTAAGGTCACTAGTGCATTAGCCGATGTCGTGTTACCCCGCGTCGATATGGCCGTGGCGGTAGAATTATTCGCCCACTTGGTAGAGCGTCAACCACAAGCCTATGCGCAAGGGGTGGAGGCAGCGGTGCAGTCGGGCGCGCAAATGAAAGAACTCTGGCAGTTACAGTTAGAGTTATTTCGCCGCGGGTTGCTGTACAGCATTGACCAGTCGTTAATGCATTTAGAAGATTTAGATGTGCATCTATCCACCCATGAGCGTTTAATTAGTTTGATGACGAAACTATCCAGCCATGATTATTTGCAACTACTGGATTTGTTCATGGCAGCAGGGGAGCTGTACCAACGCAGTCCGATTACACAATTATTAATTGAAGTACCGGGTTTAGAGTGGTGCTTGTCTGGCCACACTACAGTCATACCAACCATGGTTGCACCAACTCCAAGCAAGCCAGCCTCTCCAGCAGCTCCTGTGGCGAAACCGCTGGCACCAAAAGCCACTGCGGGTAAACCACCGCAACCCGCTGCACAAGCCACTAAGCAATCCACTGTGAGTGCACGCGAGACGGATCAAGCCATGATCGATGCTGTTAAGCAACACTGGGCTGAAGTGATGCGTCGTACCAAGGAAGTGAATCACGCCTTGGCGATGGCCTTGTCGGTGGCGCATGTGGCTGGTGCGTATGCGCCGAACCGGGTGCAGTTTGGCTTCCGCTATGATTTTCATCGTGATCGGGTGTGTCAGTTAGAACACCTGCGGGCAATTGAAGGGATTCTGGCGCAATTACTGGGCAAAGATATTATTGTGGAATGTGTGGTCGGTGACCAGTACGATATTGATGTATCGGTGTTGAATACGTTACCATCGGATAATATCGCCGCGGTCAATCCGGCGGAAATGGATAATGTTTGGGATTTAGCCTTACAGACCATCGGCGGAAAAGAAGTGAAATAGGAGCCAGTAATTAGTAGTTGATAGTTAGGGGGTTATCTTTACAATTTCTTAGGAAAAACGTATAGTATTTCAGCTTTGGTACAATTAGAATTTCCTAATTACTAATTACCAACTACTATTTTGGGGAGTAGCCAAGCGGTAAGGCAGAGTACTCTGAATCCTCCATTCGAAGGTTCGATCCCTTCCTCCCCAGCCACTAGTCTTCATTCCACCGATCAATCAATTTTCGATACACTTTTTTCGCGCGTTTTTGAGAGGCAGAGCCATAGTTATTGCCAAACGCATAACTAATGTAAAATATGCGTTCAGCCCCCGCCGTGAGGGCTTCCTTGGTAGCGGAGCGCACATACTGTTTTTGTTCGTCAGCCGGGGAGTCCTCAGCGCCAGCTTCCGTTACCCAGATTGGCTTATCGATATTGAACTCATCAAGCATAGTTTGGTAGACACTGACGTTAAAGTCTGTTTCATTGGCCACAGACACATGATGCACATTACCAATGGTAAAATATTTCTTGGCTTGAGGATGGTCGGTGAACAGGTTGTAATAAAAATCCATGAAATAGCCCTCCTGATTAAGATCGGCGCCGGCTGCGCCAGCGATCACGATGTTTGCGTTATCGTCTGCTTGGCGGATGGCCTTGGCAGTTCGGCGTAGTAACGTATAGTATTCATCGGAACCTTCTTTGTAAAAATCCAGCGTCTCACTGCCCGGTAAATCTGGTTCATTCATCACCTCCCAGTGCGTGACAGGAATAGTGAGATCAGGCATATCTTTTCTCCCATCACCGTCATAGCGTTCCACCATGGCACGGATCCACTGTTGGTATTCTGCCCAGTCATATGGATTACACCGATACCCTGGGATATATTCAACTCGGCCTTTATCTTCGGCTTCCTTATTCGGTAGAAACTCATCGGTATCTGCAACTTCACAGGCCGTGGGATCAGCTTTGCGCACTTGATCCCAGGCGGCAAATGGCCAAATTGTAATCAGGAGATTGATATCATGCTTATTAGCTTTTTCGACTATACCATCCATAAAATCCCAGTCATAGTCACCACCGTCTTCCGACTGAATCATTTCCCACACAGCCGGGCCCGGATGCGGCCGCATCCAACCGGCTCCAACATCTTGGAGGTATTCAAAGTTATCATTGTCCATGGCGCCACCAAGAAAACCGAAATAGTTATCGTTGTTTGTTGTCGCTGCCGTGACAAATGGAATAGTCAGAATGGCAATGCCTATAAGATATTTGTGCATAGAATCGTGAACAAGTGCAACTCGCGGTTGTCGTTAATTGATGATAGTATAGCACATATGATGCACCCTCTGCTGTTTGGGCGGTGATGGCCATTCCATACAATACGTTCGAACTTGCTCGGGGCTTTCAGCCACAAGGGAAGCTCCCTCACATTGACTTTCGGTAATCAAGCAGCTACCATTATTTTATATGAAAAAAATAATTCTCATCACTCTTGGTGGCCTGGGTTTAGTAGCAGTAATTGTAGGCGTGTTGATTTATCGAAACAACACAGTCAGTACTAATAACGCTACACTGAATACAGTCTTGAATAATGCAGTGACCACCACTGTCAATACTATCAGTAATACTAATACTACTAATGAGACAAGAACGTTAGATGAGCACAGTTGTAATCTGAATCAGCTGTTTACGCCACCACCTGATGAAAATAATCTCAATGACATTACGTTATATGCCTCTACCAGCCAAGATGGCATCACCTTTTCTGATGAGATTGTCTTTGTAGAAGGTGGCGGTGTGCCAAGTGTCACGGCCGGTGCCGATGGAACACTGGTGGCGGTGTTCAACTGGTTTCCGGTCTATGCGGATAATCCGGAATGCTACAATAAAGTAGCGATTCAAACGTCGGACGATGGCGGTCAAACTTGGGATGGTCCGTATGGTTTATATGTGGAAGATTTTCCGGAAAATTATCAGCTACCATTTGATCCTACCATTACCACCACAGCCGATGGTCAATACCGTTTATTTTTCACCACCCATGTGTTAGGCATGGAAGAACCGTTTGTGTACGGGACGGCTTTATCTGCTGATGGTTTGCACTACACCTATGATGGTATTGCCTTCCAGAGTGATGAGTATGATGTGGTCGATGGTTCAGAAGTGCGGGTAGGCGATACGTGGACGATGATTGCACCCATGGCCAAGCAAAATGGTGCAGCCTTACAAGCGACCTCTGATGATGGTCAAACCTTTACGGCAGTGGACAGTGATCGACCAGCGCACAGTATCTATTGGGTAGGGAATATGGTGAATGTCGATGGCACGATTCGATTTTATGGTTCCTGTGGGATTGATTCGGGTGAGCAAGGATTATGTTTTAGTAGCACTACCGATGGCATCACTTGGTCTGATGCGATTAAAACTAATGTACCACCGAGTGATCCAGGCATTGCGTATACGGCTGATGGGACGTTCGTGATTATTTATCCCGAACCGAACACCATGACGTTGCCGGAGGATTCCAATGTGAACAAGCGGTAAGTAGCAAAATGTAGATTGCCAGAAGTCATTTTTTTTGCTATAATATCACCGTGGATATACGTGCGTTTCGTTCTACTCTAGGCCAACATCCCTTGGCATACATGAGTGCAGAATTTGCCCTGGACGACAGATTGCCCATTTACTCAGGCGGTCTTGGGGTATTGGCAGGCGATATTGTGCTGCAAGCCAATGATCTGGAATTACCGTTTGTGGCGGTTGGCTTGTTGTATAAAGAGGGTTACTTTAAACAATCACTCACCTTAAGTGGTGAACAGAAGGAATTCTATGCCTTACTGGATCCAGCGGATGCCCCGATTGAACTCGTAGTGAATACCGAAGGTCAACGTATCCTGGTGACCTTACCAGTACAAGGTAGGGAACTGACCGTACAAATTTGGGAATACTGCGCTGGCGATGTTTCCGTCTATTTGCTGGATAGTGATGTTCCAGAAAACACTCCAGACGATCGCCTGATCACACGGCGTTTGTACGATACCCATCAACCAACGCGTTTATTGCAAGAGATCATTTTAGGCATTGGGGGCGTGCGTGCGTTGATGGCCCTGAGTATTCACCCTTCTATCTACCATCTGAATGAAGGTCATTCGGCTTTCGCCATTTTTGAAATTACGAACCACTACATGAAAGAATATGGGATGTCTTGGCATGACGCCTACGAATATGGTCGACAAAAAATGGTCTTTACCAATCACACGTTAGTACCGGCCGGTAACGAAGTGTTTCCGCAAGCACTCGTCGCTGAATATCTCGATACGTATGCTAAGAATCTTGGTTTGCCCATTCCGGATATGTTGAGCAAGGGCCAACTGACCCCAGCAGATAAGACCTTTAGTTTAACTGCTCTGGCTTTAAACATGGCGTGTCGAATGAATGCCGTTAGTAAATTGCATAGCACCAAAGCCAAAGAAATGTGGCCAGATAAACCCATGCCCGGTATCACCAATGGGGTGTACTTGCAGCGCTGGGTAAGTCCCGATATCAAAGCGCAGGCACCACAATTTGATATCGCTGCCATCCAAGCCTTGTCGCCCGCAGAATTATGGCACCTCCATATGATGGCTAAACATCGTTTAATTGATGAAGTGAAGTTTCAAACTGGGCATACCATTCCGAGTGAAGCGTTAATTGTCACTTGGGCGCGGCGGATTGCTGACTACAAACAACCCGAACTATTGTTTGCCGATATCGAAAAACTGCGCAGCGTAGTTTCAAATCCAGACAAACCAGTGCAACTGATTATCGCTGGTAAAGCCCATCCTGGTGATCCATCTGGTCATTCGCATATTCATAATATTCTCCATGCGATTAAAGACCAACGCTTGAACGGTCATGTCATTTATATACCCAATTATACTATTACCATTGCCGATGTGTTAGTGTCTGGTTCGGACGTCTGGATTAACACCCCCGTTCGTGGTACAGAAGCCAGTGGTACGAGCGGTATGAAAGCCGGTGCCAATGGTGTCTTGCAATGCTCCAGTAGTGATGGTTGGGTGGATGAAATTAGCTTAGAGGGGATGGGTTGGATCTTACCGGATACGAATACCGGTGGAGCTTTGTATGATCTATTAGCCGGTGAGATCACAACACTATTTTTTAAACGGTCAGACAAGACTGTACCAGTAGAGTGGGTGAATCGGATGAAGCAGACCATGGCATTAATTTGGGGACAATTTTCGGCGCAACGCATGTTAGAAGAATATATCGATGTCTTGTATCGACCGGCGTTGGAATTAGAGAGCATCAAAAAACATGAACATAACTGGAGACGGAATTACCGTACTCGACCATTACCATAACTATGCGCATTGCCCTGTATGCTACCAATGAATATCCTTACCCCTTACCGGCTGGTGCTATTCATGCTGTGGTGACGTTAGCGGGTGCCCTGGCTGATGGTCTGACGGAACGTGGGCACGAGGTCACCTTGTATTGTCCAGAGGAATCAACCACCAAAGCACATAAAAAAACGCTGGGGTATAGATCGTTTATTAATTTACCCATTAGTGTTCCGAGTGGATCAATTCGCTACCAATGTAAATCCTTTTACTCACAGCGCATGGTGCGTGATATGGTGGACGATATCAAACGTAATCCAGTCGATTTAATTCATCTCCATAACGTGCGTGATGCCTTACCGTTGATGCACCTATTACCCGATATTCCCAAGGTAGTGACGGTGCATGATAGTCTCTTCATTACGCAATATAAATTCTTTTTGAATCTGTATAAAGATCTACCCAATACTCATTTTGTGAGTATTTCAAAACGTCAGCAAGAAGGAATGCCGGAGTTACCTTTTTTTAGCAATGTCTATAATGGGACAGATACCAACTTGTTTCGCTATAATCCCACGCCCGAAAACCATTTATTGTTTAGCGGTCGTTTTATTCCACAAAAAGGAGTTGATGTGGCCATCCAAGCGGCGCAGCAGGCGCGTCGACCGATTCATGTGATTGGATTTTTTGATAAACGGGTTGAACTGACTAAAGAATTTAGACAAGCTGTCACGGTGCTCTTACATCAGCCGTATGTGCGCTATAGCAAAAAAGTAGATTACCAAAACCTGGCTAAACTGTATGGTCAGGCGCAGGCGTTATTGTTTCCAGTGCAATGGGAAGAAGCTTTTGGTTTAGTGATGATTGAAGCGATGGCCTGTGGCACCCCAGTGATTGCCTTTAAACGTGGTTCAGTACCAGAAATTGTGGTGGATGGTAAAACGGGTTACATTGTTCAAACCTTGCCAGAAATGGTGAGAGCGATCAAGAAAATTTCTCTGATCAAGCGGCAAGATTGTCGTGACCATGTCGAGAAAAATTTTTCACAGGCTTCAATGATTGAGCAGTACGAATCTGTCTATACCGCAGTATTAAATCAGTCGATCCAGTGATGGCCGCACCACGGATAGTATTTGCTGCCGCTGAAATTAGCCCACTGGCTAAGACCGGGGGACTGGGTGATGTCGTCGGTTCACTACCAACGGCGTTACAACCGTACTGTCACACTATTACAGTCGCCCTACCGTTCCATGAGGAAATTCCACGTCAGCAACTAAAGCAACTCAAGTGTCTCGATCGTTTTGAACTAGTAGTCAATCATAAGCCCATTACAGTCACCGTGTGGCAAGCACGTACTATTCATTCAACGGTACCATTACTGTTATTTAAACAAGATACGTATCTCAGTCGTGGCAAGGTGTATGATGGTTTGTCGGTACTGAATCCACTGACTGGAAAATTAGCTACCAAAGATAGTTTGGGACAGCGTCTCAAATACCTGTTTTTTTCTTATGCCTTGCATGCCTACCTCCGGCGCCACCCACGGGCATTTACTATTGTCCATGGTCATGATTTTCATGTTGCTCCAGCCTTAGCCCTCGTGCATACTGATCCAGCATTACAACATATGCGTACAGTCATCACCATTCATAATCTTCGTTACACCGGTTCTTTACTACCGCACTATTGGAAATTATTCCAGCCGTCACTCATACCGTTGTTTGATCTGACCGAAGCTAAACGTTTGTACGGACCGCGGATGTTGTGGCTAGGGTTACGTTGGGCTGATGCCATCACCACGGTTAGTCCACAATATGCTAAAGAAATTCTCACTCCACAATACGGTGGAGATTTCGCAGCCTTACTGCAGCAACGCCGCCAGAATTTGTTTGGTATCATTAATGGAATTGATACCGCCCAGTTTAATCCGGCGACCGACCCCAATGTCCGGCATCATTTTTCTTGGCGCACCATCCAACGGCGAGCCGATAACAAGTTATTGTTGCAACGTGAATGCGGTTTGCCGGTAGATCCAACTATTCCGCTCGTGGGTATGGTGGCTCGCTTGACTGTGCAAAAGGGCTTTCACCTGGTCATCAATGCAATGAAACAACTCAGCGCCTTACCGATTCAACTAGTGATTTGTGGTACTGGCAGAACAGAATTTATGCGTGGCTTGCACACAGCTATGCAACGCTATCCCAAACAGTGGTACTTCCATGATGCCTTTGACACGGTATTTAGTCAGCATGTCTATGCCGGTAGTGATATTTTTTTAATGCCATCACGCCATGAACCATGCGGCTTAGCGCAGTTGATTGCCATGCGCTACGGGTCTGTGCCTGTCGTGCGTTCCACCGGCGGGTTAAAAGACACGGTCACTGAAGGCGATAATGGTTTTCTTTTTAATCGTTATGCCAGTACCACCATGTTGGCTGGGGTGCAACGAGCTGTCAAAGTGTATCAAACTCAACCCAAACAGTGGCAACAGTTAATGCGTCATGGCATGACAGCCGATTACACTTGGAAGGCATCCGCCAAACTGTACAGCGATCTTTATAAACGGGTCTTGCGGTCAGCTAATTGAGCTAACAAATCACGTAAGGCCTGGTCATCTGGCAACAGATACTTAGCCAGAGATGACCCAGCTTGTACTTTAATAGAAATGGCGTTACGTGGTAACACACTAAAAATATCTTCGTCCGTGCGTTCATCTCCGGCTGCAATAATGAAGCTGTCTTGATACTGACACAACCAGTGTTTAGTAGCACGACCTTTATTAATACTAGCCGGTAATAGCTCGATTAAGTTGCGCCCCATAATCAGGCGCAGGGGATATTGTTTGGTCAACTGCTGTAAAGCTCGTCGCATGATCTTCACTTTTGCTTTTACTAGTCTGGCAGGAACATTACGATAATGCCAAACCAATGAATACGGTTTTTCTTCAAACCACGTTGTTGGTATAGCGTGCATCGCTTGTTGGAAGAGGACGCGGGCCGGTATTTTCCAAGCAGTATCGATCTGTTCAACCATCATCCAGGAACTCTGCTTGGCTTCCTTTAACCACAGACCATGCTCAGCTGCTAGGGCGCAGCCTAAACCTTTAAAGCGTTGCGCTAACACTGTGTGGTCGCGCCCACTCACAATCACGACAGTGGTCTGTGTGCGCTGAGTCAACCGTCGAATCACACTACGGACCAACGCATGTTCCGCTTTGGCTTGAGGGCTGCGTTCATCCAGGCCGGTTGGCCACAACGTGCCGTCGTAATCTAAAAACAGCAAACGATGTTTAGCGGCCTGGTAACGTTGGATAATAGCTCGGCGGCTAGCTGGCGTCAGTACGCGAGGAGTTTTGCGCATAGGCGTACAATAGCACAACTTTACACGTCATCCAAAAACGACTACGCTACTGCTATGACAGCCGATCGCACCGACCAAGCCTATCAAGCTGCTCTCACCATCCTGCGGAACTGTTCCTGTCCAGCTGGTTTCAAAGCTTCCGCGGATGCCGGTGGTTACCAAGAGGTGTGGGCACGCGACAGTTTAATGACAACCCTAGCTGTTGCCCAGCTTGGTGATGCGGCGTTAATCGCTACCGCTAAGCAGTCACTGCGCACATTAGCTGATCACCAAACGGCAGCGGGAATGTTACCTAACAATGTAGATAGTGTTAGTCATGAAGCCGATTATCAAGCCTGTGTCGACGGTACGCTGTGGTACAGTATCGCTTTAGCCGCTATGGTACAGCAAACGGATGACCAGGAATTACTGCAGACGTTTTATCCAACTGTCGAGCGGGCGTTTGTCTGGTTAGCCTGCCAAGATGTCGACGCTTCCGGTTTGATCTCTACACAAGAAGCCGGAGATTGGCAAGACCAACTCCCGGTGCGCGGTAAGGTGCTCACCGATAATGTGCTGTATGTGAAAGCGCTGCGGAGTGCCGCCCTGTTAGCAGAACGCATGCAGGCTGTTCAGCAGCAGCAACACTATCTAGCAAAAGCGACCCAAGTACAAGCCATGATCCAGCGTTACTTTTGGCTGTACGATGCGCAACCACACACCACGGCCCAAATCCACAACCCAACGAGTAAAGAGTACGCTACACTGTTTGCTGCTGAAAACGCTACCTACCTTGGTCAACAGCCTTACTTTGTAGCTTGGCGTGGCTTTCACCAAGTCGGCAGCTGGTTTGATACCTTGGGCAATATGTTAGCCATCGTCACTGGTGTTGCCACCGAGCAACAAACCAAACAGATCTTAGAGTACGCGGCCGCCGTGCACATTGCTGAACCGTATCCTGCCCAAGCGATCTATCCAGCCATTGAACCCAGTGATCCTAACTGGCGTGAGTACATGCGCAAAGGCAATTTAAACTTACCCCACCAGTATCATAACGGTGGTATTTGGCCGTTCATTGGTGGTTGGTCAGTGTTAGCGCTCGTCCAGGCGGGTCGAGTAGCCGAAGCGCAACAGCAGTTAGCGGTTCTAGCCGAAGTGAATGCACTGGGTCGCTCGGGCAGTTGGGAATTTAACGAATGGTTGCATGGCACGACCGGTGAACCAATGGGCAAACCGCACCAAGCCTGGTCAGCGGCGTTGTATTGCTTGGCCTACCAAGCCGTCCGGGATATACTATAAGTCGCTATGCGTTCGCGTCATGACAGCCAATTGAATCAACTCATTCACGATATTAGTTTTCATCCGAAAGATCGTTTGGAACGGTTTTTGGCGCTCCCAGTGCAGCAGCGGGCGCTGGTGCTGACCCATCTTACTAGTTTGATTGAGCATGACATCATCAGCTCACTGCCGACCCCTGATTTGCTCAGCACCCTCGAACAGTTAGATCCTGACGAAATCACGGATATTATTCAGTTACTACCCAAGCCCAGGCAACAAAAGATTATTGCTCAGTTGAATGAACATTTAAAACAAAGCGTTGAATTACTCACTCAATTTGATCCTGAGACCGCGGCCGGTTTGATGAATGTAGATTATGTGCATGTGGAAGAAGGGGATACCATTGCCCAAGTGGCCAAGCGGTTTAAGGCTCACGAAAAAAGGACCGGGCGGCTGCCAGCGATTATTGTCTTGCGTGATGCCAGAGTTATTGGATATATTCCGGGACACGAATTAGGCTTTGCTTTGCCATCCGATCAGATCAAAAAATATGTCCGGCATATTTCTACGATTCGCTACAATGCTAGTCATGAGGATACCGTGCGATTGTTTAGACAGCATCCGCATAATAAGGTAGTCGTCATTGGTGATCATGATAATGTCATGGGCGTGATTTACTCCGATGATGTCTTGAAGGTATTAGAGGATCAAGAATCTGCCTCGCTGTATGATTTCGCTGGTGTCCATGATGAAGAATCCGTAATCGACTCCGTGCGCACTAAAGTGAAACATCGTTACAAATGGTTAATCATCAACTTAGCCACCGCTTTTTTGGCCGCCTTCACCGTCAGTTTATTTGATGCCACCATTACTAAGTACGTGTTGTTGGCAGTGTACATGCCGATTGTTGCCGGTATGGGCGGCAATGCAGCTACGCAGACGTTGGCTATTTTGGTCCGTGGGATTGCCCTCAAGCAAATTACCATCCAGAACGCTTGGAAAACCTTGCGCCGTGAAGCCGGAGCTGGCTTTGTGAACGGCTTGATCAATGGCTTGATTGTGGCTCTCGTCGTGATCGTGATGAATCGAGATTACAAGGTAGCCTTTATTTTATCCATGGCCATGGTGGTGAACCTGGTAGTAGCCGGTGTCTTTGGTACGATTGTGCCGCTCGTCATGCAAAAATTTGGCAAAGACCCCGCCACTTCCGCCACGATTTTTATTACCACTGCTACCGACGTACTCGGGTTTTTGGTATTTCTTGGTTTAGCTAGTGTGATTTTAGCCTAGGCACTACAACAACGGCGCTAACCACATTGCCAGCGGGATAGTGATAAAGCTGAGTAACACGGATAACACAATCGAGCTGGAGACGACCTCACGATTCATCGGATAAATTTCAGATAAAGCAAACGCGGTGAGCGCTACGGGCATCACGGATTGAATAAACGTAGTGTCGAGCCAGTGGCTGTCTGGTAACATCAACATGACAATCGCAATGACCGCCGGAATCATCACCACCTTGCCAAGGGCTAACACCGACGCCAATTGGACAGCTTGCTTTTTTGGATGGTTCAGAGCGATAAAAATACCCAAGGCTACTAGTACAGTGGGGGAGGCCGTAGCGGCTAGTAGTTCAGTAAATTGAACGACTGGTTGCGGTAGGGTGAGATCCGAGAAGCCAACTGCAAAGCCAATCAGGGTTGCCCACATCAGAGGATTTTTGGCGATACCGCGTAGGATGCTAACCGCATGAATAGTGCGATGTTTGGACGCTTCTAGTAACCCAATACCAAACGTTAAGGTTATCAAGATCATGGCAGACACGATCACAGCTCCTTCGGCCGCAGCTGCATCGCCATAGACAAGTTGTAATGCCGAAATACCAATATAGCCGGCATTGGAAAAATATAATCCAATGGTAAAGGTATTGCGATTAGCTTTTGATAAACCGAGCCACGTACAGACTCCATAGACCAATCCCATGACACCCACAGCAATCGCCACTTGTAACAACAAAATAGTGCCGTGCAGTTGTAACGAAATGTCGGCGAAGGCTAAACTTTTAAAAATGAGCGCTGGAAAAGCAATGTAAAAACCAAATAAATTGAGCACCGACACCCAGCTCAACTTGGCAATTTTGGTGTAGCCGGCTAGATAGCCAAGAGCAATTAAAGCGAATAGGGGCAGCAGTAAAGTGATGATCGACCACATGGCTAAAGTCTATCACATATGATACAGTACAGCCATGATTGCCCTCGTTACCGGCAGTGCCCGCGGCATTGGTCGGGCTATTGCTACAGACCTCGCTGCACATGGTTGCACAGTGATTGTACATTATCGTCACAGTAGCGCTGCGGCCGCTCAAGTACTCCAACAAGTACAGCAACACGCGCCAGCGTCGCGCATGATGCAGGCAGATTTATTGCACGCCGGAGAAGTGCAACGGTTATTTAATGCTATTCACCAAACGTATGGTCGGTTAGATGTGCTTATCAACACCGTCGGTAACTTAGGTGTCTACCATCCCATTACCGAGGTGACGTTAGATGAATTCGATGATGTGATTGGTAGCAATCTGCGTGCCACTCTGGCCTGTATTCAGCAAGCGGTGCCACTCATGCAAGCCATTGGTGGAGGACAGATCATTAATTTTGCTTGTGCCACTGCCGAGCAAACCATTGCGCGCAAATATACTGTGCCCTATTACATTGCCAAAAGTGGCGTGGTTACCCTGACCAAATCGTACGCCCCTCTTTTGGCCAAGGATCACATTTCCATGAACATGATCTCACCCGGAATTGTTGAAAATAGTATTGTCACCGACCCACTACCGATGGATCGCCCGGCTGCCTACAGTGACATCACTGCCGCTGTCCGTTGGTTGCTATCGAGTGAGGCGAGTTATTTATCGGGAGCTAATATTGAAGTGTCTGGTGGCTGGGTACCACATCAATAATATGAAGGAAGTGATGATCAACACACTGTATTGCGATCCATCACAACCGAATCATGTGCTGCTGCGTTATGGCTCGAACGTGCGCGATTTATCCAAACCCAAAGCGAACGAGTTACTAGCCGCGATGGTGGAACTGATTGATGGTCAGCCCCTCGCTGCCATTCGCCTGGTGAATAAGGCGGAGTCGTTTACGCTGATTCGGGTCTTAGCCACCATTGCCAATGCCCTTGCGTATAGTAAGAAAATCAAGTTATATAGTGATACCGAATTGGTCAGCCAAATTTTACCCCACTATAGTAAAGATGCCTTATAATATCGCCGTCTCAAAACTAAAACGGATTACCTTGCTGCGTTACATGGTGGCCAGTCGTTGGGTGCTGCACGCTTTGTTGTTGGTCTTGGGACTGATTCAAAAAGCCATTGGCGTAGCCGAATTTGATAGCAAAGTCTTTGCGTTGATTGCTATTACCTATAGTTATAACTTGATCTTTTACCTTTACCTACGTCGCAACCCACGGGTTATTAGTGAACGAGGATTACGTTTCGTCAGTATCATCCAGGTGTTGCTGGATCAACTCGTGTACACGGTGGTGTTGTATGCTTCGGGTGGTGTGGAAAGCTTGTCATTCCTGTTCTACTTCATCACCATCTTCATGGCCATTATTTTGCTTAATGAACTAGAGATTATTGGGTTAATGTTTTTTACGGTCAGTCTCTATGTTAGTGTGTTGACGTTGGAGTATGCTGAACTGATTGAGCATCATGCGCGGTATCATTTTGATCCTGGTTTTGTAGGGAACATTGGGGTGACGGTCAACAACGGTGCCACGGTGGTTTTAATTTTGGTCTTTACTTCCTTCTTTGCTGCCTTCATCAACAATTTAATTCGCCAACGTGAACAAAGCATTGAATCAGAACGCGACAAGGTGGTAGCTATTATGAACAACTTGGCAGATGGCATCATCTTATTGGATCACCGCGGCCGGGTCGTGATGATGAATCCGTATGCGCAACGCTTGCTCCGTGTCCATACACAGCAATACATCAATAGAGCCTTAGTCATCAGTCAGTTTCCACAAGCGCTGCGTCCACTGGTTGAATTTATCCAACGCGCCACGAAAGAACCCGTTTACGAAAGTACCGAGTTAACCGTCGAAGAAGACGCCGAGCACACTATTATCCAAGCCACTGCTTTACAGGTAACCGATTCCGGCAACACCAACATTGGTTCGTTGGTCATTTTACGTAACATCACCAAAGAGAAAGATCTCGATCAAATGAAATCGGATTTTATTTCAGTAGCGGCTCATCAACTGCGCACCCCGTTGGCGACCTTAAAGTGGTTGTTTAAGTTGTTGCTCGATGGGGATGGGGGAGACTTATCGGCCAAACAGAAGGATTTGATCGGCAAAGGTTATCAACGTAACGATGAAGTGATCGAGATTGTGAACAACTTGTTAGATGTCTCTGAAATTGAAGGTGGTCGTTTGCCCTTCACGTTTTCTGATGCCTCATTGACTGATATGGTGAAACAGTTGGTGGAAGCTTCGCAAGTGCATGCTCAGCGTAATCAAGTAACAGTGGCTATGCAGGTGATGCAAGATTTACCGCATATCAAACTGGATCGGCAAAAATTGAAGATGGCTATTCAAAATTTGATTGATAATGCTGTTAAATATTCTCATGCTAATAATGCCGTGCAGGTGGAGTTGGCGTTAGACAACGATGAAATTGTCTTACAGGTGATTGATCATGGGATTGGGATGTCCGAAGAAACTAAAGAGAAGTTATTTACCAAATTTTTCCGCGGCCGGGAAGCCGTTCTAAAAGATCCGTCCGGTTCTGGGTTAGGGTTATATATTGTGCGCAGCATTATTGAGAAGCATGGTGGCTCAATTGACTTCACTTCGCAATTGGGGAAGGGGACAACGTTTACGGTCAGGTTGCCGATTACGTAACACCTCTCCCGTTACCTTACCCCAAACCCCTTGCAGGGGCTTTAATCCTGTACTAATGAGACTACTAGTTATATACTGTTATTAACTTTAAGTATTACGTTATCTCTACCATGAAAAAATATCTATTCGTCCTGCCTCTGTTGGTGATTGGTTTAGCTGCCAGTCTACCAGCCAGTGCCAAAACCTATACCAAAATCGAACTATTGACGGTGGTGTTGAATAATATCTATGACGGTAAGGGAAAATATACTGAGCAAACGTGTGGAGACAGTACTGACAAACCAGCCATTGAAGTTGCTTTTGATGATATTGATACTGAGGGTACCGTTGTGTCTGCCACTATCGATGATGAAGATATTATCTACGCATCCGCTGGTACCATTAAAAAGAAAGCGGGTAATAGCTTTTATACCTTAAAGTTGACCGGTAGCTACAGTGACGCAAACGCTGACTATGCGATTACGCTGAAAGGACGTATTACCAAAACCAAACCAACCATCATCCGTAAAGTAAAAGTAGCTGCTGTGGCTAACTTAAGTGAGGAGCTCAGTGAAGCGCTTGGTGTCGATCACTGTGACGTATCTGTAACGTTTAAAAAGTTAATGGCGCAGTAAAACACCTACCCCGGTCGCCTCAGGCGACCACCCCTTCCTA
>JACQPW010000059.1 GCA_016207285.1 Candidatus Kerfeldbacteria bacterium | reverse complement strand
CCGCGGTGCCAATATTACTGCCCTCAACACCGTGCGCAAGCACCTCTCACAAGTGAAGGGCGGCCAGTTAGCGGCGAACACTAAAGCGGCCGTGGTCAGTTTAATTATTTCAGACGTGATTGGTGACCAGTTAGATGTGGTTGCTTCCGGCTTAACGGTAGTCGATCCATCCACTAGCCGGCACGCGGTGGCAATTTTACGGAAGCATGGTTTATATACTCCGCAACTGCATCAAGTGATGTCGGCTGAAACACCCAAAGGCGGATTAAAACATGTGCGTAACGTGTTGATCGGTTCGAACAACTTGGCGCTGGAACAACTAACGGTGACGGCGTTACAACATGGTATTCAACCACATATTCTCACCACTACGCTGCATGGCGAGGCCCGTGTGGCTGCTCGGAAACTAGTACAATCGTCTCACCGACACAGGCGTCGTCCGGCTTTATTACTGGCCGGCGGTGAAACCACGGTCACGGTCCGCGGAAAGGGCTACGGTGGCAGAAACCAAGAGTTAGCATTGGCAGCGATGAAGTATATTAAACCAGGCATGACCCTGTTGGCCTTGGCTACCGATGGCGTCGACGGCCATACCCCCCGTCCGGTGGCCGGTGCTTTTACCAAGCAACCGCCGCTGCCATTAGACATTGATCACTACCTGAAGCATAACGATTCTTATACCGCCTTACGGAAACTGGGGTGTTTATTGCATACCGGACCAACTGGCACCAATGTGGGGGATATTATCATGATTTTGGTTGAAAAATAGATCGACTAGTGCTATACTGCCGCTTATGATGAATTTTGCGAACCGCATATCGCGCCTCGGTACGGAACAAGCCTTCCATGTCTTAGCGCGGGCTAAACAGGCTGAACGAGACGGTCGAGACATGATCCATATGGAGATCGGGGACACTGATTTTCAAACTCCGCAACCCATTGTGGATGCGGCCATTCAAGCCTTACGTGACAACAAGACCAAATATCTGCCCTCGGCTGGTTTGATGGAATTGCGTGAAGTCTTAGCCACTCAGCTATCTGAGTCACGCGGTATTACTGCCAAACCAGAAGAATTGGTAGTCACCCCGGGTGGTAAACCGATGATTTTTTATACCCTATTGGCCTTGGTGAACGAGGGTGATGAGGTGATTTATCCTAACCCTGGTTTTCCAACCTACGAATCAGTCATCAACTTTATTGGTGCTAAGGGAGTGGCCTTAGAAATGAAAGGGGAAAACGGTTTTAATTTCGATCTAGCAGAATTACGGCGCTTAGCGAATGCTAACACTAAACTGATTATCTTGAATTCACCCCAAAACCCGACTGGCGGTATTTTAACGCACGAATCACTACAAGCCATTGTGGATATCGCCAAACAATATGATGCCTGGATTTTTGCGGACGAAGTATATTCGCAGTTAGTCTTTGAAGGTAAGTTTGAAAGTATTTTATCTATTCCCGGGGCGCGTGAGCGGACGATTGTACTGGATGCCTACACCAAAACCTTTTCGATGAGCGGCTGGCGCTGTGGTTATGGGTTATGTCCTTCTAAAGAAGTGGCTGACGTGATCGCCAATTTGATTAATAATTCGGTATCCTGTGCCGCTAACTTTACCCAGTGGGCTGGCATTGCCGCCTGGAAAGATCCGTCTATGCCACAAGCCGTAGCGGATATGCGGGAAGAATTAAGGAAGCGACGCGATGTGTTGTATGCTGGCTTAGAAAATCTGGAAGGTGTCTCCTGTCATTTACCGCAAGGGGCAATTTATCTCTTCCCAGACATTAGTGGCACCGGACGCAGCAGCCAAGATGTGTACAACTTTATCTTTGATGAAGCCAACATCGCGGTCTTACCAGGCACATCGTTCGGTCGTTTTGGCGAGGGGTATATTCGTTTATCCTTTGCTAACAACTCGGTGCCTAGAATCCAAGAAGCCATTAAGCGTTTAGAGGCGGTCTGGCCTAAATTGATCGGCTAACTTGTATGACCAACGCCATGCCGAACCCTACAACGAGTGAGCATTATTTTACTGCCCACACCAGCGCCCGCCTGACTTTTGTGATTGGGGTAGTCATTGGCATGTCGGTAATGACGTTGAGTGGGATTGGTTTTTTTACCTATGTATTTTCCGGTGGCGAAATTCAAAGTTATGCCATTGCCCCGTTGGATACCGATAGCCAAATTTTAACCGAACCAATTAAACAGATTACGGAACAGGATCAAACCGTGATTGCTGAACCCAATGCTAGCCAAGTGGTAGGCGCTACCGAGAACTATACAGTTACGCTGGTGCAATACTTGGATTACGAATGCCGCTTCTGTAAGAAATTTTTCCCAGATGTCTTAGCACTCACGACCAGCCACAGTGACACGGTGCGTTTGGTGATCAAACACTATCCGTTGGTGCAAATTCACCCCCAGGCCAAAGCCGCTAGTTTGGCGGCTGTCTGCGCGGCGGAACAAAATAAACTGGTTGACTATAGTACCAAACTCTACGAACGCCAAGATCAATTAGCCGATATGACCGTATTTGAAACAGTGGCTAGTGAGTTAGCGTTAAACTTGGAAGAATTTAATAGTTGTCGAACGGCTGACGCCACTGTGGCGCAGGTAGAGGCCGACGCTTTGGAAGCGCAACAGTTAGGCGTGCAAACTCAGCCGAACTTGGTGATCGTGTGGGCCAATGGTGATCAAGAATTGATTGATGGCTATGTCAATGCAGATTATTTAGCCAGTGCCTTAGGATTTTAATGAGTGGGTTATAACGGTATGCTGCCGGATCTATCCTGGATGATCATTCCCATTGGTCCCATTCACATCCAAGTGTGGGGGCTGTTTGTTGCTCTTGGCATTTTGATAGCCCTGTTGGTCGCAAAACAATTTGCTCGCCAGCGCCAGTTAAATGAGCAGTGGATTGTGGACGGTGCCTTTTGGATTGTGTTAGCAGCTTTGCTTGGTTCGCGTCTCTGGTATCTGTTGACCGAGTGGCAACAGTATGATGGACGGATGCTGGATATGCTTAAAGTGTGGCAGGGTGGAATGTCGTTTAGCGGCGGTTTGGTTGGCGCTGCCCTGGCCGGCTGGCTTTATTTTCATTATAAAAAAGTCAAGGTTTTAGAAT
>JACQPW010000062.1 GCA_016207285.1 Candidatus Kerfeldbacteria bacterium | reverse complement strand
TCTTTGTACCGTCACCACATGTCGTTCAGTGGCAGTGACGATATCCTCCACAGTATAGACCGTCACAATATCCCCAATACTTAATTCTGACTGGGTGAGGTCAGCTTCCACACTACCTGGTAAACCATTGACATCCGTTATGATGGTGAGCGCCTTATAACTGGTTGTATCGGTGAGGATGAAATCGATGGCGTCCAGCGTTGGGGTAGTCTCATTCGGTTGTTCCACTGTCATCAGAGTGGTGGTGAGAGCAATGATCCGGCCGGTAAAGGCATACACCTCGTCTACACCAGTCGTAGCTTCAACACTGGTTTTAGGGGTTAGCAGCTCAGCTACCTCGGTGCGGAAGATGTCCTGACTAATGTCCGGTTCAGTGCGATCCAGCTTGGCTTGTTGCAGACTCAGTCGGGAGAAACGGTCACGGTAGGTATAGCCGGACACAACCCCAAGCACAAACGCTGTGATTATAATGATTATAGTTAAGTTCCAACGCCGTATCACCGACCTATTATACTGAATTTTATCTAGCTTTGTCAAAGCGAAGATTTATGGTATATTAGCGGTATGCGTAAAGTTGTGTTCGTACTCGTTGCTTGGTTACTCACTCCAGCGGTCTCATTAGCGGCCTGGGCTGAGCCATCGTGTGATCCAGCAGCTGATCCAACTGCGTGTGAGATCTCTGCACCGATCAATGTTTCGGATAGTGGCCAAACCAAAACTGGTAGTTTAACGATTGGTGCGGGTGGTACGTTTACTACCCTTGGAGTACTGACTGCGACTGGGTCGGCTAGTTTTAGTGGTAACTTTAACGTCAGTGGAGCAGCTGTTTTTTCCAATACCGCTAGTTTTTCGAATACCATCACAGCTACATCCGGATTTACGTACAGTGGCGTAGCTGGTAATTTTATCATAACGGCTAACTCCATTAATGATTCCGAAGTTTCCAATACCCTCACGGCCTCTAATTTTGTTGCTGCTGCTGGAACCAATGCTGTTGATTTAGGCACAAGTGAAGTAGCTGGTATCTTGCCATCTACTTCAATAACAGACGTATGGGTGAATACGAGTGGAGATACGATGACGGGTGGTTTAATTGTTAATCCAGCTACTGCAGCGCGGGCTATCTCCATTACCCCATACAGTACCCAAGAAGCGATCTATATTAGTGGAGCCACTGGTCAGCCATTAGTGTCATTAAATCCAACGGGCGGATCTTCCGGCCAGGGGTTGTCGATTAGCATGACTTCTGGTTCAGGGAACGGCGAAAATATTGTATTAAGTGGTACGGCAACCGGTAAAGCTTTAAATATTGAGTCATCCAGTTCTAGTAACGTCGTTGCTATTAATGCTACTGGTTCGGGTTATCCGGTTGATATCGCTTCTACGGGCACAGCGACACGGAGCATTAATGTGACCAATGGAGCCAATACTGGTTATGGTGTGTATGCTTCGGCTACAGTAGCCGGTGGCATTGGTGTAGCTGGTACTGGGGCTGCTTATGGTGTTTCTGGAACCAGCCCAACCGGAGCGGGGGTCTACGGCTTATCTGTGAGTGGTTACGGTGGGTACTTTACCAGCAATACCAATGCTGGCACAGCTTTATATACAACCCTCGCCAGTAGCAGTACAACCAGTAACAGTAAAGCGTTACGAGTAGTCGGTAGAAATGGCTATGGTGCCTATATCACTGCGGATGGTGACTCATCCATCGGCCTGTACGTTGAAAATACCAATACCACAGCGGGTATTTCTAAGTACGCTATTCAAGCGGTTGCCGTCACACCAGCTGGCGAAGGCATTTATGCCGTGTCCGATTATGGGCGAGCCGGCCATTTTGAATCGAATTTTGGTGGTACGGGTGTGTATATCGATGCCGACGGTGCTACCTATGGTATCGATATTGAAGCTTCAGGTACGACCGCGGGCATTGATATTGATGCTGCAGGTGGTGACACGGGTCTCAATATTACGGTGGACGATTATGATAGCGCTGTCGAAGCCAACGGTGGTGACATTAAAACGACGGGTGGATTCCGGGGTGGGCAGTTCTATGCTAACGAGCCAGCCGGTAACGGTATTTATAAAAATATTGATCCACGTTATGTCTTTGCCGAAGCGCTCTCTGCCGGTGACCCGGTTGGCGACTTGTTATTTGATGGTAATAGTATCTGGTTGGGAATAACAGCTGGTAGTTCAGCCTACTCCTCATTGGAAAACCGTAGTGCGGTTGATGGTCATGAAATGGCATCAGCAACCATGACTTGGGCAGATGAAGGTAGTTTAGCTCTAGTGGATGATGAGATCTATTACTTTAGTGACGGTGGAACTTATGACATTGTCAACCGGCTTGATGGTACTACCTCAAGTGGTTCATTATCTTTAGCCATTATCATGTATAGTCTCACCTTTGATGGGAGTAGTATTTGGTTTGGCACCGGTAACAGAGTCTATGAATGGAGTAACTTATCCACACTGTCTGCTCGCGTCACTGGTATCGGTGCTATTTATGATCTGCTCTATGCTGATGGTTACATTTGGGCAGTGGATAACACCAATGATGTCGTGCGCAAGATTCAGACTTCATCACCATATACCTCAACCAGTATCACGGTGGGTAGTGATCCTATCAGTGCGGTGTATGATGGCCAGTATATTTGGGTGGCCAATTATACTGGTAATTCGTTAACGCGTATTAATACCGACGATAGTTCCACCGTCACGTACGACATCTCAAGTTTTGGTACCGGTCCGCAAGATTTAGCCTTTGACGGTAGTAATATTTGGATTGCCTATGCTACCAGTGGTGTTGGAGCCTTCAATGTGGCTACTGAATCACTGACCAAAGAAAACGATATGGCCGGCGCCGATGTGACCGACCTGGTGTTTGATGGTACATATCTATGGGCAGTGTCAGCTGACTACTATCTGTTCAAAATTGCCATTGGTAGCGGGTTTGGTGAGACTTCTGGTGGGTTAACGGATGGTATTTTAATGTACAATACCGCTGGAGCCGTGCGCTGCTTGTATGTTAGTGGTAGTACCGTAACGGCTTCGAGCACTTTAACCAATTGCCAGTAAAAACAGTAGGAGCATACGTTAGCCATTGACAAAATAGGCTATTTTTCTTATACTACACAACCAAAGTAACTGTTTCCACTGTGGCTAATGGTTGGCTCTTTTTATGCATACATCATCAGGTTTTGTTGTGGTAGGCACCTTACAGTAAGCCGTGTCTGGCGATAAGTACGCAATTTTTGATTTTGCGTCCTGTTCGCCTGACACGACCCTTGTGCCTACCATCAACGGAATTTCGTTCCCCACCCCGGAGATCGCCATGTTCACCCTCCTCCTCGCCTGCGCCCCCGCGACCATCGAGCTCACCGACATCGTCGTCGAGTCCCAGCCCGGCACCGGAATCCCCGTCACCACCGACTCGGTTCCCGCCGACCCCGGACCCGCGTACCAGATCATGTTCGACGGCAACGTCGAGCAGTTCCCGGTCGTGATGTTCACCTGCGTCAACGACTGCGGATCCATGACCGCGTCGGAGGCCGGCTACTTCGACCGCGACGGCCGCGCCGAGCTCTTCACGACCTGTCCCGAAGGCGACCACACGCACTTCAACGTCTGGGACGACTACGGCGGGAACACCAATCCCAACGTGCTCGGCACCACCGTGGTCGAAGATCACGGCGACTGGGAGGCCAACGCCACCTCGTCGGACGACAACCCGTCGTACAACCTCTTGTACCTGTGGGTATTCGAGAACGGCTACCCGGATGACGAGCTGTACGAGGACGGTACCCTCGAGCCCGTCACCACCGACGGGACGTCCTACTTCGAAGGTGGTCTCCCCCCGGAACCCTTCAACTCCATCTTCGGATGGGAGTACGGCCGTCCGGACAACGAAGACCCGACCTGATGGTGTGTGCGGCCGCGGTGAGTGATTGAAGATGTCTTCGGACCTCTCTTCTTTCACTCCCGCGGCCCTCGCACTTACCTATTCCACCGCCCTGCAAGTTGTTTCTACTTACAGGGTGGTTTTGATTTAGAACACCTACCCCCGCCCTTGGGGGCGACCCCTTCCTATTTTAGGAAAGGGGTTTAATCCTCTCCTCAAATAGGAGAGGATGTCTTGAACATAGTGAGAGACAGGAGTGGTGTAAAATAAGCAGAGGTGATGAGGTCTAGGAAAAATGCTATAATCCACACAATGACCCTCTTGAAACTACAATCTATTCTGGCTAGCGTGGTGATTGTGAGCTGTATTGGTTTAGCCCAGCCAGTAGCGGCCGCTAACTGGGGCGACTGTTCAGTGGAAAGTGGCACCACTGCGATTGCCGATACATCCACCCTGACTACCGTTACACCCGCTACAACCATATCGGATACCAGTCAAGCGTTTGTGATTGCTTCGGCTACCGGAGACGTGAATGTGCGCGAAACGAAGGATCATCTCATGACCGCTAAACTGTTAAATACCGGTAGCGTTGAATTTGAACGGGGCGGTAATGTCGGCGAGTTGCACATTACCTACAGCATTGTGCAGTGCCAAGGTGGCGATAAAATTGCTGTGCAGCGTGGTGACATCAGCTTGAGTGCTGGGGTCGCTAGTGCTACTGGAACACTCACCACTGCAGTGGATACTAGTTATAGTCTAGTAACGGTTACCGTGTCATCCGATGGTGCTGGTACAGCCGACGCTGATAATTTGGTGACCGCTGCCTTGCAAGACACCAGCACTGTGGTGGCACAGCGAGCAACGGCTGCAACGAGTAAAATCAACGCGCATTACCAAGTGATTGAATTTCCGTCCAGCGCCGGAGTCAGCGTCCAAACCAGCGAGGCTACGCTTAGTCCCGGCAGTGCCTCAACCGCTGTGACATTAACAACGGCTGTCGCGACGGATCGCACCTGGGTGTATTGCTCGTATGACGCTACCGATAACGGTTTACAGCAAACAGCAGTCGGTTGTGCTTTAACCGATGCCTCTACCGTGACTATTTACCGTTACGCTGCTTCGGCCTACACCAACCGGGTACGTGTCTACGCCGTCACTTGGCCAGGCGATACCGTGACCGTATTGAGCGGTACTGATAGCGTTGACCCGGCTGTGGCCGATGGCAACCAATTTACTCATTCCATCACGTTGTCTGACCCTGGGGCAGATACCAGTCGATCTTTTCCCTATTTGACCAACACCACCTCTGGTACAACTGCCCCACATCCCTATCCAAGCAACCGGTGGGGAGCCTATCTACTGGATAGCGATACGTTAGAAATCGTATTTTGGCGCTCTGATCCCACCGGTTCAACTGACGCTGCTAATTTTTATTGGCAAGTGATTAATTTTCCACCACCGTACATAGCTACCGGTTGGGGGTGGATTGGCAACTCCGAGGTAACGACAGATGGCGGCACCGCTTTGATTAGTTTTAGTTGTGATAATTTAACGACCTACACTGGGCAAGACTGCGGTGATGGCACGGCGGGTACCCGCTATGATTACGGTGTCACTTTAGAGCGGGGTGGTTGCGGTAGTGATTGTGATATCAGCGGACAAGCCTGGATTGGAGATACGTATGATAAAGCGACGGAACCGGTACCTTCACCGATTGGCATCATTGATTTTGATCCCGATGTGTCATCTGGTCCACCGCTGACGATCGGTGATGATACTACTACCATAGAAGATGAAACGGTCAGTGCTCACTGGAATGAAGAGACTGGCGAAGTGTATGGCTGGGCTCGGTTTCGGGCACTGGAAGACTACGAAGCAGATACCTTGGGAGGCACAGATAACGATTGGGGTTGGATTAAGTTGCGCGGTACCGAATCAAGTGGGGGAAGCGAATATGGTGTGCAATTTTCTGCCGACACCTTAGAATTTTCTGGTTGGTCGTGGAATGATAATGGTACACAGGTTGGCACTGCCATTGAAGAAGAAGGTAGCGGCTTTGGCTGGGTGAAGTTTGATCTGGATAGTTCTACCAGCGGTACAGTCGGGGATGCTTGGCTACGCACCACCCAAGCGGATGTCTATAGCCAGGGAGGGTTTAGTAGTACGATTGATCCAACGACCTTTAGTGAATACAACTCTACGTATCTTATTATCACCAGCGGTGATAGCACTACCATCAATGGCTTTAGTACACAATTGGGAAGCCAAGTCACCGGTAAAGATTTAGGGGGCGTGCCAACTGATAGTACTGCAACGACACAGGTGTTTCGTGGTGATCTAGGGACGATTTATGTTAATGAACTGATTGGTCAAGCTGATCATAACCAAGTTGGTTGTACGGATTCGTTCGTCAGTGGTGATACTAACCCCTTGGGTGGTGATATCTTTTATTGTGCTGGGGATATGACTATCAATAACAATCTAACCTTTTATAATGGTACCGGCAGTACTATCGGTAGCGGCACCATTGTGGTAGATGGAGATCTCTATATTAACGATAATCTCAATTATTTTAATAGTACGATTGATCAGCATATTAATAACTTGGCTTCGGTAGCCTGGATTGTGACTGGTCGGGTGATCATTGATCCGGCAGTAACTGATTTGGTTGGTGCCTTTATTGTTTTGGGTGATGCGGATCCCGCTACCACGAGCAACTATGACTTTGATACAGGCAGTAGTACGCTACCGTTAACCTTACATGGTTTAGTGATGGCACGTAGTTTTAACTTTCAACGCACCAGTGTTGGCACCGCAACAGATCCTGAACCAGGTGAAGATATTCGTTATGATGGTCGCGTGTTTGCTAACCCACCTCCGGGCTTAGAAGATCTAGCATCGCTGTTGCCGGAGTTTGACTAGACCTCCCCCTAAATCCCCCTCCTTTCAGGAGGGGGAAGCTACTCCCTCTTTCCTGAAAGGAGAGAGGGATGGGGAGAGAGGTCGAGATAGTTGCTACCATTTCAAAAAAATGCTATAATAATCCCATTCTATGGCATCACAAAGTTACATTGGCATCGATATTGGCGGAGCTTCACTCAAAATAGTGGAGCTAAAGAACGAAAAGGGTCGGCCAAAGCTGCTGACCTACGGTTATATTGAAAAACCAACGCCAGTCTTGAAGGTAGACAGTAACGAGGCCAAACTAAAGATTATCGAAACCTTAAAAAAGGTGATGGATAAGGCTCGGGTGAGCACCAATCAGGTGGTAGCGGCTTTACCTAGTTACACGGTATTTTCCTCGGTGATTACGTTGCCAGAAATGAAGCAAAAAGAATTGGATGCGGCTGTGCACTGGGAGGCCAAAAAGATCGTTCCCATGCCGCTGGAAAAAATGGTGTTATCGTATGATGAATTGACCAATTATGACGATCACCAACATATTCCATCACAAAATGGTAATGGAGGTGATACGGCCGGCACCGAAAAAATGGCACAATTGAAGTCGGCACCGAAAAAGTATAAAAAAATCTTACTCACAGCAGCGCCGATTGATCTCGTTGGACACTATGTTGAACTATTTAAAATGGCCGGTTTAAACTTGGTGAAGTTAGAAACGGAATCCTTTGCGTTAGAGCGTGCACTGGTTGGCCATGATCGTTCACCCATCATGATTGTGGATATCGGTGCCACTACCACCAATATTAGCGTAGTCGTGGCCAGTGTACCGGTAGTGAATCGCAGTATTGATTTAGGTGGTCAAACGATTACCAAAACGATTGCCAGCAGTTTGAATGTAGATGTGGATCGGGCCGAACAGTTTAAGCGCGATTTCGGTTTGATTTCTTCTGGCGTGGGTGGCAACCAAATTCCTAAGCGAATTGAATTTATGGTGTCATCCGTCGTCAATGAAATTAAATATGTCTTGAACTTGTATCATAACCAAAGTCCGGCTCGAATTGAAAAAATTATATTGACGGGTGGCTCGGCTTGGTTACCCAATTTACCGAACTACTTAGCACAAATTTTAAACATCAAAGTGATTATTGGTGATCCTTGGGCTCGCGTCATCTACCCAGTCGATTTAAAACCAGTGTTAACTGAAATTGGTCCGCGCATGTCGATTGCAGTTGGTTTAGCCATGCGTGAGATTGTCTAAACTCTATGCCTGTTGATTTCGTGAAATCAGATGGTGGTAAAAACCAGCCGAAGCGGTCTGGTTATGATATTGAATATACCAATCCTAGTGATCAGCCGGTGGAAGCTAAGCCGAAAAGAGGGAACCTATTAAGCTGGTTTTCTAAACCAAGAGCAGCCGGCTATGCACCAAAACTAAAAACTGCGTCAGAGCAACCCACCGAGGCTAAATCAGCTACCGCTCCCAGTGCCCAGGTGAAGGGCAAGGCCAGTTACCAACCGATCACACAACCAACTGGCATGGCACCGGCTCAGTCTGTAGTTTCGGTGCAACCTAAAGCGGCTGCGCCGCTAGGTGTGTTAACAGCTCGGCAATTACCGCCAGCTCCCTTACCTCCCATTCATGCTGCTCCGGTTCCTGTGCGACCGGTCGCTACTCCAGTAAAAACAGTCGCACCACAACCTCAACCGGTAGTACGATCAACCATCCCGGTTGCACCTACGCCAATTGCGCCCGCCCCGATTGCTCCTGCCTCGCCATCGACAAGCTCGGTTAGTCGAGGCGGGCCAACCCCAGTGGTGTCGAAACCACAGCTCCCAGTTCCTCCAGTGGCTCCAACTGCTCCAGTCGCAGCCGCAGCACCGGTGACAGCCGGGGCACCAGTAACGGCATCGGCTCATCATGTCACCAGTGTTGGGCAAGTGGTAGCACAAAATGTCACTGGGTTGCATGGTCAAACGAGTAATCCAGCAGTACCGCATCCAAATGTGGTCAGTTTAAACTTACTACCCAATGCCGCCCAACGCCCATCCAGCAGCCAGTCACCATTCTTCCGGTTGTTACGGGTTGGTACACTCTCTATGATCTGTCTCACCAGTTTGTATTTGGCGATGGTTGGTTACCAGGCGTTTTACGTTTGGCAAACCCAAGCTGCGCTACAAGAGCTGAATAGTTTGGATGCTACTATTTTAGGGTATCGCCCCTTACAAGCTGACATTAATACAACGAGTGGTACCTTAGAGGCTGTGCAGACGATGTTGGCTGACCATGTGTATTGGACGCAGTGGTTTACGTATCTAGAACGGTATACCTTACAATCCGTGCATTACACTAATTTTTCTGGCAGCGTCAATGGTACGATGAATTTACAAGCCTCTGCTCCTGACTTTGCTACCGTCACCCAACAGATTGCCTTATTCAAGGCTTTGCCGGAAGTGACCGCCATTGAAGTGAGTACCGCCACGCGATCGGATAGTGATGTCCAGTTTAGTATGAGCATCCAAGTTGATCCGGCCGTCTTACATTACCAAGCTCAAAATGCGTATGGAGACTAAATGGATTGACCAATTGATTGTTTGGTTAAACCATAACTATGGTTACATTGCCCTAGGCGTAGTGGGCATTATTACTGTGGTGATGGCAAATTTTTTCATCTGGCCGCAATACCAGCGCATGGAATCAGGTGGTACGTTACAGTATCGTAATATCACCACCGTGATTGAACAACGCCAGGCGTATATTACAGATTTGCAAACCATGCAACAAGCGTATGAGCAGCTGGATCAACGCATCGTGCGTGCCATTGATGTGGCCTTACCAAAAGACTATAGTGCGGGTCCAGTATTTGCTGAAGTCGAACAATTGTTTCAGGGTTCGGGTTTCTCAGTGCAGAGTGTCAACGTGGCAGCAACGAGTAGTACAACCGAGGCAGTCACTGCAGAACAACCGACCCTGTACGATATTGTGAGTATTAGCGTTAACTTAAGCTCTACGAGTGATGTGACGTATGCAGATTTCAAGCAGTTGTTAGCACGCATTGAGGGTTATCCGCATTTGATGAACTTAGAGTCGCTCACGTATGCACCTGGTACCGGCAGTTATACCTTCGTCCTCAAAACCTACCAACGTAAAGCACTATGAGTTTATCCCGTCAGCCACATTTTTTACACTGGGTGATTATCCTGTTACTCACTGTGACTGTGTTATTTTCTGGTTATGGTGTGGTCAACTTGTTATTACTGCGTCGCGCTGAACAATTTACCGTCTTACAACAAAACTCCAGTGCGACTACTGATGTGCCAGTGGTCACCGCCTTACCGGTTGGTGGCATTTTATCCGTTCAGTGGTTTGACCAGTACCAGACCTATGCCGCAGAGCGCACGCGACAACTCAGTGGGATTGCTAATCAAGTGGGCGTGCCGTTAGCGCCAACTCATATCTCGGCCACCGATACGGCTTTGGGTAATCGGGTGTTGGTAGTGTGGTCTGAACCACTCGGCCAAGTGTATGATGGTGTGGAACTGGCGCGCAGCCAAACGGAAACGATGGCTACACAAACGATCGTGAATGACCAAGTGTTACCGGCCAACGGTGAATGGTTTGATCTCACTGTAAAAAATGATCAAGTGTACTACTATCGACTGCGCTCGTATCGTCGTAATGCCGATCAGACCATGGCTTATTCCGATTGGAGCGAGGTAGTCAGTGTGATTCCAACCGATAGCACACCACCAGCTCCGCCTGTCTTACTGACTGTGACATCGCTCGAGCAGCCCGATCTACCAGCCGAGACGACAGCTGGCATCTTAGTCACCTGGCAAGCTAGTCCTAGTAGTGATGTGGCGCTGTATCGCTTGTATCGTTCAACGACCCCTGGCCAGTTAGGGGATAAAGTATTAACCACGAGTGATGCCACGGTCACATCAGCCCGCGATACTACCATTGCAGCCGGCATCACCTACTACTATACAGTGACGGCAGTGGATGCGGCTCATAACGAATCCAGTATTACGTTGACTGCTGGCACCTTTGGTAATAACGCCCCGTTTGTAGATAGCACCAATGACGACTGATTTTGCTGCAACGGTCTTAGAGCGGCTACAGCAGGCAAATATCTTGGCGCCGCAGCAGGTTGCCCAGGTATTGCAAGCTCAGCCAAAACCGAGTGCTGCCCTGACTGAACTGGAAACCAGTCACGCCGTCACTGCTGAACAAATTGCCAAAGCCAAAGCGGAAATACTGAACATCCAGTTTGTTGATTTAACGGGTCAACAGATTGCGTCCGATGTGTTAGAAGTCGTCCCGCCTGAAATTGCTGAAAATTATCAGTTAGTACCGTTTAAATTAGAGAGCGGCATCGTTAGTGTGGCTTGCGTCGTGCCAGAAGATTATCGTGCCGTTGAGGTACTCGATTTTATTGGGCGCCAACAAAAGTTACGCTTTCAATATTTTAGCGCCACCTCGCAGTCGGTGCATCAAGCCTTGCGCCAGTATGGCAACTTAGATAGTACCGTTCAAAATGCTATTGCCACTACCGCCACCGATGAAGTGGAATTAGCTACAGAAGATGGTGCGCGCGATAACGAAGTAGTGCACACCGCACCGGTCACCAAAATGGTGCAGGTCATTTTAAAACATGCGATTGAAGGGCAATCATCTGATGTGCATATTGAACCGGTTGGCAAAGAATCACGTGTCCGTTATCGCGTGGATGGCATCTTGCATACATCACTGGTGTTGCCGTTAAAGGTGCATAAATCACTCATCGCCCGGATTAAAGTGTTAGCCAACATGAAACTGGATGAAACCCGTCTGCCGCAAGACGGCCGCTTTAAAATGCGCTTTGAAGGACGCGATGTTGAATTTCGTGTTTCCAGTTTGCCGTTGTTGGATAATGAAAAGATCGTCATGCGTATTTTAGATACTTCAGCTAGTGTGGTGACGTTGGAACAGTTGGGTTTTCAGGATCACAACCTAGAGCGCATCAAAAAGCACTTGAATGAGCCACATGGCTTAATTTTAGTGACTGGGCCAACTGGTTCTGGTAAAAGTACCTCATTATACTCAATGTTAGTGATGTTAAATAAAGAGGGTGTCAACATCATTACTCTAGAAGATCCGGTCGAATATAACTTACCTGGCATTGCCCAATCACAAATGCATCCAGAAATTGGTTTGACTTTTGCCAATGGTTTGCGGTCGGTGTTGCGTCAAGATCCCGATATCATTATGGTCGGTGAAATTCGTGACAATGAAACGGCTGAATTGGCTATTCATGCTGCGTTAACGGGTCATAAAGTACTATCCACCTTGCATACCAACGATGCCTTTGGGGCTATTCCTCGGTTAGTGGATATGGATGTAGAGCCATTTTTAGTAGCCAGTGCCTTGAGTGTCATTGTCGCGCAACGTCTGGTGCGCAAAATTTGTGATCACTGCAAGCAAGTTGTGCCAGTAGATAAAATGCGTGAACAGGAGATTACAGCAGAAATCAAACTAATGCCGGTGAAATATCTACCTCGCGATGTCTCTTTGCTGCCGCCCTATAAACTCTATCAAGGCAAAGGCTGTACCTTCTGTGAAGATACCGGTTACCGGGGTCGAATTGCGGTAGCCGAAGTGTTGGAAAATACCAAAACCCTGAAAAAGTTGATCGGTGATGGTCAGGTGAATGATCAAGAACGCGTCCATGCTGAATTTAGTTATCAGGGTATGTTCACACTGCGTCAAGACGGCCTGGTGAAAGCGTTACGGGGTATGACTACGTTAGAAGAGGTCTGGAATGCAACCAAATCATAAGTATGCCAGTGATGCTTGATAGCGCAACTGAACTACGTTTGAATAAGCTCCTATCGGCTTTATCCGAATATAAAGGGTCTGATTTACATTTAACGATTGCTAATCCACCGAGTTTACGGATTGGTGGAAAGTTACAATCGCTAGCGAATGAACCATTGTTAACCAACGATTTTTTGAGCAACTTAATTCGGGCACTGTTAACGGATGTGCAGTTACAACACTTAGAGCTGACCAAAGACGTCACTACCGTTGTCACCTTTAAAGGTAAATCCAGATACAAACTACATGCCTATAGCCAACAGGGGAGTTACAGTCTAACTTTTCATACGATTCCGCTGACCGTTGCGCCACTATCACGCTGGACGATCCACGCTGCTGTCCAACAGTGTAGTCAAATCCAAAAGGGCTTGATTGTGGTGGCCGGTGGCTATGGTGCCGGCAAGAGCACGCTCGTCGCTGGCCTAGTGGAAGAGTTAAACCAAACCAGTGCCCATCATATTATGACCTTTGAACAGCCAATTGAATTTGTCTATACGGATGCGCAGTCGATTGTGGAACAAGTAGAAATTGGAGTGGATATTGCAGATCTCCAATCTGGTTTACAACGGGTGTATCAAGAAGATATTGATGTGGTGGTGGTGAATACGGCACTCGATGCTGCTGGTATGCGCACGGTATTGCATTTTGTAGAGATGGGTAAGTTAGTGATTTTAGAAGTGATGGCACCAACCGTTCAGTTAGCCCTCACCACTATGGTAGGAGTGTTTCACGCGGCCGAACAGATCAGCGTACGCGATGAACTAGCCATTGCCATCCAAGCGGTGATTGCCTTACAACCAGTGGATGAGCATGGCCAGGGTCCGGCTGTGGCGTGTGAAGTGCTACGCCAGAACACCGCCACCATCAATTTTATTAAACACGAAACATTTGATAAAATCGGCTTACTGTTAGAAAATGGACGCAATGATGGTATGATTACTTTTGAACAGTCACTACGTTAATATGGCATTCTTTAATTACCAAGCTCGCACAGCCCAAGGTGAGGCGATCAAAGGGGTAGTAGAAGCACCCACGGAAGAAGCCGCCTCCAACGAGCTGCGCGATCGGCAGTTGATTGTATTACGTTTACAAGAACGTTCCAGTACGTCACTACCGCAACGCCTGCGCCAACTGTTTAACCGGGTATCCGCCAAGGAACTGACTTTTTTTGCCCGTCAATTTTCGGTGTTGATTAGTGCTACGATTCCGGTCGTGCGCTCTTTACGCATTTTGACCCGGCAGACTGCTAATGACTATTTTAAACAGGTGATTGCGGATGTGGCGGCAGAAGTCGACGGTGGCTCAAAGTTGTCGCAAGCCTTAGGAAAATACCCCCGTGTGTTTGATCAGTTTTTCATCCATATGGTCAGAGCCGGGGAAACCACTGGTCGGTTAGATGAAGTGTTTCAGTATTTAGCTACCCAAAAAGAGAAAGATTACAATTTAGTCAGTCGCGTGCGCGGAGCGATGATTTATCCTGGTTTCATTTCTGCCGTGATGGTCGTGGTTGGTGTACTGATGGTGATCTATGTCATTCCACCCATTTCTGATATTCTCACGCAATCCGGTGCTAAGATTCCATTTACCACTCAAATGTTGATCAACCTCAGCTACATTTTTACACACTTTTGGTGGCTGGTGATTTTACTGTTAGCCGTGATTGGGGTTAGTATCGCCGCGTATATACGCACGCCTAGTGGTAAATACACCCTCGATTTTTTAAAGATTCGTTTACCAGTGATGGGGAAAATTTATCAGCGCATTGTGTTAGGTCGGTTTTCGGTCAGCTTGGCTAGTTTGTTAACCAGTGGCGTGCCATTACCGACGGCGTTAAAAATTGTTGCCGATATCGTCAATAATGCTGTCTATCATGAATTAATCATGAAAACAGTTAAAGAGGTCGAATCTGGCAATGCTATTTCCACCGTGTTTGTGCGTAGTACGATGGTGCCGCCAATGGTGGCGCAAATGATGAATGTGGGTGAAGAAACCGGAAAATTAGATGCGATTTTGGAGAAATTAGGCAATTTTTATGCCCAAGAAGTGGATGCTTCCTTGACGGTGCTCACCAGCCTAATTGAGCCGGTCATTATTATCTTATTAGGCCTAGCGGCCTTTGTGATGGTGACAGGGATCTTAGCTCCAATCTATAATGCGACTACCTCCATTGCCTAGTAAAATGGAATATGGTATAATGCCGCTAACTTATCTAACTAAATATCGAATACTTAATAAAAAAGTATGCTTATGCAAACTAGTAAAGCTAAAAAAGGTTTCACCTTGATCGAACTGCTGATCGTCATCGCGATTATCGGTTTACTCGCTACGTTGGCGATCGTCTCATTAACCACCGCGCAACGTAAAGCTCGTGATACCAAACGTATCGCTGATGTTAAACAACTGCAAAATGCGGTTGAACTGTATTACAGTGAAGTTGCCCAATATCCATTGACTGACACCGTTACAGCTTTCGGAGCCACAACTGCTGATGTGGATACCGTCAACTCTTGGCCAGACTTTGGTACAGCGATTTCTAGCTATATCACTAACGTACCAGTTGACCCGACTAACACGACGACTTCTGTGTATACCTATGGTGCAAACGCGGCTGGTGATGAATACTTTATCGCGGCCAAATTAGAGGATGAAGCTCACACCGCTTTGAATGGTGACGACGATAACGAATACATTGTCGGTACCACATCCGGTTGGACTGGTGTAGACTTTGTTGCATCAAGCGATAGTGTAGCAGGTACAGACGTAACCCGTACCACGATGGATTGTGGCACAACGGTTCTTGATGCCACCGGTGGCATCTACTGTGCATCTGAATAATTGATTCAGGTAGCAAACAAACAGCCCCATCATTGGTGGGGCTGTTTTGTTGTACTATGTTATACTATCGCTATGGAATTAACCTATCTGTGGGCAATCTGTCTGGCAGCCTTTGGTCTGGGCATTGGTAGTTTTTTAAATGTCGCTGTCTTGCGTTTGAATGCCGAAGAAACACTACTAGGCCGATCGCATTGTATGCACTGTAAGAAAACCTTGCCCTGGTTTACGCTGATACCAGTGTTATCGTATATCGGTTTAGGCGGTAAATGTTATTTCTGTCATCAGCCGATTGCGGCCCACTATGCTTTGGTAGAGGCGGTGACAGCGGCGCTGTTTTTTGTCCTAGCAATATGGTTTATTGGTGATCCAGTGCGGTTGGCGGTTTATCTGATCATCGCAGCGCTGTGTGTCGCCATTTTTTTGTCGGATTGTTTGTTTTACACTATTCCAGATGCCTTCACCCTGCCGGGCATTGTGTTAGCAGTGGTTGGACAAATCATCCTGGGCACGCCGTGGTGGAGCTGGCTGCTGGGCTTGGCCATTGGTTCCGGTATTTTTGCGCTGCAATATGCGGTGTCGCGTGGTCGCTGGGTAGGCAGTGGCGATATTCGGTTTGGCGCCATGATGGGAGCGGTGTTAGCTTGGCCCAATATTTTAGTGGGTTTGTTTCTCGCTTATGTGTTGGGTGCGTTGGTCGCTTTGCCACTATTGTTGCGACAGTCTAAAAAGATGCAAGACGCCATGCCGTTTGGAACCTTTTTAGCGGTTGCTACTATCATTACCTTATTATTTGGTGATCAGATTGTACAGTGGTATGTCTATGACTTACTCCAATAAACATTCGCAACCGACAGGTTTCACGTTGATCGAGTTAGTGGTGACTTTTTCTATTATTGTGGTCATTGCCATCGGTGTGATTCTCCAGGTACGGCAACAATCTCCTACGCAATCACTCGAGAACGCTACCGACACCTATCGCTCCCTGTTTGTAGAGATGCGCACGAACGCTTTAACTTCAAAATTGTGCTGCGGTATCAGCACTTTGCCGAGTGGGTATGGTGTGACGGTGGTACTGGATGGTTTGCCGGACAATACCGTCATTACATTTGCTGATTGGGATGCCGATGATATCTATACGAGTAGTGTTGACAGTGTCTTAGCTACGACCATTCTACAAGACGATGTCAGTGTGACTGGCTGTGACGATGGGACAAATAAAGTCACCACTAGTCCTGGCGGCACGTGTACGGTGGTGATGCGCACTGGTGGCTTTAAGGGCTTTTATTATAATGGTGGTCAAATCAGCGCTACCGTAACGCTAGAATTTACAGAACCAGATTCAGGCACCACTAGCCAGTTATCTATTTATTCGGCGACCTATCTGATAGAATAGCGATATGATCCGTCGCCCCGGGCAAACGCTTGTAGAAGTTCTACTATCCCTAGCCATTATATTAATCGGCTTACTAAGCTTAACTTCGGCTTTAATCAATACTCAACTCACCGCCTCTACCGCTGTAGAAGAAAGTGTCGCTATCCAGTTGGGGCGGGAAGGGGTAGAAGCTGCGCGCTTTATCCGTGACCGTAACTGGTTAGAACGCGAGGATGGGTCAGGCACAGCTTTTAATGTTGGCTTAGAAAGTGATGGTACGATCGAGGCAGACGATTATACCGCCATTTACACCTGGAACCCACCCCAATCTAACCCCACTTCGGCCATCAGTTTTAGTTTTTTGCCGGATACTAGCGATACCTCCGCTATCGTTTATCAAAGCCCTATTGGGTTGTATCGTCAAACGAGTAGTACCATTATCCCAGGTGGTTGGACAGCGACAATTTATTCACGCTTTATCACCCTCTATCCGATTTGTTCAAACGATGCTGGTTTAACGGAAACAGTCATTACGAGCGATGCACAAGATTGCGTTAAGACCCACAGTAGTCTAGAGATTGGTGTGCAGGTGGAAGTAACGGTCACTTGGTCGAGTCGTGGCACTAGCCATACCCGAGTGATCACTGAACGATTATATGACTGGCGGTATGCACAATCGTAAAGGCTTTACTTTAGTGGAATTACTGGTGGCTGCCGCCTTGTTTGCGACTGTCGTAGTGATAGCCGTAAATATTTTTATTTTGACGTTGCGCAAACCGTTGCAGGAAATTGATAATCAACATGTCCAGGAAGAAATTAGTTATCTATTTGAAGCCTTGGCCTTTCAGGTGAGGACGAATCAATTAGACTATACCCGACAAGGTACGATCACTAATCCAGAATCTGATCTCTATTTAGTTGGGTTAGATGGTACTTCAGACCAAATTCGCCTGTACCTATCCAGTGGGCAAGTGTTTTTGGAAAACACTTCCGCTAGTTCTACGTATCCTTTGACCACAGTGAGCACGAATGATGTATCCATTGATTCGTTATTATTTTATATCTACCCACAAACAGATCCGGCTGATCCCAGTGTAGGCGATAATTACCAGCCGGCCGTGGTGATGTATGTCTCTGGTCATAGTGTCAAGGATCCCACCGTCACGTTTAGTGCTCAAACCTTAATGACCTTTCGCGCTTATGTTCGTTAACCAACCCCGCGGCTCCACGTTAGTCTTCGTACTTTTGATCATGCTTGTGGCCATGGTGATTACCACCACGGTGACGACGGTGATCGTCAATAATTTGCAAACGGCCACGGCTTACAACCAACATGCCCATGCGTATTATGCCATGGAAAGCGGTCTCGAACGGGCGCTCTATTATGCTCAATCTGCCCGCGCCAGCAAAACGATTGCGGCTGCCACTACGGCTAGCACCATCAGCACCTTAACGGATGATTTGGGCAATGGCGCCAGTTACACGATTGCGGCTAGTTTCGTTGAAGATACCACTGCCATTGATCTGGCGGCAGGGGAAGTAGTACAGTTTGATATGTATACCGAAGATAGTAGCGCTGGTTATCGCTTAACACCCATTACCGATTTAGCTAATATCGCTATCGATTGGGTGGAAGCCAGTTCGTGTGCAGCTAGTGGTCTCACCTCACAAATTGAAGCCAGTTTCTCATCCTGGACTCAATTTAACTGGGAGGATATTAGCGGCTCTCCTGCCTCCTCTGCTCTGGGGACACACTTTACCTACACGTGTGCTTCACCACCCAGTGCTTGTAGCTATGATTTAGGAGTAGATAGTAGCCACCTCTATAAAGTGCGGGTGAAAGCCTTAAGCTGTGCCATTGAATCGCTGACGGTTACGCCACAAGATAGCTTTGGTGCTACGTTGACGGTAGCGAACACCTTAGAGATCGAAGCGACTGGCGACTATGGCCAAATTAGCCGATCCGGTAGCGCCACTACGCCTTGGAGCCCAGCCCTCAACCGTTATTTTGAATACGTCTTATTTGCCGAAGACGCCATCAGCAAATGAACTTGCCCGCATGAACTTAAATAGTGCTAAACAACGCATCGCCCAGTTAAAACAGACGATCGATCATCATCGCTACTTGTATCATGTCTTAGACAAACAAGAAATTTCCGAAGCGGCTTTGGATTCTTTAAAACATGAACTAGCGCAACTGGAAGAGCAGTTTCCGCAGTTGGTGACGACAGATTCTCCCACGCAACGGGTGGGGGGCAAACCTCTACCTGGCTTTAAGAAAGTGAAACACTCAAGGGGCATGCTGTCTTTAAATGATGTGTTTTCAGCTAAGGAATTACAGGAATGGGAACAACGGGTGCGGAAATTAGCACCAGGGAAGCCACAGTACTACGCGGAAATTAAGATGGATGGGCTGGCAGTGAATTTACGTTATGAAGCTGGCATCTTTGTACAGGGTGCTACGCGTGGTGATGGTAAGGTGGGTGAAGACGTCACGGAGAATTTAAAGACCATTGAATCGATCCCATTACGATTATTGGGTGACTACCCAGCGGTCGTAGAGGTACGTGGCGAAGTGTATATGACCAAGCAGCATTTTGAACAACTCAATCAGCGTGAAGATAATAAATATGCCAATCCACGGAATGTGTCAGCCGGCAGTATCCGCCAGCTAGACCCAAAAATGACGGCCAGCCGTAAGTTAAGTTTTATGGCCTATGACTGTGTCACCGATCTAGGCTTACAGTACCATTCCGAAATCCATCAGTGGTTACAAGATCACGGTTTTCCATCTAATCCCCACAATAAGATTTGCCGCTCTTTAGCAGAGGTGGAAACATACCACGCCGACATCATGAAGCGGCGTGCTAAGTTACCCTATTGGACCGACGGTGTCGTCGTGAATATTGATGACCTGGAACTATTCAAAACCTTAGGCGTCATTGGCAAGGCTCCGCGCGGGAGTGTGGCCTATAAATTTCCGGCTGAACAAGCTACTACCATTGTGGAAGATATTCAAGTACAGGTTGGCCGGACGGGCGCCTTAACTCCAGTGGCGCACTTGAAACCAGTGTTTGTAGCTGGTACGACAGTGTCACGTGCCACCCTGCATAATGATGACGAAATTAAGCGTTTAGATGTGCGCATTGGTGATACTGCTATTATTGAAAAGGCCGGTGATATTATTCCGGATGTGGTGAAAGTGTTGCCCGAACTACGATCTAAGAGTAGCAAGGCGTATTTATTTCCCAAGAAATGTCCGGCTTGTGGTTCAGCGGTAGAGCGACGGGCAGGCGAAGTGGCGTATTATTGTCCTAACCCCAACTGTTTTGCCCAAGAACGAGAACGCTTTTACCACTTCGTTTCCAAGACTGGTTTTGACATTCGTGGCTTAGGGCCAAAAATTATTGACCAGCTGATGGATGAAGGTTTAATTCATGAGTATGCCGATTTGTTTAAATTAACTGCTGGTGATTTAGAACCACTGGAACGGTTTGCCGAAAAAAAGGCCAGCAACATCGTGGCGGATATTCATGCTCGTCGGCAGATTAC
>JACQPW010000061.1 GCA_016207285.1 Candidatus Kerfeldbacteria bacterium | reverse complement strand
CCCTATTATCACGTTAAACAAAAACGGATTTACTTGGATGAAGTGTTGCTCGCCGATGAATGTTTTCTAACCCAGACTTCTACTGGGGTTGTTCCGGTGGTCGGTATCGAAGAGCGCCCAGTAGGGAGCGGTAAACCTGGATCGGTGACGAAGCATTTAATGGAGTTGTTTGCAGAGTATGTGGGGCGTTGAATCACAGAAAACGCAGAAGAAGATGGAGAACGCAGAAAATGTGGGTTGACAGATTGATCAAATCTGATAATATAGGTTACAGAGAGCGCCACCAAAGGCGCTTTTATGATAAAAAACGATTACATACAGTTCGATCTTACCTCGCAAATCATTGGAGCCTGCATTCAAGTTCATAAAACTCTAGGTCCAGGATATATGGAAGTGATTTACCAACGAGCTCTCGCTAAAGAGTTATGGAAGCTGCCACTTGAGCATGCTCGGGAACAATGGCTAGATATTTATTATGATAATGCGGTAGTCGGTAAAAAACGTGTTGATTTTCTGATAGGAGGTGTTATTGTAGAACTAAAGGCCAAAACAGAATTGGTTAACCAAGATTTTATCCAGACTTTATCTTACCTCAAAGCATCCCGTTACACATTAGCTTTATTGGTCAATTTTGGAAGCAGTCGAATACAAGTGAAACGCCTAATCAACCAAGGTACACGCTCAACAAACAAATATGGCTCCGCAAAGAAAGATTAAATCAAGTGTTCAGAGTTCTCCATCTGCCTCCGCGTCTTCTGTGATTCAGACAGTCCGGTTGATGGGCATCTTAAACCTTACCCCCGATTCTTTTTCCGATGGTGGAACATATCGCTCTACAGCGCAGGCCGTACAACACGCCTTACAGATGATCGCAGAGGGTGCCAGCGTTATCGATATCGGGGGCGAATCCAGCCGACCAGGCTCTAAGCCCATTACTGCAACCACAGAGTTAAAACGCGTCTTACCAGTGATTACAGCCCTACGCAAAAAAACCGCTGTATCAATCTCCATTGATACCTACAAACCAGTAGTAGCTCGGCAAGCCATTGCAGCTGGGGCTACTTGGATCAACGACATCGACGGTTTACGTGATCCAGAGATGCGCCAGGTGGTCGCGGAAACAGGTTGCCCAGTGGTATTGATGCATCGGCAAGCGCAACCACGGTATCATGATGTGGTGTTGGATATTAAGCAGTTTTTCCGCCAGCAAACGAAATTAGCGATCGCTGACGGTATCAAGAAACAAAACATTATTTTAGACCCCGGGATTGGCTTTGGAAAAACCGTCGCGCACAATGTGGAGATCTTGGTGCGACTAGAAGAATTCAAGACGTTGGGCTACCCCATTTTAATTGGCGCTTCACGTAAATCATTTATCGGAAAACTGACGGGAGCAGCCGTGCGGGATCGTTTACCGGGTACATTGGCTGCGCACTTGGTAGCCGCCCAGCATGGTGCTACCTGGTTGCGCGTCCATGATGTCGCTGCCCATCAGCAGTGTTTAACGATCTACCGTAAACTTACGCGCTAGCCATAAACCGATTTGGTGCGGTAACAATTTCATGAACGCAATATTAATGTGCGCATCTCGAGCGGCAGCGTACCGTAAGCGTTTATTCTGACTAGTGGCCGCTTTGTAAATGACCTTAGCTACCACCATAGGATCAGCACCCGTTTTTCCAGCTTGTGCATACTGTGGCCATAATCGATCAGAGGTGGCTTTATACTCCGGATCAATTGCCATCTGTTTACCTTCTTGTTTGGAACGGTCATAAAAACCGGTGTTAATAGCACCAGGTTCAACTACCTTAACGCGAATACCAAACGGTAACACTTCATGCCATAGTCCCTCACTAAAGCCCTCCACCGCGAACTTAGTGCTGTTATAGACACCGTAGTACGGTACGACAAATTTTCCACCAATCGATGAAATGTTCAAAATTGTTCCCTGTTTCCATTTGCGCATGTGGGGCAAAATGGCGCGGCACACATTCATCGTCCCAAACACATTCACCTCATATTGCTTTCTGACATCTTGGTCATCACACTGTTCAAAGGCACCATATAACCCATAACCAGCATTATTGACCACTGCATCAATCTGGCCATGATCATTGACTACTTGGTCGATCACTTGCTGACAAGCAGTGGCATTTGTGACATCTAACGCATAGACATTCTGGACAGGATTAGCTGATCGACTGGTGCCTATTACCTTCCACCCCTTACTGGTGAAATATTCGGCCGTCACTTTACCAATACCACTGGAAACCCCTGTAATCATGATCGTTTTAGGCATGGTGCGTAGTATACTATAGACAGATTAGAAAGACCATGCTATAGTACGCGTGTACCTGGAAGAGCAATAACTACGCTCGTACTGTGCAAGAAGCCAGTGGCTTACGGCACAGGAGTAGTTCTAGATTGTACCAAGTACTAAGCAAAATCTTTAGTGATAGTTAACGTCGCACCCCGCCCACCGGGGTGATTTTGTTTTTTAGCCGCTTATTCAGTTTAGTATAGCCATTATTGAGCCTGGTATAGAGCGGCTCTGATTTGATCGGCTGATAGGTAGTGGTCGTGTCCACGATCAGCTGCTGTGCCGCTCGCACGCCTGTCATTAAGGCTGCTTCCATCGAAGGTGCCCCTAACCAATCGCCCGCAAAGTAATGGCCCAATTTACCTTGCCGCGCTCGCACCGTACCCACGAAAGCCTCATCGGCGATGGGCATGGTCATGGGCCAGTAGACCACCTGGGATAAGGTACGTACCGTGACATCAGGGAATAGTTTTTTGAGTTGAGTAGTTAAAACCGGTAACAACTGATCCGCTGTTTGGGGATGTGTCTCCGCTTCGCGTACAACTATATTCAGGTTTAAATAATGAGCTAGCTTTGGCGTGTAGAGCATGCCTAAATTCACCGCTGACACAATTTGCAGTGGTGTTTGGTCTGGTAGGTAGAACGCCGCCCCCCAATGCGTATCACCTTGCACAGCTACTGATCCTGATAGTTCTACAATCACGCTGTAGTACTGCGTGTAGCCGCACTTGATTTTAATATCCGGCAAAATACTCTGATACACATTTGGTTCCACATTCTGGGCGAACACGATAGCGTCTCCTGATACGTCTCCTTGGTTGGTATGAGCCGTTGTACTCGTGCACCCTGTCACTATCACGTTCGTACGAATACTATTACCAGCCTTTGTGATCACGGCTGCTAAAGCCTGCGGCACTTGCTGGTTACCGGATCGGACAAAAAAAGAATCGCTCACATCGCCCTGAAATTGACTCATGCGAATAAATGGTGCCATGAAGGCCATCTTGAAGCGATCCACACTGGGATAGCAATAACCCTGATTCACCACATTGGTATAGGTCTCGTACAATCCGGCCGGACCTTTGGTATTGAGGGCATCACGAAAGAACTCGGATCCAGTCATATAATCAAAACTGTGCAAGGGTGGTGCCGCAACATCGCGGGCTTGAAACACTGGCACAGCTAGCTTTAACGCCAACCGAGCCGTATCTTTTTTGGGGAACGGAATAGTCCTCTGCGTATAATACTTGCCGGACTGGTCTATTTGGTAATAAATAGCTTGCAACGGAATTTTTTTCAGTTGATTCGTCAACCCCAATTCTTTCAATATACGATGATATTCAACATACCAGGGATACACAATAAAACCACCCACATCCACCATTTGCCCAGCGATCGGTAGTGCGTGAATCCGACCGCCAATGCGATCACGCTGTTCTAATAACGTTACTTGGTAACGTTTATCTTTGGATAATTCATACGCAGCGCCTAATCCGGCTAAACCACCTCCCACCACGATTACTTTGTAGAGCGTAGACATCTAAGCTATTGTACTCCCATCTAACAACTGACACCAATTGCACTCACCACAAAGAGCTTCAGCCGCTGGGTGCAAAAAGTCCAAATTTTGAATATGCTGATACACAACTTTGATTTCCTGGCGGGTACGTGCCACGTCTTCATCGGTAAACTCGTATTGCCGATGGACAAACTGATTAGTCTTGGCAGAAGGGCGCACAAAATTGATTTCACCGGAGACGGCCGTATAGCCAAACGCTTTAGCGTTGTCACACAGCAATTTATAGAATAACAGTTGCCGATGATACACTCCTCCTTTGGCTAAGTCGGCTGACTTACTATCTGGGTTACTCGTTTTGTAATCAATCACATGCACCTGTTTAGTGGCTTCATCCAAGACGGTAATGCTATCAATTTTGCCCACCAAGGGAACCTCGTCTACCATGATCTGATCACTGCTAAAGTTTTTCTCTGGAAACAGATTAGCGCGCAAAATATCCTGATGGTCAGCATAGTAGCGCGGTAAAATGCTCTGCCCAAAGGCTAAGTCGTGCTGATAGTCTTTGGTAGAGAGCGGTTGCTTGGTGAGCTCTTTTTCAAACACCTGCATAAAATCCGTCACCGCTGGTAAGTGACCATGATCAATCTGCTGCCGACTAGCAGCTTGCAAGGCGTTATGCACGGCAATACCAAAAGCGACTTGTTTATTGGTTTCGTGTGGCACGCGTAAAATATCTTGATAGAAAAACAACCGCGGACAGTGTAGATAATCATTCAAATGGGTCGCGCTCATCCGGTAGTTGGCGAGTAAGCCGCGAACATAATCCTGGACAACCGCTGTATCTAATCGCTCGGGCGCTGGTGATAAGGTCTGCACTAACCGCTCTCCAGGCTGCTGGATAACCGTGGCTGCATCCAGAGCTGGCGTTACGGTAGCACTGGGTAGCTCACTGATAAATTGACTCGGTTGAGTGGCACGGCCGCTGTCGGATTGTGTAGCGAAACTCATGTACAGCTTTTCTTTAGCCCGCGTCATGGCAACATACAATAAACGACGCTCATCTTCATTGGCGGCAGTGCTGACATCAGCTGATTCAAACTGCAGGATACCAGCGGGTAATTTCAACTTGGCTCGATCAATAGTATTACCCCAATGCTTATCTACACACTTGATAATAAAGACATGCTGAAATTCTAGACCCTTGGCGCGATGCCCCGTATACACATGCACAGCCTGTCGCTGGGTAGCGAGCGGTTCTTCTTCCAAGGCGAGATCATGTTTTTGCAATAAGCGAAGATATTCCAGCACTTCTTTGATCGTAATGCGATGATTAGAGCGCGTTAGTTGCAACACAGCATGAAACAGGGTAGATAACCGATTGAGATGGGCCACGCTGTGTTGTGTTTTCATGACATGCGCCAACCACCCAGATTCTTGAACGATCATACTAAACCAATCTGAACACAGTTGGGTATGAATGACACGTCGCCACCGTAAGATATTCTCGGCAAATTGATGGATGGCTGGTTGCTCACTGTTTTGCCACACCTGCCACAAAAACGTGTGCGTACTGCTGGCTTGATGGGTTAACACCGCAACCTCGGCCAGCGGAAACTGTAACCAATCGCTTTGACTAATACTAAACAGTTCTTCATCGTTACCCCCCAGACCAACATAGGATAGTAAGCGCACAAACTGCTGCACGAATGGATCGGCTAGGACATTACTACCAGCTGCTAAATGCACCGGGATACCAGAACGGTTCAAGTGGTCGAACGCCACATCGGCATCGGCATTGGTGCGACAAATAACAGCGATGTCAGCTGAATTGCAACCCTCAGCAATCAGGGCAGTGATACGCTGACTCAGCCAATAGAGCTCTACTGCCGGAGAATCTAGTGCCGCGATTTCAATGGGGTAAGGATCTAACGCTCTAGCGGCGATTAAGCCGGTCTGTAAGGTCGGAATGTGTCGTTCTAAACTAGATTGATTATTTCTAATCAGCGCCGTCGCAGCGTCTAGAATCATTTGCTGACTACGGTAATTCTGTTGCAAGCTGATGATCTCGGCCGACTGACCATACCGTTGTTGAAAAGACAAAATATTCTCCAGAGCGGCCCCTTGAAAACGATAAATCGATTGGCGGTCATCTCCGACGACGAAGATGTTGGGATCTGTTTGGTTAGAACCTAATAAACGGATGACCTCATTTTGTGCCCCATTGGTATCTTGAAACTCATCGACCAGCACATACAGGTACTGTTCTTGATAGTCAGCCAGAATATCGGGATGATCGGTAAAGGCCTGAATGACATACAAAATCATGTCCTCGTAATCGTACTGCTGCAACTGACGCAGTTTTGTTTGATAGGCTTGATAGACGCCCACGAGCGCCCGTTGTTTGGCTAATTGTTTCTGATTTTTTTTATCGGGCATGGTATCGTCTACCAATTTTAACAATTGGTCAGGGCTGACGTTTTCGCGCTTGAGGGTTTGGATGGCGCGTAAAATGTCGGGAATATAAAAATCCGGTGCACCAAACGGTTTTAATGGATTGTCGGCGGATAGCTCTTGGATGATATCCTGCACCACAATGATCCGATCGAGATCCGTAATCGGTTCTAAGGCTGATTGCTCTAAAAAGACTTCAGGATGATCGGTAATCACCTCATTACAAAAACCATGGAAGGTATAGACCCGCACTTGGTAACCAACTGCACCCAGCATAGTGACAAGGCGGGCACGCATGGCGTTGACACCACTTTCGGTAAACGTTAAACACAGAATATTGCGTGGTTCCAGATCTTGCGTGGCCAGCAATTTTGCAATGCGCAAGGCAATCATCTGCGTTTTGCCGGTACCAGCACCTGCCAACACCAACATCGGACCATCCACATGGTCGACTGCCCGACGCTGCTCTGGGTTTAGCAATGCGTAGTGGACATCGAACTCGCTGCCCACAGCCGTTTAATTGAATTCAACCGTGATGCGACAATACGCACCATCATTCGGCGTCGATACAGTAACGGTAGGATGGTGTTGCTTGAAAGCCGCTTGTGCTCTCGTCGCTAGGGCCAGGGCAACCTTTTTATTCAAGACTCGATATTCAATACTATTGGTGGTGGTCTTCGCTTGCACCAAGACAGATTTATCTTTGGTATAATTTTGTACCACATGCGTGAGTAAACGCATTAATTCTGTTTTGCGTTCCACTTTTTTGACATTCAAAAATTGGACGATGCTGACCTCTTTGAATTTCTTTCCACTACCGCTGGTTTTGCGTGTGGTTTTATCAGTTTTTGGTTTGGCTGGCATACGTACCGAACATAGTAGCACGGGCTGCTGGCGTTGACAAACCGTTAGAAAGTACCTACACTGCGGCCACGTTTTGCTCATCTCATCACTGCATTGCTCGGAGTTTACCATGCAGAAAATCCATGCCTGGCTGCGGGCCATCTTGTTCTTCACTCTGACCTTCATTGAAGGCTGCATCGCCTTCACTGGCGGCATGTTGTGGAGTCTGACGCTGGGTTGGTTCACGGCCTACCATCCGTTGGGCAGCATGCCGTACTGGTGGTCCTGGCGGGTTCAGCACTGGTGCTTTCAGCCCCTCGGGTTCTCCTGGCTGACGGAAATGTGTGCGGATCTGCGCGGAGACAATCGACTGAAGATTGTCCTGTTCAAGCACCCGCCCACCATCCTCTCCTGGGCGGTCGCCTACTTCACTGGACGCTACGTCAGCCAACGGATGGCCTTTGTCCTGAAAGGTTCACACATCTTCAACCCGATGGGCTGGGGATTGTGGGCGTTGGGTCTGGGTATCTTCACTACTCGCTTTCACGAGTGGGCAGTGTGGCGGTGGTGGCCGCAGCTGCAGCGCGACCTGCATCGACTCTCCAACTGGTGGTATCGCTACCAGGTAAGCCGGCTGATGGCACGCGCCAAGCGTACGCCTGGTGGTATCGCCATCGTCATCCTGCCAGATCAGCGTTACACCGCAGAACGTCGTGCCCAGTACCTGGCCAAGTTCGGTCAGCACGTTCCCGGTTTCGCGACCTGGCAAGGCGTTCTGCTGCCGCGCATTCTGGGAACGCTGGAACTGTTCCAAGCATCGGCTGGACTGGATGTCCCGGTGGTGTGGGTGAACCTGACGCTGCGAGCCAAGGGCGCTGAGGGCTGGTTCAACTTTGCCCCCTACATCAATGGTCGCGCCAACGTGGTGGTACAGGAAATCACTGCTGAACTGCGAGCGGCGGCACCGCATCGTGACATCAGCCAGTTCACCCAAGCTGGACTGCGCGACTGGCTGAACACCTTCTACGGTGAACAGAACCTCCTGGATGTCGCCTGGGAAGGATGGGTCGATGACTAGTACAACGCAAGGAGGACACTGCCCAGCCGTGGAGGATCTGGGCTTTGTCATTTGTGGTATACTTTTTCCATGCCGGAATTACCAGAAGTTGAGACAGTAGCCAACGGTTTACGCAAATATGTCGTGGGCAAAACCATCACTAAACTTGTAGTGCATGAACACAAAAAATTTAAAGGCACAGCGACTGAAATTAAAAAATTTGTCCTAAAGAAAAAAATAGTTGGAGTGGATCGTAAAGCCAAATGGTTAGTGGTGAACCTGAATTCTGGCTATGGCTTTGTCATTCATTTAAAAATGACCGGACAGTTATTGTACACAGACAAACAACCGAAATTTTTGGGCGGTCATACCATGGGCAAGGAACAAACTACGCTACCAAACAACCACACCCGGGTTGAGTTTATCTTTACGGATGGTAGCAAGCTATTCTTTCAAGACATGCGTAAGTTTGGCTATGTGGAACTATACCCAGCCGCTGACATTGAACATTACTTTATTCAGAAAAAACTAGGGATCGAGCCCATTGAACCCACGTACACGTTTGATTATTTCTGTACTGTTTTGCAAAAACGTAAACGGACAAGTATTAAGGCAGTGCTGTTGAACCAACAGGCCATTGCTGGCATCGGCAACATCTATGCCGACGATATCTGCTGGCAGGCTAGAGTAAAGCCAACTCGCCGCGTAAGTACGTTAACGCGTGCAGAGCAACGAGCGCTCTATCAAGCGAGCCATGATATTTTGCGTGAAGCAATTAAACTAGGTGGCACTAGTTTTAGTCACTACTATCGGGTCGACGGCAAAACCGGTTCCTATTGGAATAAGCGCAAAGTGTACGATCGCACTGGTGAACCCTGTCGTCGTTGTAAAACCATTATCAAAAAAACTCGCTGCGCTGGGCGTGGGACACATTTTTGTCCAACGTGTCAGCATTGACAAAAGCCCAAAAAAAGGCTAGCATGACCCAATGCCAGATAAGGAACTACCAGTGCGTCTACCAGTAGAGTCACTCGAAGTACGCGGTGGTGCTGATGCCCAATTAACAAGAGTGATTCCTCAACCAGCAAATGTGCAGCAAGGTTTTACAGTTGAATTACCCCAACACATTGCTGAAATAGACGAAACAGCTTCCCGTGGTACAGCCGCCACCGAACGCAGTAACCAAAGACGTCTATTTGCGATCAGAGAATATATTGCTGCCCAACCAGGTGGTGCAGAGTTTACATGGTTGCCACAAGCGATTGAAGCTTTTTTGCGTTCGCAGCGATCCGACTTTTTACCTGCCATCGGACGCGCTCGGGCAATTAGCATTCGTCCTGACCTTGGAGTAGTCACCTTTGTCACACAAAATGAAGAGGGCGTGCTGGCTCCATTTGATTTACGCATGGCTGACCTCAAACCCTATTCTTTAGAGTTAATCATCGCTGGTGCTGAAGCCAAACAGGAATTACCTCCGATCACCTACTCTGCAGAAATGGTGGCTGCTAGGGATACATTATCACCAGATGCTAAACACCGTTGGGATTTAATTACGCAGGCTGCTCGAGTGAGTAATGATACCATCGTAGTCAAGCCCGTAACCAGCGACGTGATGTTTGGTGGTGCGGAAGGTGTTGGCGTGTTTGTTCACAATGATCGACCAGCAGCTAGTCGTTGGAGTTTAGCTAAAGTCACAGCTGATGATATCCCCTTTACCAATCAAGAACAAGCCTTATTGCAGCAGGCTGAAGTTGTCTACGATCCTGCAAGGTTTGATCCAACTTTACATGCATTTTGGGATGTGGTCTGCAAAATTACTGATGAATTAAAAGGTACTCACGGTATAGGTTTGGATCATGAAGATACCTGGCGCGATCGTGTCGCACAGAGCTGGAAGAAAGTTACTGGCTCTGATCCTACTTATGTGGCAGCCGTTGAATTGCGTGATCTGATTACCCATTATCTTCGTTGCGGCGATGCCCGACTAACACTACGTGACGCAGCCTATAAAGTGATCATGCAAGGCAAAAGTACCTACCGCGAGGTCAACCCGTTTGAAACGACAGTCTGGCCACAAGAACTGCGTGTCCAAATGGAACAAGAACTAAACACATCCGCTGAGCTATTCGCGAAACTGAATGCAATATTATTTGAAAAACGTGGCGCTATCATTGCCCTATTAGAAACGAACACTGCCAAACAAGATACTACGCAAGCCTATGGAACAAAACGTGCCGCCACTCTGCATGATCTAGCTGAACAACTATCCACAATGTCTGTCGAATTGCCAGATAACGTACGTGGCTTGTTAAAATAACTCAGTTATTGCCCGCGATGCCAATGCTGATAGATTTGATCAGCTGCTTGTTTAGTGGAAACGGTCGTAACGGTTTTGTCGGTATCTTCCGCCATTAAATGCACCATGGCTTGCATATCGGTGGTAGCCCCGTAGACGACACCGGCTACTAATTGCGGATGTTCTAAGATAATCCGATAGATCTGTTTGGCACGATCAGAGATGAGTGCGCTGTTATCCACTTTTGACATATCCAAGATAAAGAAAAAGGATACGTGCGGGTGCTCATGCATGCGGTGATAATAGTAATCGGCCACAAACTTGGCTTGGGCAATATCTTCGTCTTCTTCAAAGGTCGCTTCTCCAAAATGCAAATGAAACAGCTGTTGCCCCGGGAAGGAAATGATCCAATCATTGGTCGGGGTAAAGATATAAAAGTCCTGATTGGGATGCTGCCCACACTCGCTACAGTCGTACGGTTTTGGGTAAAGTGTGGTCATGATTGTGCTAAGGCTGCGTCGATGGCTTCGTTCACTAAGCGATCGGCGTCTTTATTTTTTTCCCGCCGTACATGGGTAAACGTTACTTTTTGAAACTTGGTCGTCAAATTCCATACTTTTAAAAATAGCTTTTGCAATTCGGGGTTTTTCACTTTATATTCACGTTTTAATTGTTTGACGGCTAACTCTGAATCCATAAAGAAATCAATGTGCTGTAAGCTAGGATGATTGGCTTGGTATGCCACGGCTTGTTCTAAGGCCAAAATAATCGCGGTGTACTCGGCTTGGTTATTGGTAGCCGTTCCGAGGTAACGCTTAAATTCACCCAGTTCAGGGCTATAGGCACCAGACGCCGCCGGACCAGGATTACCGCGCGCTCCACCATCGGTAAAAAAAGTGATGGTTGTAAAACTATGGGTCATAGATCAAGAATATAGTCCCACACCATTGCTTCGGTGTACAGCTCGACCGGTGCACGATTATCCGTCAGAATCGGCGCAGTATTACTAGCGGTAAACGGAGCAATTTGGTCATACAGATAAGCAGCTGACCCTTGACGCTCATCTGTGATCGCCAAAAGTGGATCCAACGATTGAATAGGTTGTTTAGCTGCCACCACCACATAGTTAAAGGTGCCGGGAATAGCTGCCGTGTAGACGTTGGGGTAAACCGCCTGAATCGTTGTCAGCATGGCTTGTAATAATTTAGCGTCACCACTCGCACTGCCAATATTCATGGCAACCATCCCCTGCGCTGGCTGATGTTCCGCTAGGCTACGGAAAAACTCCACCGTTGTCATGTGCCACGGAATGTAGTATTCATTCGTGAAGGCATCCACAAAAATCAGATCATAGGTTTCAGCTGTCTGCTGCATAAAGGTGCGGGCATCATCAATCACAATCGTGATCCCCTGATCCGCTAAACCGAACCGCCGCTTAGCTAGGTCTACGATGTCGCCATCAATTTCGACTCCAGTAATGTGGCTGTCTGGAAAAAACGTCGTCAATTGTCGGGTCAGAGTTCCGCCCGCTAACCCCAACACAGCGATATTCCTTGGTGGTACTGTGCCAGCTAATACCGGTACTAGACCTAAGTAATCGTAGTACGTATTAGTTAACACACCCGTTTTCATGTAAAAAGATTGGGTGCCGATGCCTTCATTATATTGCAACAATAAACGATCACTGGTATCACTGACGGCATAATACTGATACATGGTCTCACCTTCTTCCAGCACGGCGGCATCAGCACGTAATGGTTGTTGACTAAACCATAGATACGATACAATCGGCAGGACCAAAATCACTGCATACCGATACCGCTTCATCCCGACGATACCAATCAGTGCCAATAACAGGGCCGAAATAAAAATCGTTTCGCGGCTGCCTAAAAATGGAACAATAAAAAAGGCACTGGCAAAGGTGCCCACAATACTGCCAAGTGTTGACCAGGCATATAACCCACCCGCTACTTGGCCAGCGGTTTGGATATCTTTAGTGGCGATGCGGATAATGAACGGACTCACCATGCCAAGCAAAATAACGGGCAAAGCAAATAACAACACGATCGCCACAAATGAACCAATAATGCTAAACCCTAACTGGAAACTGAAACTGGTCTGCAACTCTGATAACGGTACTACGAGCACTACCATGAAGGCCGGAATTAAACTCACTAAGACACTAGCCGCTAATACGTAGCTACTCACAACCGTTAAATCTGGTTTACGGTCAGCGAGCTTACCACCGATAAAGTACCCCACCGATAAAGCGATCAGAATCGCTCCAATAATATTCCCCCACACAAAAATAGAGGTGCCAAAATACGGTGCCAATAACCGAGAGGCAGCAAATTCTAGCAACATCACCGCAGCACCCGAGATAAAGACATACAGATTGTAAAACCAACGGGTCGTCGTTACTGTCTTCATAGCCAATCCTCTACCATCAATTGGATATCACGTTTATCATTCCATTCATTCACCCCGATCTTTCCAACCAACGTTACGGTATCGCCCAATTTTAGAGTGTCGGCTTTTTTGCCAAAACCAAACGCGATCGCTTTTAAGCTCTGGGCACCCTCACTTAAGACTAAGCGCAAATGTGTATTGGTTGCGCCAACCGTTTGAAAATCTTTCACCGGCACGTTTTGGAATAGAAACAATGGTTCCAAATTACCTTCACCCCACGGTTGCATCTGTTCTAATTGTTCCACCAGTGTCCAATTCACATCTGCCACACGCAGTTCAGCCGCCACCGGAATACTATGTTCCGTAGGTAAACTGTCTAACTGGCTTTGCACCGTAGTGACAAATTTTTTAGCAAACTGAGTGCGCGTGACGTTATCCTCTAAGCTAAAACCACAGGCCATGGCATGACCACCATAACGATCAAAACAATCGCTCATTTGTTGCAAGGTTTTAATCAAGTTTACGCCCGCTACGCTGCGCCCCGAACCAAACACCCGGTTTTTATTCAGGGTCATCACAAAGGCTGGTTTATGAAATTCGGATACTAACTTACCGGCCACTAACCCGACTAAACCTAATGGCCACGCTTCTCCATACGTGAATAACACCGGCTGGTCGGTTTGCGCGGCGGCCTGCAGTCTGGCGGCCTGGAACATCACTTCGGTTTGTTCTTGTCGACTGGTATTCGTTTTACCTAAGGCGGCCACATCGCTAGCCGCTTGTTCTACGTTGTCGGCCAATAACAGCTGCACTGCCACATTGGCGTGATCAATCCGGCCGGCGGCGTTAATCCACGGACCCAGCCGATAGCTAATGCCGGTGGTGGTGACAGCTGTCCCTGGTTTATGGGTAGCGGCAATCAACTGCTGTAAGCCTAAGCGTTTCGTTTTATTCAACACGACTAGACCATATTTAACGAAAGTGCGGTTTTCATCTTGTAATGGCATACAGTCGGTGACGGTACTGATGGCCACTAAATCGAGCAACCACTTCTCAAAACGTTCCTCTAAATGCAAATGCTGACGTAAGGCTTGAGCCACTTTAAAGGCCACGCCTACTCCGGCCAACATCGGCCAGGGATAGCCACACCGTTTCACTTGTGGATTAATAATGGCAAAGGCAGCCTCCGGTAATTGGGGTGGTTCTACATGGTGGTCGGTGACAATGACATCCATTCCCAGCTCAGCAGCCCGGGCTACTTCAACTGCGTTCGAGATGCCGCAATCGACGGTGATGATCAGGTGAATACCTTCGGTATGAAAACGCTCCACCGCAGCCGCATTTAAGCCGTAGCCTTCAGTATCACGATGCGGCAGGTACATGGACAATTTTTTTATTCCAATCTCCTGGAGGGCCGTATAGAGCAGCACGGTTGAACACACCCCATCGGCATCATAATCGCCATAGACCAAGACCGATTGATCGGCGTCGCGGGCGGTCACAATCCGTTCCACCACCTTCTGCATATCGGTAAACAAAAACGGATCATGTTGATCGCGTTCATAGAGTGGGTGCAAATAGTGGTCGATAGCCTCCGCGGTGCGGATGTTCAAATGGTACAACACCGTCGCCACCACCGGATGCAACTCTGGAAAATCCTGTAACCAGTCGGCGGGTGGTAGGGGTTGTGGCTGATAGCGCTTGATCATAACAGTCTACAACGGATGCTTGGCTAAAAATTGTTTAACACGTTTCATCAAATCACGCTGATTAATATGCTTTAAATATTTGGATACGTCGTCGGCATCAACCCATTTATAATCTTTGTGTTCATCCGATAGTCTGACTTCTTGGCCGGTCTTGAACAAATAGTAGACCACTACTTTTTGGATGAGCAGATCATGCACCCGAAAACGATAATATAAAAATTCACGAAACTGCGGATGTAATCGGAAACGCTGAATACCCGTTTCTTCGAACATCTCTCGTTTCAAGGTGTCTAGCTCCTTCTCCCCCGTTTCGACTTTACCTTTAGGAAATTCCCAATAACGGTTTTTAGCTGAATACATAATCAACACCTGGTTGGAGGCGTTCAAAATAATCGCACCGACACTTTTTTGCTTGATGCGCCGTAGTGGTTTACGGGCGGTCGGTTTTGAGGTGGGTTTTAAGTTGGTTGGGGTCATAGGGTACGGGACGAAATAAATCTGCTTCCAAGGCTGTTAATTTGGCTAAGAGTTCAACGGACCGATCATCTTCCGCTGGCACCTGCCAACGCTGTTTTCCCAGCTGCAAGCGGTCAACTAAATCAACCACCTCGGCATGGTTCACGCGTTTATCTGCATAATAGACTAACTTAGCTTCAAGGCTGGGAAACGGATCGTTCGCCAAAATAGTCATTAAGCTATGAGGCCGGATGGCTGCGGCCACTTCCGGATAAGCCGACTGTAAGATCAGATCATTGATCTGGGCATGCGGTTGTGGTGTGGCAATAGTCGCGGGAAGAGTTGGCCACTGCTCTGGAATTCGAACCAAATCATGTAATTTGGCGGCGGCGTCCACTAGACCAAGATCGGCCTGATGGTAACGTCCTAGCTCCGTAGCGATGGCGGCCACTGCCCGCATGTGATCCTGGATATGAGGCGGTGTCTGATACTGTTGATACAGTGCCGCAATCTCCTCACCCGTCGGCAGTCTCATGGGGTTAGTCTATCCCAAAAAATGGGTTCGGTCAAGCGACCGGAAGCTAGTCAGTCGTTTTGAATCGCACGGACTCTGACCAGGGTGTGAGCACACCACCAATTTTGGCTCGGACACGTACTTGATAACGATGATTAGAGACAAGGTCAACTAAATTGGCTTTGGTGGTAGTGCTGTTAGTGGTCGAGATGACTTTGCCAGTGAGTGACCGCAACTGAACCGTATAACGTTGTACATCACTTAGTTCGTCCCAAGTGACCCGCGCACTGTCGCTAGTAATTTTAGCTTTAGCCACAGCCACATTCTGCACACCAATCTTTTTGATCGTATAACTGACACGTGCAGTTGAATCTTGTGCACTATCGGTAGCGGAGACCGCTGCAGTTTCAAAATCACTGCCCGTATAGGTCTGCACCGCTAAGCGCAACTTATCACCGTAATCAATGCTCTCTAAATTGAGCAAGCCCGTACCATCACTATTGGTAAGGTTTAAGTCTGTTTCAAAGCCGCCAGCACTATCGACATTTTTTCCCGATTCACTGTCTTTAGATTCATCCCCTTTTTCTGCCTCAATCGTTACCAATAAGGTATCTTCATTGGGGTTGAAACTGGCTGACGCGAAATCTGTTGCGTCGGTTTCTTCATAAATGGCTGTCACCTCTGGTCCAGCTTCCATCCCGATTTCTCCCAATAACGCATGGAGGTACACCCCGTAGTAGAGAATCGTTCCCTCTTCACCCTTTTGCATTTTAAAGACCAGCCACAGGTCTAAATCTGCTGGTAACCCGACATCCTCGCCCGGCCCATCGGTATCACCAAACTCATAATATTTTTCTTCGGACAGATCGTAAACCGACAGTAAAGGATGAATCGAGTCGATATATAACTGCAATTGAGTAGCAGTATTACACACCTTTAGGTTTTCTAGATCGCTCATCAGATCAATATTCGTTGAATAACGATCGCTATCAGATGCCGTAGTAGACCAGCCAGCTGCACTATAATAATAATCAGTTCCGGTGAGATCAGCTTCGTCGGTCACAATCGACTCAACCTCTTCCCAATCAGCGGTATTGTTATCAATCACTACACTACCACAGGGGTTATCACCCGCCGCAACCGCTAAGGGCAAAACCGCTAGTAAACTACTGACAATGAGACCAGATCGCACCATAAAATAATACTAATGATCAAATTAAGATCAGTATACCAGACTACTTACTTTGCTCAAACAGTGCACACCATGGGATGACGTATTTAGTACCATTTTTCAATGGTAATATCCTGATCATCGTCAATATCTTTGATGTGGACCTTGTTATTACGTACGCTCACCTTGAACTCCCCGAACACGTTAAACACAACGGAACGTTCAACAATTTTGAACACCCCAGTATTCGGCTTAAAGGTAAAGACTTTAACGTAGACAGTGGCACCACGCTTCGTCGCAACCACAATCTCCTCCTGGTTGTTTTTTTTGTACACGTCGCCAGTGGCAATGCGACGCCAATGTAATTTGGGCGAAATCCGTTTTTTACGCAAGACCTCACCAATTGAACTGTAGGCGTGAATGGTACTCCCGCTGGTTTTCTTTATAGCAAATACGTAGACTGCATCGTTAATCTCTACCACTCGTGGAATGACGCCGCCAACCTCAAAGGCCTGCCACTCTGCTAACACCTCACCCTGATCATCGTAGATGATGACGACCCCAGCCCCACTATCAGAACCACTGATGTGGTCGATCTCCTCTGGATCAATACTGGCGTGCGTGATGGTTACAATAATTTCATTGCTGATGGCAGTGGCTAAATTAGAATCGGTCGCGGTAAAGGTTAAGACCAGGCTATCACCGGTTGTTTCTGGGACAGTTATTGTCACAGCGCCATCGGTCAGCGTCACAGTTGCGTCCTCGTTCCCGGCCACTGTATAGGCGAGCGTGTCGCCATCGAGATCAGTGAAGTAGTCATCCAAATCGAACAGAGCAGCGGTGGTTGAACCAGCCACGACGGCGATGTTTGGTAAGGCGCCACTAAAGGTTGGTGCGCGATTCACATTAGATACCTCAATGATCATTGTATCGGACACCGTAGTGTTATTGTCGGTGGCGGCAATGGCCACTTGGTAAGTACCGGCACTCGCATACGAAGTTGTCCAAGCCAACGTACCGGATTTATTGCCATTATCCGTGAAGAGATCATCCACCAGAACGCCGGCTCCTTCCAGGGCACCGTCTACATCCGAGGCGGACATGGCTACGGTTTGGCTATCCACATCACTGGCTGTCACCGCAACCGATAGTGTATTCCCTTCATCGATAGACTGATCAGATAGTGTAGGCAAGACTGGAGCATCATTATTACTGGTGATGTTGACAATGACCGTATCGCTGGCCGAACTGACTGTGCCATCATTCACGGTTAAGTTATAGCTACAGGCATAACCCGATTCACGATTCACCAAGGTAACGGTTGGCTGACTACTGGTCGTTGCAGAGAGACTGCAACCATCACCACTGTCGGTGACTTCTAACCACGTATAGGTTAACGTACTACCTTCGACATCAGACGAAGCGGTGCCGGACAATGCTGCCGAACCAACATCTTCATTGACGGTCTGATCCGTTCCCGCATTGGCAGTGGGCGTGTCATTGACCGCGCTGACTGTAATGGTAAAGGTTTGGTTGGCTGAGGTATCGACACCGGAATTGCTGGTACCACCGTTGTCAGACAAGTTGATGGTAACGGTGGTGGAACCATTAGCATTGGCAGCCGGCGTGTACGTGAGATTACCCGTGCTGGCGTTCACCGCGGGTTGAGT